>JBJHBG010000026.1:30359-45739 GCA_050485385.1 Geminicoccaceae bacterium | reverse complement strand
GCCAGGCATGGGGTCGGGCGTCAGGCCGGGGCGACCGCCGGCGCGCCGTTGGTCGCCGCCAGATAGCGGAGGATGGCGTCGCTCTCGAACAGCTCGGTCGTCGTGTTGGGGTCGATCAGGTAGGGCACCATGAGGCGCCCGGTGCGCGCCAACAGCGCCTTGCGGTTGGCGGTCTCGGGTGCGATCCGCACGCCGAGGCGCTCGCGGAGGCCCGGCGGCAGCGACTCCTTCGCCTGGGTGCGGCCGACGTTGCGCAGGCGGTAGGGTAGCTCCAGTTCGCACAGGCGCTCGCGCACCCGGCGGGCGAAGGGGCTGGTCTCGATGGAGAACAGCTCCAGCGGCTCGGCCGCCGGCACCGACGGGCGCCGCCGCGCCCCGGCGCCCAGCCGCGAGAGCGAGGCGAGGCCCGAAGCCGTCGTGTTGAGCGGCCGCAGGCGCCAGCCGAGCGGCACCGGACGGCGGCCGTAGGTCTCGAACAGATAGGCGATGATGTCGGCGCTCTCGTAGAGCCGGCGGCCGGTGTTGGGATCGACCAGGAAGGGGAACCGGGCCTTGCCACCGAGGTCCACCGCCCTGGGACGGAACCGGGTGCCGCCCCTGGGGCACGGGAAGACCATCGCGTCCAGGTCCAGCTCGGTCAGCGTCTCGCGCACCAGGCGGCAGAACGGACAGGCCTCGATGTCGTAGATGTCCAGCAGCCGTTCCGGCTTGACGGCGGCGGGCTTGGTGTAGATGCCGCGGTTGAGGCGGGCGACGCTCGCCAGCATCGAGCCGGCATTGGCGAGGATGGACATGGGCGCTCCGGCGCTCGGCTATCGTGCTCCACCTTGGCGCGCCGCTGGCCGAAAGCAATGGAGGTGCGCTTGCGCCCTAGGTTCTGGGAGACGGTGCCGCTCGCCGAGCTGACCACGGAGGAATGGGAGGCGGTCTGCGACGGCTGCGCCAAGTGCTGCCTCCTCAAACTGGAGGATGCGGACGACGGTACGGTCTACTTCACCGACGTGCACTGCTTTCTCTTGGAGCGCGCCACCTGCCGCTGCGGCGACTACGCCAACCGGACGGTGCGGGTACCGGCCTGCATCGAGCTGGCGCCCGGGCAGCTCGATGCGGTCTTCTGGATGCCCATGAGCTGTTCCTACCGCCGATTGGCCGAGGGCCGGGGCCTCGCCTCCTGGCACCACCTGGTCACCGGCGATCCCGACGCGATCCACCGGGCCGGCGCCTCGATCCGCGGCCGTGCCGTGCCCGAAACCGACGTCGACGACGACCTGGAGGATCGGCTGATCGATTGGCCGGCGACCGAGCCTTGATTGCCAAGCCCGCGCGAAGCTGACACCATCCGAAGAAACGGGGAGTAGCGTCCATGAACGTTCAGCACTGCCGCAACCTTGCCGACCTCCGCCTTGCCGCGAAGCGCCGGTTGCCGGCGCCGCTGTTCCACTTCATGGACGGCGGTGCCGAGGACGAGAGTTCGCTCCGCCGCAACACCGAAGCCTTCGACGAGCGGCACCTGTTGCCGCGCTACCTGGTCGACGTTGCCGAGGTCGACCTCGCGACGCGCTTTCTCGGCCGCACCTTCGCCCTGCCCCTGATGCTTTCGCCGACCGGCCTCAGCCGCCTGTTCCACCCGGCGGGCGAGCCGGCGGTGGCGCGCGCCGCGGCGGACGCGGGCCTGCTCTACACCCTCTCGACCATGGCCTCGGCGACCGTCGAGGAAGCGGGTCGCGCCAGCGCCGGCCCCAAGATGTTCCAGGTCTACGTCTTCCGCGACCGGGGGCTCACCACCGAACTCGTCGAGCGCTGCAAGGCGGAGGGCTATCATGCACTCTGCCTGACCGTGGACACGCCGATGAGCGGCAGCCGCGAGCGCGACACCCTTTACGGCCTCACCATCCCACCGCGCCTCACGGCCAGGGCCTGGGCCTCGTTCGCGCTGCGGCCGGGCTGGGTCGTCGACCACCTGCGCGGGCCGAAGGTCACGCTCGCCAACGTGGCACCCCGCGTCGGCGACGCCGACGGCAGCGGGCCGGGCGTCGCCGACTACGCCAACCGCCAGTACGACCGCTCGCTCACCTGGGACGACGCGGCGTGGCTGCGCCGGCAATGGGACGGCCCGTTCGTGATCAAGGGCTTGCTCGCCGCCGACGACGCGCGCCGCGCCCTCGACATCGGCGCCACGGCCGTGATGGTGTCCAACCACGGCGGCCGCCAGCTCGACGGGGCACCGGCGCCGCTCGACTGCCTGAAGGCGATGCGCGACGCGGTCGGCAACCGCCTGGAGCTGATCCTCGATGGCGGCGTGCGCCGCGGCACCCACGTGCTGAAGGCGCTGGCGGCCGGCGCCGATGCCTGCTCGATCGGCCGCGGCTATCTCTACGGGCTGGCGGCCGGCGGCGAGGCAGGGGTGCGGCGGGCACTCGCCATCTTCGAGGAGGAGCTGCGCCGCGACATGGTCCTCACCGGACGCCGCTCCATCGCCGAGATCGGCCCGGACCTCCTGGTCGGCGGCGACGCCATGCGCACCACCCCCGCCGACGGCCTGATCGCCGCATCCTGAAACCGGAGTTCCCATGATCGAAGACCCGCCGCTGCTGACCATCCGCCGCGAGATCGCGCGCACGCCGCCGGAGGTCCTCCAGGGCTTCGACAACGTGCCGACGAGCTGGATCGTCGACGCGCTGGAGGGCCGCGCCGCGCTCGATCACGGCATCAAGCCCGTGTTGCACGACGCGAACGTGCCGCACCACATCGTCGGCAGTGCCCTCACCTGCCTGTGTAGCGGCAACGACAATCTGGCGCTGGCCGCCTCGCTCGCCTTCGTCCAGCCGCACGACGTGCTGGTCGTCGCCAACGAGGGCTTTCGCGGCGCCTGCGTCACCGGCGACCTCATCTGCGGCATGGCCAGGAACAAGGGTGCTGCGGCACTCGTCACCGACGGCCTCGTCCGCGACGTCGCCATCCTCGAGCGGGTCGGCCTGCCCGTCTTCGCGGCCGGCATTACGCCCAATTCCTGCGCCCGCAACGGCCCCGGCAGCATCGGCCTGCCGGTCACCATCGGCGGCCGCCTCGTCGAGAGCGGCGATGTGATCGTCGGTGACGCCGACGGCGTGGTCGTCGTCGCCCGCGCCCTGGCCCAGCACGTGCTGGAACGCTTGCTCATCATCCGCAAGCTGGAGAGCGAGCTGGAAGCGAAGGTGAAGGCAGGGCTCGGCCAGTTGCCGATCCTCGACGACCTGCTCGCCTCGGACCGCGTCCGCTGGGTCTAGTATCGCGCAGGCGACGTCGGGGCGAGGGGGCTGTTGGCCCCCTCGGACCCCGCTAGCTGTCGCCGAGGTCGCACGTGCTGCCGTCGAGCAGCGCGACGATGGCGGAGCCGTCGAGCTCGGATTTCCCGTGGGCGACGAGCAGCTTGTAGAGCTGGTTGGCCGTGCCGACCATGGGCAGGGCTAGGCCCAGTTCCTTGGCGGTGGCCTGGACGAGGTCCAGGTCCTTCAGGATCTGGCGGGCGTAGCCTCGGGGCGCGAAGTCGCGCTCGACCATGCGCGGCAGAAGATCGTTCAACAGGTTGCTGCCCGCATGGCCGGTGCCCAGCGCGTGGGGCACCTTGGCGACGTCGATGCCCAGCGCGTTGCCGAGGTTCACGGCCTCGGCGATGACGCAGTAATTGGCGAGCACCAAGACTTGGTTGACGAGCTTGGTTGCCTGCCCGGCGCCGACCTCGCCCATCCGGGTGCAGCGCGATGCCAGCTCCTCCAGGATCGGCATGACCGCGGCCACGTCGGCCTCGGCGCCGCCCGTCATCATGGCGAGCCGGCCCTCGGCGGCGGCCACGGGTCCGCCCGACACCGGCGCGTCGACGAAGCGGATGCCGGCCCCGTCGCGGAGTTGCTCGGCCAGGCGGCGCGTGGTGGCGAGGTCGGTGGTCGAATGGTCGACCACGATCTTGCCCTTGGCGTCGGCCACGGTGAGGAAGCCCTTGGGGCCGGTGCAGACGTCGACCACGGCGGCGGTCGAGACGACGCACACCAGCGTCACGTCAGCCGCGGCCAGCACCTCGGCGGCCGAACCCGCGACCCGCACGCCCCAACCTTCGGCCGCCCGGCAGCGCTCGGCACTGACGTCGTAGCCCACGACCGCATGGCCGCGCTCGACGAGGCGGCGGGTCGCGCCCTCGCCCATCATGCCGAGGCCCACGAAGCCGATCGGCGCGTTCTGCATCAGGAAGTCTCCTTGTCGTCGGTTGTGGCGCAGGCACCCGTGACGGCCGCGACGCGGTCGAACTGGGCGACGGTGCGCTTCGCGGGGTCGGTCGCCATCACAGCCCTCCGAGGCCGAATGCTCTGGGCGGCCCCTCGCTCAAGACGGGAATGCCCACGATCGTCGCGGTCAGCAAGACCTTGATCAGGATGAACGGCCAAGCGAAGCGGCTGATCTCGACGATGGACATGCGGCCGACCAGGGATGCCGCCGACGACGATCAGCGGCACGCCGAGCGGCAGGGCGGCGCGCGCAGCAGCGCAGGCGAGTTCTCGCGTTCCCAGCCAGGGATAGGCCGGCACGCCGTAGCGCAGCACCATGAGGTAGGTCGTGATGCCGAAGAGCAGCGTCATCGAGACGGCGATGGTCAGCCCGGCGGCGAACAGGGCACCGATGGAGACACCGAAGGCCGAGCCCGAGATGCTCGCGAACACCGGGCTGGAGGCGATGGTGACCTGCGCCAGACCCGCCTTGAAGTGGCCGACCAGGGCACGGGCGAAGTCCATCAGCCGGTCGGTCAGTCCTGATTTCGCCGGCGAGCAGGAACAGCGGGATGGCGAGGAAGGTGAACGACGTCATGCCGCCGACCATGCGCTGCACGAGCATCGTCTTGGTCGCCCCGCGACCGGTGTCCCAATAGTGGATCAGCGCCGCCCCGCTCATCGCCATGAACACCAGCGCGCCGAGCACGATCAGCACCACGAGCGCCGCGAACATTCAGACGACGATCACGGCCTCACCTCGATCTCGAGCGGTAAGGTCGGGGGGCTTTTGGCCCCCCGCGCGCCCCGATGCCCGATAGACAGGGGGTGCAGGGGGTGTGCGGACCGGAGACAAGGGTTACCGGCGTACGAGGACATGGGTGACGGTTGGCTGGCTGGGGTTGCGGCCGAGGTCGACGTCGGCGATGCCGCCGCCACGGCCAGCACGGTAAAGCGGTTCGTGTCGTGCCTGGGTTGGCTTCGACCGCGGGCACGTCCGGCGGCCCATGCCCATCGACCCTCCCCGCTCCGCATCTTGAATGCGGCATGCAAGGCGGGCACGGCAACCGGACTAGGAAGCGGCGGCGATGGCCGCGGTGCTCATCGCGGCGGCGCGTCGAGGCGAGGGGTGTGACGTCTCCCTCGACACCGCTTCGAGCAGTAGCGGACCTGCTCCCAATCCCGCGCCCACTTGCGTCGCCACCGGAACGGCCGGCCGCAGGCGGCGCAGGTCTTAATCGGCAGGTCGCTCTTGTCGTTGGCGCGGCGCTTCAAAGGTCGAGGCGCAGTTGACGCCGGTCCGCCTTGGCCTTCACCGGCCGTCGTGTCGGTGGCAGGCCCGAGCGGCGGCTGCCGTGCAGCATTTGGATCGCGTCGGCGGCCTCGCGGTAGTCGCTGCCACGGCGGACGGCGTAGACCCGGTCGCGCGCGGCCTTGGCGGCGCTGGCGTGGTCGACGAGGGGCGGCGGATAGCCCGAAACGGTGCCCTGCCAGGGTTCGTGCAGGAGCGGGGTCGGCAGGTGCGCCAGTTCCGGCACCCAGCGGCGGATGAAGCCGCCCTCGGGGTCGAGCTCCTTCGACTGTTTGATCGGATTGTAGAGCCGGATCGTGTTGATGCCGGTGGTGCCGCTCTGCATCTGCATCTGCGACCAGTGGATGCCGGGTTCGTAGTCGGTGAACCAGCGCGCCAGGATCGGACCCGTCGCCCGCCAATCGAGCCAGAGATGGTAGCTCGCGAACGAGACCAGCATGGCCCGCACGCGGAAGTTGATCCAACCCGTGTGGGCAAGCGCCCGCAGGCAGGCGTCGACGAAGGGGTAGCCCGTGCGGCCGTCGCGAAAAGCCGCCAGCTTCGCCGGCGCGGCGTTGCGGTCGAGCGCGTCGTAGGCGGGGTGGACGTTGCGGCTCTCGATGGCGGGCTCGCTCTCCAGCTTTTGGATGAAGTGGCAGTGCCAGTGCAGCCGCGAGCGGAAGGAGACGAGGCCCGCCCGCTGCACCGTGTCGTGCCCGCCCCGGTCCAACTCCGCCAGCGTCCGGCGATGCACCTCGCGCAAGGACAGCGTGCCCCAGGCCAGGTGGGGCGACAGCCGCGAGCAGGCATCGAACGCTGTGACCGGTGTCGCCATGGCGCGGCGGTAGTCGCGCCCGCGCGAGCCGACGAAGCTGGCCAGAAGGTCGAGCCCGGCCGTGCGTCCACCCGTCTGCCGGCCGGGGCAGTCGTCGCCGTCCGGCAGTGCGAATGGCTCGGGCGCCAGAGCCGGGGCCAAGCGGGCGGGTGCGTCGATCGCCGGTGCGCGCATCAGCCGTTCCCACTTGGCGGCCCAGCCGTCGCGCGACCGCAGCCCGCGGATCACGCCGTGTTGGCGGTACTCGTGCCAGGGGATGCCGCGTTCCCGCAGCAAGGCCGCCACCGCGCGGTCGCGGGCGAAGGTCCAGGCGTTGCCGGTCTCCTGGTGGCTGTGGACGGCGGCCACGGGGCGTCGGTCGAGGATGTCCCTCAGCACGTCCACCGCGTCGCCGCTGCGTACGACCAGCGGCGCCCCGAGGCGGGTCAGCTCGGCGTCCAGCTCGGCCAGACTGTCGCGCACGAACGCCCAATGCCGGGGCGCGCTGTCCGAAAGGCGCCAATAGGCGGGCTCGACCACGTACAGCGGCAGGACGAGGCCATGCGCCGCCGCCGCCGCCAGGGCGGCGTGATCATGCGTGCGCAGGTCGCGCTTGAACCAGACGAGGTGGACGGGGGCTCGGGCCATGGCACGGAGATAGGCCGCCCGGCCTCGGCGTCAGCCCTCCCAGACGCGCTCCAGGAGCGCCAACCAGTTGCCGTTCGCCAGCTTGGCGATCAGCGCGTCGTCGTAGCCCTTGGCGGCAAGGGCCTCGAACAGCTTGGGCAGGCCTGCCGCACTGCCGATGGCCGCCGGGATGGTGGCACCGTCGAAGTCGGAGCCGAGGCCCACGCGATCCTCGCCCAGCCGTTCGATCAGGTAGTCGAACATGGCGACGACCAGGTCGAGCGAGGTCTCCGGGTCGCGCTTGCAGTCGGGTCGCAGGTCCGGGACCGACAGGTTGACCCCGACCAAGCCGTTGCGCTCGCGGATGCAGTCGAGCTGCCGGTCGGTGAGGTTGCGGGCCGAGGGCACCAGCGCGTGGGCGTTGGCGTGGCTGGCGACGAACGGCCGCGTCGAGGTGCGGGCGAGGTCCCAAAAGCCCTGCTCGTTCATGTGCGAGGTGTCGAGCAGGATGCGCTTCTCGTCCGCGGCGCGGACCAACCGGATGCCGGCGTCGCTCAGACCGGGGCCGGTGTCGGGGCTGGTGAAATAGGCGAAGGGCACGCCGTGACCGAAGAGGTTGGGCCGGCTCCAGACCGGGCCGAGCGAGCGGAGGCCCGCGGCGTGCAGCACGTCCAGTTCCATCAGGTCGGCACCGATGGCCTCGGCGCCTTCGAGGTGCCAGACGGCGGCGATGGCGCCGTTCGCCATGGCGGCGCGGATGTCCGCGACCGAGCGGCAGACGCGCAAAGCACCCCTACTCTGCGCCTCCAGCCTGAGCAGCCGCGCCCCCTGCGCCGTGGTGATCTCCAAGGCCGGCCCGTGCTCGACCGGATTGGTGGTGAGCCCGGCGCCCATGTTGCCGCGCGCTTCGCCGCTGGAGCCGGGGGACGGCACGAAGCAGGCGAAGAGCCCACCGGCAAAGCCGCCGATGCGGCAGCGGTCGAGGTCCAGATGCCCCTTGGCGTCACCCTGGAGGAACACCGAGCCGTCGCCCGGATCCTGGCGCCACAGCTTGAGCAGGAGGTCGTTGTGACCGTCGAAGAGGGCGACCATGGGCGAGGGCTTTCGTGCGAGCGGATGCGGATGCGCCGGTTGAACCGGGTCGGCGCCTCGCTGGCAAGGGTGTGCGCGCGGCTGTGTTGACGAAACCCCTACTCGGTGATGCTTCCTAGGGCTGGGCGTAACGAGGGAGGCGAGGATGCGGATCAAGGCGGCGGTGCTGCGCCGAAGCGGGCTGGAGCGGCCCTACACCGAGAGCCGGCCGCTCCGGATCGAGGACGTCGAGCTGGCCGCGCCGGGGCCGGGTGAGGTGCGGTTGAAGATGGCCGCCGCCAGCCTCTGCCATTCGGACCTCTCGGTGGTCGACGGCGTGCGTCCCCGGCCGTTGCCCATGGTCCTCGGCCACGAGGCGGCGGGTGTCGTCGAGGCGGTCGGCGAGGGCGTGGCCGATCTCGTCCTGGGCGACCACGTCGTCACCGTGTTCGTGCCGATGTGCGGCCGTTGCCCGTCCTGCCGCGACGGCCGGCCGGCCCTCTGCGCGCCGGGCAACGCCGCCAACGGCAAGGGCGAATTGCTCGGCGGTGGCCGGAGGCTGAGCCAGGGCGGCGAGGCGATCCACCACCATGTCGGCGTTTCGGGCTTCGCCGAGCGGGCGGTGGTCTCCGCGCATTCGGTCGTCAAGGTCGATCCCGCCATTCCCCTCGAACTGGCGGCGATCTTCGGCTGCGCGGTGCTGACGGGTGCGGGTGCCGTGCTCAACACGGGCGGGCTGAAGCCCGGCGGCACGCTCGCCGTGGTCGGCTGCGGCGGCGTCGGGCTCAACGCGGTGATGGCCGGCAAGCTCGCCGGTTGCCGTCAGATCGTCGCGGTCGATCTGGTCCCGGAGAAGCTGGAGGCCGCCAAGCGATTCGGCGCCACCCTCGCCGTGGATGCGCGGGCCAACGACGCCATCCAGCAGATCAAGGATGCGACCGGCGGCGGCGTCGACGTCGCCGTGGAGACGGCGGGCGCGTTGCCGGCCTTGGAGTTGGCCTACGAGATCACCGCTCGCGGCGGTACCACCGTCACCGCGGGCCTCGCCCCGCCCGACAAGGCTCTCGGCGTCAACCAGGTGCGGCTGGTGGCCGAGGAGCGCACCCTCAAGGGCTCCTATGTCGGCAGTTGCGTGCCGCAGCGCGACCTGCCGCGCTTCTTGGCGCTCCAGCAGGCGGGGCTGATGCCGGTCGAGAAGCTGATCGACCGCATCATCGGCCTCGACGACCTGAACGACGCCCTGGAGGCCCTCGCCGCCGGCTCGGCGTTGCGGCAGGTGGTCAGGTTCGCCGGCTAGGCGGCAGCCGGAGGTTCGAGGGGCCGAAAGCCCCCTCGCCCCTTCAGTCGACGCCGAGCGCGCGGCGGACGCGGTGCTTGATGAAGTGGCCGTCGCGCGGTGGCAGCACCCGGTCCGGCTCGCCGGTGTCGATCATCAAGCGGACGAAGCCGAGGCCCTCGCGCGCTTCCAGCCGGGGGCGGACGGCGGCCACGCGGTCGAGCGTGCCGACCGTCTCGGTCCAAGCGAAGCCGAGCGCCTTGGCCACGCCCTCGAGGTCCGCACCCTTGCCGGTGTGGCTCGCCTGCATGCCGGTCTCGCCGTAGTGACCGTTGTCGAGCACGGCCACGGTGAGGTTGGGTGGCCGTTTGACGCCGGCCGTGGCGAGCGAACCGAGCCCCATCAGCAGTTCGCCGTCGCCCGTCAGCACCAAGACGGGCAGGTCCTTGCGGGCCAGCGCAAGGCCGAGGCCCATGGCGACGGCCGCCCCCATCGAGCCCCAGAGATAGACGTTGCGGTCGTGGTCGCCCGCGGCATAGGCGTCGTAGGAGGGCGAGCCGAGCCCCGTCACCACCGCGAGCTCGCGGCGGCCGTCGAGCAGGGCGGCGGTGGCCTTGCGGCGATCCATCGCACTCACCAGTCCTTCCTCCCGATCAGCCGCTGGCCGAGCAGCACGGCGACGCTGCGCTCGCCGTCGAAGGCGAGGTCCAACGCGCCCTCGACGATCTCGCCCACCTCGTCCGGCCGGTCGGCGCGGTAGACGATGACGCCCATGGCCTCCAGCACCGGCCGCGTGCCCTGGCCCATGGGCACCTGCCAGCCGTTGAACTCGGCCCACTCGCCGCGCATGGTGACGAGCATCGGCAAGGGAATGCCCATGAGCTGCGGCAGGCCCAACAGGTTGATGCAGTTGCCGACACCGCTCGACTGCATGAGCAGCACGCCGCGCTGGCCGCCGAGCCAAGCGCCCGAGAGCAGGGGAATACCCTCCTCCTCGGTGGTGAGCACCGTCGCCTCGATCTCGGGATCGGCCTCGCAGGCGTCGATCACGGCGGTGTGCCCCGCATCCGGCACGTAGGCCATCTGCGCGATCCGGGCGCGCTTGAGCGCCCGAAAGATGTCGTTCTGCCAACTCTGCATGCTGCCTCCCCCTAAGGTGGGTTGCTTAGACCGTGGAGGCGGCGTGCGACAAGTGCGCCTCGCCGGAGCCACGGCGAAAATCGATGGCTGGTGAGGCGCAACGAAGTGGTCTAGTGCTCTCGATTCGATGGGTCCGCGTGCAGGCATCGCGGGCCATTGCATGGGAGACCACCGCACATGACCCGTTTCGGCCTTGCGGTCGCAGCGGCGGCGATGCTGGCAGTGTCCGGCATGGCTGCGCTCGCCAACGAGGAGAAAGTGTTCCGGTACGCGACCACCGGCGACATCCTCGGCCTCGACCCGCACATGCACAACCACGGCACCACCAACGCCGTGAAGGGCGCCATCTACGGCTCGCTGCTGCACCGAAAACCCGACCTCTCGCTGCACCCCGACCTCGCCGTCGAATGGGATCGCCTCGACGACGTCACCTGGGAGTTCAAGTTGCGCGAGGGCGTCGAGTTCCACGACGGCACGCCGTTCACGGCGGCCGACGTGGTCTACAGCTTTCGCCGCATGACGCAGTCGGGTGCCGAGATGAGCACCTACGTCGCCTCGGTCGAGGAGGTGAAGGCGGTCGACGACCACACCGTGCACATCGTCACGCGCGGGCCGGACCCGATCCTGCTGTTGAACATGCCGCTCTTCTTCATCGTCAGCGAGCAGTACATGGAGGCCAACGACAGCTTCCAGGTAAGCCCCGGCGGCGGTGCGACCAACTTCGCCAATCTCAACGCCAACGGCACCGGCCCCTATCGCCTCGTCGAGTGGGTGCAGGACAACCGCCTCGTCCTCGTGCCGAACGAGAACTGGTGGGGCCATGCCGACCGCACCGACAACATCGACCGCGCGGTCTTCATGCCGATCGGCAACGACGCCACCCGCGTCGCAGCATTGCTCTCGGGCGAGATCGACATGATGTACCCGGTACCCTTGCAGGACGTGCCGCGGCTGGAGGGCGACGCCAATATCGAGGTCATGCAGGGCCCCGAACTGCGCACCATCTTCCTGGGATTCGACCAGCACCGCGACGAGTTGATGGACATGCCGGGCTCCGGCGTGAACCCGTTCAAGGACCAGCGCGTGCGCCAGGCCTTCGCCCACGCCCTCGACCTCAACGCCATCCAGCGCGTGGTGATGCGCGGCGCCTCGACGCCCACCGGCTCGATGATCGCGCCGGGCATCCACGGGTTCGACGAGAGCATCCACGAGCCCTACCCGTTCGACCCCGACCGGGCGCGTGAACTCCTGGCCGAGGCGGGCTTCCCCGACGGCTTCCCCGTGACGCTCGACTGCCCGAACGACCGCTACGTCAACGACGAGGCGATCTGCACCGCCGTGGTGCCGATGCTGCGGCGCATCGGCATCGACGTCACGTTGAACGCGCAGACCCTGTCGCTGCACTTCAACAAGATCGGCCCGACCGAGAACTACAACACCAGCTTCTTCATGCTGGGCTGGACGCCGGGCAGCTACGACGCCCTCAACATGATCCAGAACATCATCACCCTCGACGGGCCGGGCCAGGGCACCTGGAATTCCGGGCGCTACACCAACCCGCGCGTGGAGGAACTGCACGACCTCATCGCCGTCACGGTCGACGAGGAGGTGCGCATGGACCTCGTCCGCGAGGCGATGCAGATCCACAAGGACGACGTCGGCCACCTGCCGCTGCATCAGCAGGCGCTCGCCTGGGGCGTGCGCACCGACCGCGTCGCCGAGATCGTCCAGCGGCCGTTCAATGACGTCGACCTTCGCTACGTCACCTTGAACTAGGTCCGGTCGTTCGGGACAACGGCCCGGGGCGTGCTCCCCGGGCCGTTCGTCCTTGCGGAGGGGAGCCGATGCTCGATTACGTGGCCCAGCGGCTGGTGCAGGCGATCTTCGTCATGTTGGTGGTCGCCGCCATCTCGTTCTCGCTGTTCCAGTTCGTCGGCGATCCCGTCAACAACATGCTGGGCCAGGAAGCGACCGCGGCGGAGCGCCAAGCGCTGCGGGAACAGCTTGGCCTGGAGGACCCCATTCCGATCCAGTTCGTCAAATGGGTCGGCAACGCCGTCCAGGGCGAGTTCGGCGTCTCCTACCGCATGGGCCGCTCGGTGCAGGACCTCATCGCCGACCGCCTGCCGGCGACGCTCGAGCTGGTGTTCGTCTCCGCCATCCTCGCCGTCGCCGTCGGCGTACCGATGGGCGTCTATACCGGCCTGCATCGACATTCGTGGCTCTCGCGCGTCTTCCTCACCGTCTCCCTGGTCGGCATCTCGCTGCCGACGTTCCTCATCGGCATTCTCCTCATCCTCATCTTCGGCGTCTGGCTCGGGTGGCTGCCGACCTTCGGCCGCGGCGGCCTGGTCGACGTCGGCCCGTGGGAGACGAGCTTCCTCACGCTGCGCGGCTGGAGCCACCTGATCCTGCCGGCGATCACCTTGGCGCTGTTCCAGCTCACGCTGATCATGCGCCTCGTCCGTGCCGAGATGCTGGAGGTGCTCAGAACCGACTACATCAAGTTCGCCCGCGCCCGCGGCCTCAAGCAGCGCTCGATCAACTTCGGCCACGCGCTGAAGAATACGCTGGTCCCCGTCATCACCATCATGGGCCTGCAGATCGGCGCCCTGCTCGCCTTCTCGATCATCACCGAGACGGTGTTCCAGTGGCCGGGCATGGGCCTGTTGATCATCCAGGCCATCCGCTTCGGCGACATTCCGATCATGTCGAGCTACTTGGTGTTGGTGGCGCTGTTCTTCGTCATCATCAATCTCATCGTCGACCTGCTCTACTACGTCGTCGATCCGCGCCTCAGGATCGAGCGGCCGACGTCGGGGCACTGAGCCATGCAGAGCGTGCGTCCATCCGACCTGGAGGCGAAAGCCGCGCTGGCGGCGCCGCCGAGCTTCGCCACCCGCTGCGTGGAGGCCACCAAGCGCTTCTTCGACGGTGACGTGTTCGACAGCTTCAAGCGCTCGCCGGTGACGATCCTCGCCTTCGTCGTCACCGTGACCTTGTTCTTCTGCGCGATCTTCGCCCCCTGGGTCGCGCCCTACGACACCTACGACCTCGCCAGCCTGGAGCTGATGGATGCGTATCTGCCGCCGGCCTGGGCCGAGGGCGGCGATCCGCGCTACCTGCTCGGCACCGACGATCAGGGCCGCGACGTGCTCTCGGCGATGATCTTCGGCCTCCGGATCTCGCTGCTGGTGGGCTTCGCCGGCGTTCTGCTCGCCGCCGTCGTCGGCACCATCCTCGGCCTCGTCAGCGGCTATGTCGGCGGCTGGGTCGACGCGCTCATCATGCGCATCGCCGACGTCCAGCTCACCTTCCCGGCGATCCTGATCGCCCTCATGATCGACGGCATCGCCTCGACCCTGATGAGCGCGCAGGCGCGGGCCGAGTTCAAGATCTACGTCCTCATCCTCGCCATCGCCGCGAGTTTGTGGGTCAACTTCGCCCGCACCGTCCGGGGCTCCACCCTGGTCGAGAAGAACAAGGAATACGTCCAGGCGGCCAAGGTCATCGGCATCCACCCGATCCTCATCATGTACCGCCACGTCCTGCCCAACGTGACCGGGCCCGTCTTGGTCATCGCCACCCTCTCGCTCGCCGTCGCCATCCTCACCGAGGCCACCCTCTCCTTCCTCGGCGTCGGCGTGCCGGTGACCAATCCCTCGCTCGGCACCCTCATCCGCATCGGCAACAACTTCCTGTTCTCCGGCGAATGGTGGATGACCATTTTCCCCGGCGTCGCCCTCGTCGTGCTCGTGCTCGCCGTCAACCTCGTCGGCGACTGGCTGCGCGACGCCTTGAACCCGAAGCTGCGTTGAGGAGGCGGCCATGACCACCCGACGCCCCGTCCTCGACGTCCGCAATCTCCGGGTCGAGTTTCCCACCCGCCGCGGCACCCTGGTCGCCGTCGACGACGTCTCCTTCCAGGTCTTCGAGGGCGAGGTCCTGGGCGTCGTCGGCGAATCGGGCGCCGGCAAGTCGATGACCGGCTCGGCGATCATCGGCCTCTTGGAGCCGCCCGGCCGCATCGCCGGCGGGGAGGTGCGCCTCGACGGCGAGCGCATCGACAACCTCAGCCAGGAGCAGATGCGCCGCGTCCGCGGCAAGCGCATCGGCATGGTCTTCCAAGACCCGCTGACCTCGCTCAATCCGCTCTACACCGTGGGCCGCCAGCTCACCGAGACCATCCTCACCCACCAGAGCATGAGCGAGGCCCAGGCGCGCAAACATGCCATCGACCTGTTGGCCGAGGTCGGCATCCCCTCGCCCGAGCGCCGCATCGACCAATACCCGCACCAGTTCTCCGGCGGCATGCGCCAGCGCGTGGTCATCGCCTTGGCCTTGTGCGTCAACCCGCGCATGATCATCGCCGACGAGCCCACCACCGCCCTCGACGTCTCCATCCAGGCGCAGATCATCAAGCTCTTGAAGCGGCTCTGCGAGGAGCACGGCGCCGCCGTCATGCTGATCACCCACGACATGGGCGTCATCGCCGAGACCGCCGACCGCGTCGCCGTCATGTACGCCGGCCGCATCGCCGAGATCGGCCCGGTCGAGGACGTCATCAAGGATGCCAAGCACCCCTACACCAAGGGCCTCATGGGCTCGATCCCGGTGGTCGGCCACGACCTCGAACGCCTCACCCAGATCGAGGGATCGATGCCCCGCCTCACCGAAATTCCCAAAGGCTGCGCGTTCAACCCGCGCTGCCCGCATGCCTTCGAGCGCTGCCGGTCCGAACGCCCCGGCCTCATCCCGGTCGGCAGCGCCATGGCCGCCTGCTGGCTGCACGAACCGGCGGCGGAAGCGGCGGAGTAGGGCTGGTGGAGAAGGCAGGTTCGGGGGGACTTGATGGTCCCCCCAACCCTCCCGGCGCCGGCCGTGGCGGCGCCAAGGTGGAGGGGGGTGCAGGGGGGCGTGTAG
>JBJHBG010000026.1:0-30349 GCA_050485385.1 Geminicoccaceae bacterium | reverse complement strand
ATTTGGCTGGTGGGGGGGCTTTGTTGGGCCCCCCCACCCCCCCGGGCGCCGGCGGGGCGGGCGCCTTGGGGGGGGGGGTTGCAGGGGGACTTGAAGTCCCCCTGCCCCTTCCTCTCGCCGATTGGCTTTAGGAGACGGGACGTTGCAGGTCGATCAGCCCATTCTCGAGGTCCGGGGTCTGTCCAAGGCGTTCGACGTCTCGGCGCCGATCCTGCGGCGTTTGGTGCGGCGCGAGGGGCGTTCCACCCTGCGCGCGGTGGATCAGGTCGACTTCCAGATCCCCAAGGGCAAGACCTTGAGCCTCGTCGGCGAGAGCGGTTGCGGCAAGTCCACGGTGGCGCGGCTGGTGGTGGGGCTCTACCAGCCGACCGCGGGCTCTATCCGTTTCGACGGTCACGACCTTGCGGCCAAGCGCAGCCGGGCGGAGATGGCGAAGATCCGCCGCCGCTTCCAGATGATCTTTCAAGACCCGTTCGCCAGCCTCAACCCGCGCTGGCGCGTCCACGACATCGTGGCGGAGCCGATCCGGGCGCACGGGCTGGCCGAGGACGAGCGCGACGTGACGCGGCGCGTGGCGCTCAACCTCGAGCGGGTGAAGCTTTCGGCCCGCGACGGCGAGAAGTTCCCGCACGAGTTCTCCGGCGGCCAGCGCCAGCGCATCTCGATCGCCCGCGCGCTGGCCAGCGAGCCCGAGTTCCTGGTCTGCGACGAGCCGACCTCGGCGCTCGACGTCTCGGTCCAGGCGCAGATTCTCAACTTGATGAAGGACTTGCAGCGGGAGTTGGGCCTCTCCTACCTGTTCATCAGCCACGACTTGGCCGTGGTCTACCACATCGCCGACTATCTGGGCGTGATGTACCTGGGCCGGCTGGTCGAGGTCGGCCCCGCCCGCGCCATCTTCAAAAACCCGCAGCACCCCTATACGCGCATGCTGCTGGACGCGATCCCCGACCTGGAGATGACCGGCCGCAAGCGCATCCCCGTCGGCGGCGAAGTGCCGAGCCCGATCACCCCCCCCTCGGGGTGCCACTTCCACCCCCGCTGCCCCTTCGCCAACCAGCGCTGCAAGACCGAAACCCCGCTCGCCCTCCACCTCGACCAACGCGACGTCCGCTGCCACGCGGTGGAGGAGGGGAGGCTCGAGGCCGAGGTCGCGGCCGCGAAGGCGCGGGCGCCGGCGGTGGCGTAACGACCCCCTCCACATCGACCGGATTGGAGCGGTGACGTGCGGTAGACGTACGGGGATCTGAACTTTCGCTTGCGCGTATGTAGCGAATAGCTACACTCGCGCCATGAAGCCGGTCAGCTACAGTAAGGAGGCGATACGTACGCTAACGCGAATGCCTCGAACCGAAGCGACTCGCGTGCGAGAGAAGATCGCGGCTCACGCTGCCGATCCTTCGAGCCAAGCCAACAACGTCAAGCGGCTTCAGGGTCGCGACGAACTTCGGCTGCGCGTCGGCAGTTGGCGCGTCATCATCCGCGAGACGGCGGTGATCGCGGTGCTAAACGTCGCTCCGCGCCAACGTGCCTATCGCTAAGCCTGGAGACAGCCCGAGATCCAACCCTCAGTGTTATTTGGTATTTCAATATGATGACTACCGAAACCGTGACGATCCCGCGGGCCGAGTACGAGCGTCTCGTGTCCATCGCGGAGGACCAAATCGACCGCGAGGCCGTCGCCGCCTTCGACGCGGCGTTTGCCCGCGGCGAGGAAGAGCTGATCCCCGCGATCGTGCTCGACCGTCTGCTCGCGGGCGAGCCGCCCTTGCGCGTCTGGCGCGAGTATCGCGGCCTCACCCAGACGGCCTTGGCCGAAGCGTCGGGCGTTCACCGCGTCGTCATCGCCGACATCGAAGCCGGCCGCAAACGCGGCTCCCTCGACGCCCACGTCAGGCTCGCCCGCGCGCTGCAGCTCCTCGTCGACGACCTCGTCGTGACCTCGGGCGAGCCCTGACCCCGCGCCCTTCGGCCATGACCGATGGCGCGCTGGCGGCTTGCGGCGTGGCGGCGGGCGTGGTCGGATCGGGGCTGTGACCACCGGCGAGCGAGTGCGAACGATGACCGATGCGGCCCCGTCCACCACGACCGAGGCGAGCGATCCGCGCTTTGCCGAGGGCGCGGCCTACATCGACGGCGCCTACGTGCCGGTGCAAGAGGCGCGGGTGCCCTTGCTGGACTGGGGGTTCCTCCGCTCCGACGCGTTCCAGGAGACGGTGTCGGTCTGGGACGGAGCGTTCTTCCGCCTCGACGACCACCTCGCCCGCTTTCGACGCTCGGCCGCGCGGCTGCGCATGACGCCGCCGGACGAGGCCCGGATCCGGGCGGTGCTGCACGGTCTGGTCGCCCGCGCGGGCCTGCGCGAGGCCTATGTCCAGTTCCTCATGACCCGCGGCGTGCCGCCCATCGGCAGCCGCGACGTGCGCCGCGCCGTCAACCGCTTTCAGGCCTTCGCCATCCCCTATGTCTGGATCGCCACGCCCGAGGTGCAACGGCGCGGCCTGCACCTCCACGTCTCCGACCGGCGCCGCGTCCCGCCGCAGTCGGTCGACCCGCTGGTGAAGCACTACCACTGGCTGGAGTTCCAGCAGGGGTTGCTCGATGCCTACGACGCCGGTGCCGAGACCGTGCTGTTGAAGGACCTCGACGGCAACCTGGCCGAGGGGCCGGGCTTCAACGTCTTCGTGGTGACGGCGGGCCGCCTCGCCACGCCGCCCGCCGTCAACGTGCTCGACGGCATGACGCGGCGCACCGTGCTCGAACTGCTCGACGACCTGCAACTGAAGGCCGAGCAGCGGCCGGTCGAGGTCGGCGAACTGGTCGCGGCCGACGAGGTATTCCTGACCACGACGGCCGGCGGCGTGCTGCCGGTCACGGTGGTCGACGGCGCGCCGGTGGGTGCCGGCGTGCCGGGGCCGATCGCGGCCCAACTCCAGGACGCCTACTGGAGCAAGCGAAAGGCCGGATGGCTGGCGACGCCGGTGGACTACACCGCCAGCGGCGCCTGACCCACCCCAGCCTTAAGTTTCGGTTACTTTTTTGTCACTCAATCGCCACTATCCCGGCCGAAGGCGAACGACGGAGGCCGTGGGGCGATGGCCTGGTTGCAAGAGAGGGTTGCGTCCCTGTGGGCGCGGATCACGCAGCTCTTCGAGAGCGACGGTAGTTTCGTCTGCCGCCTGCCGGCCGAGAACGCCGAACTCCTTGGCCAGCGCATGGCCGCCATTCGCGGCCGCTTCGCCGGTGTCGAACCGCCGGGCGACGCGGTGCCGGCGCGGCTGCGGGCGTATCGTGAACTCGAGACGATCTTGGAGGGGCCGGCGGCACCGCGGGCCGACGGCAGCCCGACGCCCGGCACCCTGGCGGATTGGAATGTCGTCCATCTGGGCGAGCAATTGCTCGCCCATCTCGTGCCGGCCGACCAGCTCGCCCCCGAACTGATCGATCAGCTGGAGCAGTTGCGGCCGATCGAGCCGGAACGTCACCAGATCCTGGCGGCCGAATGGCAACGGCTCGCCGCGCTCGACCCTTGTCCCGAGGCGCGGTTGCGCGGTCTGCTCGGCGTGCTCCTGCGCCGTGTGCAATGGGAGACGTCGCAGCGCTACATCGCCCGACAGATCGGCGTGCTCTACGCCCGCCGCTTGGTCACCTGCTTCCTGCTCGCGGCGGCCGTCGCGCTCGGCCTCGTGATCTACGAGATGAACGCCGATTACTGGCCCGGTCCGGACCGCCGGTTCGGTGGCCTGCCCTTGGCGGTCGCGGGCGGCCTGCTCGGCGCCAGCTTCAGCATGCTGACGCAGCAACGGGAGATCGCCGTGCTGCCGAACCTGGAGGAGATCCGCACCGCCGCCGGCTCGCCGATGATCCTGCTCCGGCTCGGCGTCGGTGTCGGTGCGGCCACGACGCTGTACTTCTTCTTCAACGCCGGTCTCGTCGACGGCGAGTTGTTCCCCGATCTGGAGAAGATCGCCTTCGTCAAAGCCAACCTTTGGCCGTACGCGGAACCCCCGGGCAAGCCGAGCCCACTCGTCCCCAACGGCGACCTCGCCAAGCTCGTCGTCTGGTCGTTCGCCGCCGGCTTCTCCCAGCGCCTCGTGCCGAGCCTGCTGGCGCGGATCGGCAAAGCGGGCGAGGCGGGCCGGGCGCCGTCGGATATCAGGTGATCACGTCCGGCGCCGTGCGGCCGGTGTGCTCGTGGATCGCGGCGAGGCGGTCGGCGGCGCGGATCAGGTCGGCGAGCGCGCTTTGCGTCTCGTCGTGCTGCCTCGCCGGGTCGGCCTCGTAGCGCTCGATGTAGACCCTGAGCGTGGCGCCGACCGTGCCGGTACCCGACAGGCGATAGACGATGCGCGCCCCGTCCTCGAACAGCACCCGCAGGCCCTGGTGCTCGGTGACCGAGCCGTCGACCGGGTCCTGATAGGCGAAGTCGTCCGCCGTGCGGATCGCCCGCCCGCCGACCCGGGTGCCGGGCAGCGTGGTCAGCCGGGTGCGCAGGCCCTCCATCAACGCCTTCGCGCGCTCGGTATCGACCTCCTCGTAGTCGTGCCGCGTGTAGTAGTTGCGGCCGAAGCGCCGCCAGTGCGCCTGCACGATCTCCCGCACCGACTTCCGCTCCACGGCGAGCACGTTGAGCCAAAGCAGCACCGCCCAAAGCCCGTCCTTCTCGCGCACGTGGTCGGAGCCGGTACCCGCGCTCTCCTCGCCACAGAGCGTGGCCATGCCGGCATCCAAGAGGTTGCCGAAGAACTTCCAGCCCGTAGGCGTCTCGTAAGCGCCGATGCCGAGGGCTTCGGCCACGCGGTCCGCGGCCTGGCTGGTCGGCATCGAGCGCGCCACGCCCGCGATCCCACGCGCGTAGCCCGGCGCCAGATGCGCATTCGCCGCCAGGATGGCGAGGCTGTCGGACGGCGTCACGAACTGGTGCTTGCCGATGATCAGGTTGCGGTCGCCGTCACCGTCCGAGGCGGCGCCGAAGTCCGGCCCGTCGTCGCGCATCAACAGGTCGTAGAGGTCCTTGGCGTGGACCAGGTTCGGGTCCGGGTGGTGGCCGCCGAAGTCGGGCTCGGGCACGGCGTTGACCACAGTTCCGGCGGCAGCCCCCAGCGTTCCCTCCAGGATCGCCTTGGCGTAGGGGCCGGTGACAGCGTGCATGGCGTCGAAGCGCATGGTGAAGCCGGAGGCGAACAGCGCGCGGACGGCGTCGAAGTCGAACAGACGCTCCATCAAGGCGGCGTAGGTCGCGACCGGGTCGACGATCTCGACCGTCATCTGGCCCAACTCCAGCGTGCCGTTGCGCTCCAGGTCCACCGCCGGGGCCTCGAGCACCCGGTAGCGGTCGATCGTGCGGGTGCGGGCGTAGATGGCGTCGGTGACGCGCTCCGGCGCCGGGCCGCCATTGTCGACGTTGTACTTGATGCCGAAATCGCCGTCGGGACCGCCGGGATTGTGGCTGGCCGACAGGATCAGCCCGCCGGTCGCGCCGATGTCGCGGATGATGGCGGAGGCGGCAGGCGTGGAGAGGAGCCCGTTCTGGCCCACGACGGCCTTGGCGACGCCGTTGGCGGCGGCGAGCTCGAGGATGCGCTGGATGGCCACCTCGTTGAAGAAGCGGCCGTCGCCGCCGACCACCAGCGTGCCGCCCCGCAACTCCGGCACGGCGTCGAACACCGCCTGCACGAACGCCTCGACGTAGTGCGGACGGCGGAAGACCTCGACCTTCTTGCGCAGCCCCGAGGTGCCGGGCTTTTGTCCTTCGAACGGCTGAATCGGCACCTCGACGACGGTCATGACGAATCTCCGGCGGGTACTTCCGGCGCATGGTGCCCCTTTCCGTCGTCGGCCGGAACCCCGGGATCGTCGGCGATCCAGGCAACCGCCAGCTCGTAGCCGACGGCCAGGACCACGGGCCCGATGAACAGCCCGATCAGGCCGTGGGTGACGAGGCCGCCGATCACGCCGATCAGGATCACGAGCATCGGCACCTTGAGGCCACGCGCCATCATGATCGGCCTGAGCACGTTGTCGAAGAGGCTCACCGGCACCATCCAGGCGGTGAAGAGCAGTGCGGTGAGCGGCTCGAACGCCCACCACGCATAGACCACGCAGCCGACGAAGACGACGGTCGGCCCCACCTGGACGATCGCCAGCACCAACACGAGGAAGGTGAGGATGCCGGCATAGGGGATGCCGGCGGTGAGAAAGCCGATGCCGGCCAAGAGCGCCTGCAACAACGCCACGCCGACCACGCCGCTGGCGACGCCGCGGGTGGTGGCGCCGATCAGGCTGACGAAGGCGTCGCCGCGGTCCGGCACGAGCCGTTTTGCGACGCCCCGCGCCCGAGCCGCCAAGGGCGCGGCCCCGACCAGGACGAAGCCGGCGAGCACGGCGGCTGCGAGCACCTGGACGAAGGCAAGGGCGGCGCCGGCCGCGACGGCCAGGGCCGCCGCGCCGAACGGCTCCAGGTGCGGCACCAGCCGTTCCATGGCCTCCACCACGTTGGTCGAGGCGAGGTCCCAAAAGCTCGCGAGCGTCGGCCCGACGAGCGGCCAGTCGGCGAGACCGAGCGGGGTCGGCGGCAGGTGGAGCGAGCCATCGAGGACACGCGGCAGAAAGTCCTGCACGTTGCGGACGAGTTGGGTCGCGAGCAGGGTGATCGGACCGAGGATCAGGGCGAGCATGGCGAGCGTCAGCACGACGGCCGTCAGTTTCGGCCGACCGCCGAGGCGGACGCTGAGCCACTCGAACGGTTGCTGCAAGGCCACCGCCAGGATCACCGCCCAAAGCACGATCTCGACGAAGGGGCGGACGATGACGAGGCACCAGGCGACGACGATCCCCAGCACCACGAGGCGGATGACGAGGTCGACCGCCCGGCGGGACGTGGGCTGAGCTGCGACCGGTTCCGACATCTCGACCTTCCCCTGACGCCGTGCCCGTCAGCTATGGCGCAGCCGAGGGCGGAACGCCACGGCTCCGCCGTCAGAGGTGGGCGATCTTCCGCAACGGGTCCGGCCGCACACGCTCCTCCGCCGGGCCGGTCGGCGTGCCGACGTGGACGAAGCCGGCGATGCGCTCGCCCGCACGGCAGCCGAGCGCCGTGGCCACGTCCGCGTCGTAGGCGTACCACTCGGTCAGCCATTGCGCGGCGTAGCCCATGGCGTTCGCGGTCAACAGAAGCTGGTGGCAGAGCGCGCCGACCGAGAGAAGCTGCTCCCATTCGGGGATCTTGGCGCTCGCCACCGGCGACGCGATCACGGCAACGACCAGGGGGGCACGGGCGAGCCGCTGCCGCTCCGCTTGCAGGCTGGCCGCGTTGGCGTCGGGCTGGCGTTTCGCGAACGCCTCCGCAACGACGGCGCCGATGCGATGGCGGGCCTCGCCCCGAAGCACCAGCAGCCGCCAGGGCTCCAGCTTGCCGTGGTCGGGCACGCGCAGGCCCACGGCGAGCATCAGGTCCACCTCCTCCGCACTCGGCCCCGGCTCGCCCTGCGCACGCACCGGCAAGGATCGGCGTCGCGCCAGGAAGCGCAGGGCTTCGGCGGAGCCGGGTGCCGCCGGCAGCGCTTCGCCCAGGGCCGGCAGAAGGGGGCGGTCGGGTGTGAGGTCCATGGTCGTCTCCCAACGGGCGCTTCGCATGTCGCCTCGCCTTCGGTCGAGGTCAAGTGCGGCGTCACCGCGACGCTGCGACACTTGCTCCCGGCCGACGGCGCCGTCACTACTGGCCAACGAGGGGGACGAGCGGGAACATCGGACATGATCGAAACCGCCGGTCTGCAACGGCTCGACGCCGCCCATCATCTGCATCCTTTCACCGACCATGCGAGCCTGCGCCGCGAGGGCAGCCGCATCGTGGTCGGCGGCGATGGGGTATGGATCACGGACAGCGACGGTCGCCGTATCCTGGACGGCATGTCCGGGCTGTGGTGCGTCAACGTGGGCTACGGCCGCGACGAGTTGGCCGAGGCTGCCTACCGGCAGATGCAGCAACTCCCCTACTACAACAGCTTCTTCAAGACGACCAATGCGCCGGCGGTACAGCTCGCGGCCAACCTCGTGGCCCTGGCGCCGCCCGGCTTCTCCGACGTGATGTTCGCGTCCTCCGGCTCGGAGGCGAACGACACGGCGATCCGCCTGATCCGCCATTTCTGGGCACTTCAGGGCAAACCCGAGAAGCAGGCGATCATCGCCCGCCGGACCGCCTATCACGGCTCGACCATCGCCGGCGCCTCGATGGGCGGGATGGCGCCGATGCACGGCCAGCTTCACGTGCCGCTGCCCGGATTCCATCACGTCATGCCGCCCTACGCCTTCGGCCACGCGGAGCCGGGGGAGGACGACGACGCCTTCGGCCTGCGGGCGGCCCAGGCGATCGAGGATGCGATCCTGGAGATCGGCCCCGACCGCGTGGCTGCGGTGGTCGGCGAGCCGGTGATGGGGGCCGGCGGCGTGCGCATCCCGCCCGCCAGCTACTGGCCCGCCGTCGAGGCGATCTGCCGGCGCCACGACGTGCTTCTCCACGCCGACGAGGTCATCACCGGTTTCGGCCGGCTCGGCCATTGGTTCGGCTGCGACGCCTTCGGCTTCACCCCGGACGTCGTGACCGTCGCCAAGGCCATCACCTCGGGCTACCAGCCGTTGTCGGCGGTCATGGTGAACGCGCGGCTGCGCGACGCCTTCATGGCCGGCGGCGAGTTCTTCCACGGCTTCACTCACTCGGGCCATCCGGTGGCCTGCGCCGTGGCGCTCGCCAATCTCGACATCATGCAGCGCGAGGGCCTGGTCGAGCGCGCGCGCGACCACATCGGCCCCTATTTCGCCCAGGCGCTGCGTCCGCTCGCCGATCATCCCCTGGTCGGCGAGGTGCGCTCCTTTGGCCTGATCGCGGCGATCGAACTGGTCGCCGACAAGCCGAGCCGCCGTCGCTTCGCGGGCGACGGCACGGTCGGCACCCGCTGCCGCGATCTGTGCTTCGCCCACGACCTCGTCGCGCGGGCGGTCGGCGACACCTTGGTCTTGGCACCGCCGCTGGTCATCGAGGAGGCCGAGGTCGACGAACTGGTGCACCGCATCGCCGTCGTGCTCGATTCCTTGGAGCGGGAGTTGCAGCCGCCCGCCAGCACGGTACCCTTGGCGGCGTCCTCGGCCCGCTGAGGGCCTTGCTGGGGGGGAGCGATGCCGCCGTTCGGGCTGCGAACGTTCTTGGGCGCTTGGGTTCTGTGGCTGGTGGCGCTGGCCCTGGCCGGGGCGGCACTCTTCCCATGACCGACGACACCGGTCCTTTCGCCCGCCGCGTCGGCTCGCGCGTCGGCTCCGCCGAGCGGCCGCGCCGGGTGCGGGTCTGGGGCCTCCGCCTCCTGCCGATGGTCTTCGTCCCGCCGATCCTCGTCTCGGTCGGCTACGCCATGTGGGGCGCGCCCTGGAAGCTCGTCGGCCTGTTGGCCGGCACCGGCCTGGTGATGCTCGCAGGCGAACTCGTTCGCCGCGGCGTCGAGGCAAGCCAGGACTACGACGCGCAGCGCTTCGCGTCGGCGCCCCTGCCGTTCCGCCTCGCCGGTGCCGTGACGCTGGGTCTCGGCTTCTTCCTCGTCGGCCTCTTGGCCACCCGCTACGGCCTCGGCTGGAGCCTCGTCTTCGGCCTGCTCGGTGGCGGCGCTTGCGTTGCGGTCTACGGTCTCGACCCGACCGCGGCCAAGCGGCCCGACGCCGCGATCGCGGCGAGGGCCGGCGTGCGGGCGGAGCAGGTGATGGCTGCCATCCGCGAGGCCGAAGCGAAGCTCGACGACATCCGCCGCCATGCCGCGACCCTGCAGAACAAGGAGTTGAAGCGGCGCATCGACCGCATTCTGCAACGCGCCCATGCCGTGCTGGACGAGTTGGAGCGCGACCCGAAGGACCTCTCCCGCGCCCGGCGCTTCCTCGTCACCTATCTCGACGGCACGCGCAACGTGGTAGAGGCCTACGCCAAGCGCGAGCGCGACTTCGCCGACACGGCTCTCGCCCGGAACTTCGCCGACGTGCTCGGCACGATCGAGACCGTGTTCGAGCAGCAGCTCGAGCATCTGAGGAAGGACGAGGCGCTCGATCTGGAGGTGGCGATCGAGGTGCTGGAGACGCAACTGAACAGGGAAGGCGTCGGCTAGACAGGCGCTTGGGAGGGGACGAGGATGAGCGACGAACCGGCGCAAGTGCCCGCGGCCAAGGCACCGACCGCGGTCGAAGATCAGTTGAAGGTGTTGTCCGTCGAACTGACTCAGGATTTGACCCTCCGGCTCGACGGCGACGTGCCGGCCCAGGTCGAGCAGGCGAAGGGCGAGATCGACGTTCGCGACACCAACTCGATCATCTTCTTCGGCACCAAGGCGCAGGAGCAGCTCACCGAGCTGTCCGAGCAGATGCTGGAGAACGTGCGCGCCAAGGACATCGGCCCGGCGGGCGACATGTTGACCACCATGGTCGGCCGCCTGCGCGAGTTGGACGTGACCGGGCTGGACCCGCGCGCCAGGACCGGCTTCCTCGGCCGTCTGTTCGGCCAGAAGAACCCGGTCGAGCGTTATCTCGACAAGTACGAGACGGTGAAGGACCGCATCGAGGAGACCGCCAACGGCTTGGAGCGCCACAAGACGCAGCTCCTCACCGACATCACCCGCCTCGACAAGCTGTACGACGCCAATCTGGACTACTTCCGCACGCTGGAGGTCTACGTCGCCGCCGGCCGCGCCAAGCTGAAGGAGCTGGACGAGGAGCTGATCCCGGCGAAGGCGGCCGAGGTCGAGGGCAACGACGACGTGGTGCTGGCGCAGGAATTGCGGGATCTGAGGAGTGCGCGGGACGATCTGGAGCGTCGCATCCACGACCTTTTGCTGACGCGCCAGGTCACCATGCAGAGCCTGCCCAGCGTCCGGCTGGTGCAGGAGAACGACAAGTCGCTGGTGACCAAGATCAACTCGACCCTCGCCAACACCATCCCCTTGTGGAAGCAGCAGCTCGCCCAGGCGGTGACCGTCTACCGCTCGGGCCAGGCGGCGAAGGCGGTGAAGGCTGCGACCGACTTCACCAACGAGCTCTTGAAGTCGAATGCCGAGGCCTTGCGCGAGGCGAACCGGGAGGTACGCCAGCAGGTCGAGCGCGGCGTGTTCGACGTCGCGGCGGTGAAGGCGGCGAACGAGCAGCTCATCGCCACCATCGACGAGAGCCTCGCCATCGCCGACGAGGGCAAGAAGAAGCGCGCCGAGGCGGAGCAGGCGCTTGCCGAGATGGAGACCGAGCTGAAGAAGACGCTGGTCGCCGCCTCCGCCCGCATCCGGGGCAAGCCCGCGGTGGAGGGGCCGAAGGGGTGATCTGGAACCGTCTGTTCGGCGAGTTCGTCGACGTCATCGAATGGCTCGACGACAGCCCGAACACGCTCGTCTACCGCTTCCAGCGGCCCGGTAACGAGATCAAGTACGGCGCCAAGCTCACCGTGCGCGAGGGCCAGAACGCCATCTTCGTCCACGAGGGCGAGCTTGCCGACGTGTTCGGCCCCGGCATGTACGAGCTGCAGACGCAGAACCTGCCGATCCTCTCGACCTTGCAGAACTGGCCGCACGGCTTCCAAAGCCCGTTCAAGTCGGAAGTCTACTTCTGCAACATGCGGCGGTTCACGGACCTCAAATGGGGGACCAAGAACCCGATCATCATGCGCGATGCGGAATTCGGCCCCATTCGTGTCCGCGCCTTCGGCACCTACGTCATGCGCATCCAGGACCCGGCGGTGTTCCTGCGCGAGATCGTCGGCACCGACGGCCGCTTCACCACCGAGGAAATCTCCAACCAGATCCGCAATATCATCGTCGCCCGCTTCGCCGACGTGGTCGCCAAGTCGGGCATCCCGATCCTCGACCTCGCCGGCAACTACCGCCAGCTCTCCGACTTCGTGACGGCCAAGATCGCGCCGGAGATCCAGGTCTACGGCCTGGAGCTGACCAAGCTCTTGGTCGAGAACGTGTCCTTGCCGAGCGAGGTCGAGCGGGCCCTCGACCAGCGCAGTGCCGCCGGCATCGTCGGCGACCTCCAGCGTTACATGACCTACCAGACGGGCCAGGCGCTGGGGCAGCCGGGCGGTGCCGCGGCGACCGGCGTCGGCCTCGGTGCCGGCATCGCCATGGCGCAGGAGGCGGCGAAGGCGATGGCAACGCCGCCGGCCCCGCCGCCCCTGCCGGCGGGGCCGGCCTTCCACGTGGCGGAGGCGGGTGCTGCGGCAGGGCCGTTCCCCCTGGCCGAACTGGAGGCGCGCGCCCGCGACGGCCGGCTGACCGCGGCGACGCTGGTCTGGCGGGACGGCATGGCGGGCTGGCAGCCGGCGGGCGAGGTGGCCGAGCTGCGCCCGCTGTTGCCGGCGACGCCGCCGCCCCTACCCGGAGCCTGAGCCCGTGGATGCGATGGTCGGCCCCTGGGGGGTGCGGCCGACCGAGCCGGAGCCGCCGGCCGAGGCCACCAGCGACGAGCGCGACGGCCGCTTCGCCTGCGAGAACTGCGGGGCGGTGCTCGCCTTCGCGCCCGGCACGGAAAAGCTCGCCTGCAGCTATTGCGGCCACGTCAACGCGATCAAAGCCAGCGCCGAGACCGTGGTCGAGCACGATCTGGATGCCGCCTTCGCCGAGGATGCGGAGGTGCCGCCGCCGGTCGACCCGATCGCGCCGCGCTGTACCGGCTGCGGTGCCGGCTTCACCTTCGCGGCTCCCCTGCATGCGGGACCGTGCCCGTTCTGCGGCACGGCCGTGGTCGCCGAGCCCGGCGGCGCGGTCCGGCCGGGGGCGCTTCTGCCGTTCGTCATCGGCGAGGCCAACGCCCGCGAGCGCATTACCGGCTGGCTGAAGAAGCTCTGGTTCGCCCCCTCGGACGTGGCGAAGAAGGCGCGCGGGCGCGACGTGCTGCACGGCAGCTACGTGCCCTTCTTCACTTTCGACAGCCGCACCGAGACGCGCTACCAGGGGCTTCGCGGCGACGTCTACTACCAGACCGTGTTGGTGCCGGTGACGATCAACGGCCGGCGGACGATGCAGCCGCAGCGGGTACCGAAGGTGCGCTGGCGGCCGGCCGCCGGCACCGTGCGCCGCAGCTTCGACGACGTGCTGGTCGCCGCGACCGCGACCCTGCCTGCAAACTTGGTCGATCAGCTCCGGCGGTTCGACCTGCACGAGCTGCGCCCCTACCAGACCGACTTCCTCGCCGGTTTCGAGAGCGAGCGCTATCAGATCTCGCTGGCAACCGGCTTCGAACGCGCCCGTGCCATCATGCGCGGCGTCATCCAGGGTGACGTCCGCGCCGACATCGGCGGCGACATGCAGAAGATCTCGGCGATGGACGTGCGTCACGACCGGCGCGCCTACAAGCTGGTGCTGCTGCCGGTCTGGCGCGCCGACCTCGAGTTCGTCGGCCGCACCTACCGCGTGCTGGTCAACGGCCGGTCGGGCGAGGTGGTCGGCGAACGGCCCTATAGCGCGTGGAAGATCGCCGGAGCCGTGGCCCTGGGCGTCGCCGCCGTGGCGGCGGTCGCCGCCGGCTTCAGCGGCTGATCACCGCGTCGGGCTCACGCCCGAGGCTGCGTCGGCGAAGCGGCGGAGGCAAGACGGCGCGCGACACCGAGCGCCGCCTCCAGGCTCGCCGGATCGGCGAGGCCGCGCCCGGCGATGTCGAAGGCGGTGCCATGATCGGGGCTGGTGCGCACGAAGGGCAGGCCGAGGGTGACGTTCACCCCTTCGGCGAGGCCCAGGTACTTGATCGGGATGAGGCCCTGGTCGTGGTACTGCGCCACCACCACGTCGAAGCGCCCCTCGCGGGCCTGAAGGAACACCGTGTCGCCCGGCCAGGGGCCGCTCGCGTCCAACCCCTCCGCCCGCGCCCGGGCGATGGCGGGGGCGATGATGCGCGCCTCCTCGTCGCCGAACAGGCCGCCCTCGCCGGCATGCGGGTTGAGCCCGGCAACGGCGATGCGCGGCCGGGCGATGCCGAACGCCCGTGCCCCCTGGTCGGCGAAGCGGATCGTCCGCAACTCGGCCGCTTCGTCGATCAGGTCGAGGGCTTGGCGGACCGCCACGTGGATGGTGACGAGGACGACGCGCAGGCTCGGTGTGGCCAGCATCATCGCCGTCGCCGGCACGCGCGCGTGGTACTCCAGCATCTCGGTGTGGCCCGGAAACGGCACGCCCGCCGCCGCCAAGGCCGCCTTGTGGACCGGCGCCGTCACCAGCCCGTCGAGCCGGCCTTCGAGACAGCGGTCGATGCCGCGGCGGATATAGGCGTAGGCCGCGGCCCCGGCCGCCGCCTGCACCGCGCCTATGCGGAGGTTCGGCGGCAGCGTTCCCACCTGCACCACCTCGACCACGCCCGGCGCAGGCGTCGATGCGTCGACGTCGGCGATGGGTCGGACCCGCACGTCGAGGCCGAGAGTGGCGGCCGTGCGCTCCAACCAAGGGGCATCGCCGATCACCGGCGGGCGGACGGCGAGGTCGGCCCGTGCCAGCAGCTTCAGGCACAGCTCCGCGCCGATGCCCGCCGGATCGCCCATGGTGAGGGCCAGTCTCGGTGTCAAAGCCGCGGGCTCGCAACGCCGGCGCGGGCGCACCAATGGTCGAGCAGCGCCGAGAAGTCCGACCCCCCGCGTCCGTCGGCGCGCGCCAGCGACAGGCACTCGCGGGCGGCCGCTCCCATCGCCAGCGGCACCTCCAGTGCGTTGGCGCTGTCGAGGGCGAGGCTCAGGTCCTTGTGGGCGAGGTCGATCGAGAAGCCCGGCGCGGTGTCGCCCTTCAGCACCTTGTTGGGGAAGTTGGCGGTGAGGTGGCCGTTGGTGGCGGTCGTGCCGGTCAGCACCTTCAAGGTGGTTTGGAGGTCGAGCCCGTAGCGCTCGGCCAAGGCGAGCACCTCCGCATTGAGCTGCGCGAGCGAGATGGCGAGCAGGTTGTTGACCAGTTTGGTGCGGATGCCGGTGCCGGCCTTGCCGCAATGGATCACGGTCGTCCCCATGGCCTCCAGCACCGGCCGCAACCGCTCCAGTTGGTCCGGCTCCGCCCCCACCATGAACAGGCACTCGCCCTTGTCGGCGTGCGCGGCGGTACGCCCCACCGGCGCATCGACGAAGCCGAGACCGCGTGCCGTACAGGCCTCGGCGAGCGCGTCGGTCGTGGCTGGGTCGATGGTGCTCATGTCGACCACCAGGGCACCCGGCGCGGCGTTCGGCAGCACGCCCTCGGTCACCACGCCCCGCACGTCGGCCGGGCCGGGCAGCATGGTGAGGACCGCATCGGCGCCGGCCACGGCTTCGGCGACGCTGTCCGCGGTGCGCAGGCCCTGCGCCGCGTTCGGATTGGCGTCGTAGCCCCGCACCTCGAAGCCTTTGGCGGCAAGATGCCCCGCCATCGGCCGACCCATGCGGCCGAGCCCGACGAAACCGATCTTCTGCATGGTCCGTGGTCCTCCCTGGTTGGCGGTCATCCTGGCACGACGCCGACGGCCAGGGGAGTGCTGCCGCCGCCTTTTTCGTGCTAGCGTCCGGCCGGTTGCTTGGGAGCAGGGCATGGGCACGGTCAAGCTGTTGCGGGACGAGGACCTGGAGCCGCGGGCGGCTGCGGTGTTCGACGACATCCGTCGAACGCGCGGTACCGACGATGTGAACGCGTTCTGGCGCGCACTCGCCAACCATCCGGACACGCTGGAGACGCTCTGGGCTGACCTGAAGCAAACCATGGCGGCGGGTGCCTTGGACCCGCTCACCAAAGAGCTGATCTACGTCGCCGTGTCGGTGGCGAACTCCTGCGGTTACTGCATCCACTCGCACACCGCCGCGGCCAAGGCGAAGGGCATGACCCCCGCCCAGCACCAGGAACTGCTCCAGGTGATTGCCATGGCGCAGCGCACCAACGGTCTCGTCAACGCGCTCGGCGTGCCGGTCGATCCGGCCTTCGACGAAACCGCTTCCTGACCGCCGCCGCTGGAGACCGCCGATGACCCTGTCGCCCAAGGAAGCCAAGGTGCTCGCTTGGCTCGAGGCCAACGAAGCGAACATGATCGACCTGTTGCGGCGGATCGTCGATCTCGACAGCGGCTCCTACGACAAGGCCGGCGTGGACGCGGTGGGCGAGGTCTTGAAGGCGCATCTGGCCGAGGCCGGGGTGGACGTCGAGGCGGTTCCCGGCCGGGCGATGGGCGACAGCTTGACCGCGCGCCTGCCGGCCGAGAGCGGTCGCAACGAGCCCGGCCACGTCCTGCTCATGGGCCATCGCGACACCGTCTTTCCCAAGGGTGAGGCGGCGCGGCGGCCGTTCCGCATCGAGGGGACGAAGGCCTACGGGCCGGGTGTGGCCGACATGAAGGCAGGACTGGTGCTCAACAGCTTCGTCATGGCGGCCTTGAAGGCGCATGGCGGAGCGCCCCTGCCCGTCGTCGCCCTCTATACCGCCGACGAGGAGATCGCCTCGCCCGAGGGCCGGCCGGTGATCGAGGCGGCCGCGAGGGAGGCCCGCGCGGTGTTCAATGCCGAGCCCGGCCGGCCAGAGGGCGGCATCGTCACCAGCCGCAACGGGGCGATGTTCACCGAGGTCGAGATCGAGGGCGTACCCGCCCATTCCGGCGCCAACCACAAGGTCGGGCGGAGCGCCATCGAGGAGTTGGCGCAAAAGGTGATCGCCTTGCACGCGCTCACCGACTACGACGCCGGGATCACCGTCAACGTCGGCACGATCGAGGGCGGCGAGGCGGTGAACACCGTCGCCCCATCGGCCCGCTTCGGCTTCGACGTCCGCTTTCCCACCCTCGCGGCCTACGCGTGGGCCAAGGACGCCGTCGCCAAGGCGCTCGCCACGACCCACGTCGACGGGACCACCACCACCGTGGTGAGCCAGCGGGTGTTCCTGCCGGTCGAGGAGAAGGCCGAGAACCGTGCCTTGTTCGGACACTATGCGGCCGGCTGCGCCGATCTCGATCTCGCCGCCAAGCCCGTTTTCTCCGGCGGCTCGGCCGACAGCGGCTTCACCAGCGCCTTGGGCGTGCCGACCATCTGCGGCACCGGCCCCTTCGGCGAGAAGGCGCACACGCCGGACGAGGTCTGCCACCTGGACACCCTCGTTCCCAGGGCCAAGGCCGTGGCTCTCGCCGTCCTTCGTCTCCAACCCTGAGCCGAGCGCCGATGCCCGACGCCAATGGTCGGCTCACCCCGGACGACCGCAACCAAGTGGTGCAGTGGCTGCAAGCCAAAGGTCGCAATCACGAGTGCCCGGTCTGTGCCTCGAACAAGTGGATGATTGGCGACCATCTCGTCAACGGCCAAGTCCACGTCGTCGATGGACAGTTACCGCCGCGCGAGTCCTATCCGCAGGTCATCCTGGTCTGTAACAATTGCGCTTATACCCGCTATTTCATGGCAGTACCGATGGGACTCGTGCGGCCGTTCGACGTCGGTCGCCCACACAGGGACTGACCGTTTCGCCGCCCGCAAACGCCTTTGCGTTGCTCGAGCCGCAGCCTAGCATCGCGCTCGGGTTGTCCGTTCGGCCGCTCGCCCCGAGTGTGTCGCCACGTCGCTGCCGGGCCCGCACGCCATGGACCTGATCGCTCCGCTTCTGGCCCTTTTGGTCGTCGCCCTGATGTTCGGCGCCTTCATGACCGAGCGCTATCCGCCGGAGGTGGTGGCGGTCGGCGGCACGGCGACGCTGATCGTGCTCGGGTTGTTGCGGACCGAGGACATGCTGGCGGTGTTCGCCAACAGCGCGCCGGCGACCATCGCCGCCATGTTCGTGCTCAGCGGCGCCCTCGTCCGCACCGGCCTGTTGAACCGGCTGATGCGTCTCGTTCGCACGGGTGCGCGGCATCGCTCGGCGCTGATGCTGCCGCTGTTGCTCGTGCTGGCCATGGCCGCGTCGGCCTTCGTCAACAACACCCCGGTGGTCATGGTCATGATCCCGCTGGTGATCGCGCTCGCCGCCGAACTCGGCCAATCGTCGTCGCGCTATCTGATCCCTCTGTCCTACGCCGCCATCCTCGGCGGCACCTGCACGCTGATCGGTACGTCGACCAACCTGCTGGTCGACGGCGTGGCGCAAGCGCACGGGCTGGCGCCGTTCCACCTGTTCGAGATTTCGGCGGTCGGGCTCGCCGTGGCGGCGGCCTGCGGGCTCTACTTGATGGTGCTGGGGCCCTGGCTCCTGCCTGACCGGTCCACTTTGGCGGGTCTGTTGCAGGACAAGGGCCATTCGCTCTTTCTGACGGAAGCGCTGGTCAACGAGGGCTCGCCCCTGATCGGCAAGCGGCTGGACCAGATCGACGCGTTCCGCGGTCGCGACCTTTCGGTGATCGACGTCGTGCGCGACGACTACTCCAGGCGGGCCGACCTTGCCGAGTTGACCCTCGAGGTGCGCGACCGGATCGTGCTGCAGTCGAGCGTCGGCGAGATCCTGGGGCTGAAGGTGGCGGACGGCCTGCTCGTCGGCGGCCTGTCGCCGGTGGGCGAGCGTCCGGCCATGGTGATCGAGGCCTTGGTCGCGCCGCGCAGCCGCCTGATCGGCCGGCCGCTCCGCCAGCTGCGCCTGCGCCGGCGCTACGGCCTCTACGTGCTGGCGGTCCACCGTCACGGCGAGAACCTGCGAAGCCGGATTGCCGACGTCGTGCCCGAAGCCGGCGACACGTTCCTCATCGAGGGCTCGCCCGAGGACCTGCGCCGCTTCGCCGAGGACATGGGGCTGGTCAACCTCACCGCACCGAGCGAGCGCCCCTATCGTCGCGACAAGGCCTGGATCGCCGGGCTGACGATGCTCGGCGTGGTGCTGCTCGCCAGCCTCGAGGTGCTGCCCATCGTCAGCCTCGCGGTGATCGGCGTGGCCGTCGTGCTGCTCACCCGCTGCGTCGACGCCGAGGAGGCGTTCGCCGCCGTCGACTGGCGCATCCTGATCTTGATCCTCGGCATGCTCGCCGTCGGCCGCAGCCTGGAGACGACCGGGGCCGTTGCCCTCATCGTCGACGGCGTCCAACCCCTGCTCCTCGACCTCTCGCCGCTGCTGGTGCTGGCGCTCGCCTACCTGCTCACCTCGGCGCTGACCGAGGTCGTGACCAACAACGCCGTCGCGGTGGTGGTCACGCCCGTGGTGATCGGGGTCGCCTTGACCCTCGGCTTCGACCCGCGGCCGTTCGTGGTGGCGGTGATGATCGGCGCCAGCGCCAGCTTCGCCACGCCGATCGGCTACCAGACCAACACCCTGGTCTACGGCCCCGGCGGCTACCGCTTCGTCGACTTCCTCAAGATCGGCGTGCCGATGAACCTCGTCGCCGGCGTCACCACCGTCCTCGTCATCCCGCTGGTCTGGCCGTTGGTGCCGTAGCCCGCGCCAAGGGCAGGCAGACGGCGGTGAGCCATTCGCTCGCCGGCAGGGCCTTCGGGTCGTTGAGGTATTCCTCGAACGACGGCCGGTCGTCCGGCTCGTGCCCGCTGCCCGGCAGCCAGGTGCCGTAGAGGTAGCGATAGGCGCCCTCGAGGTCGGCGTACGGCCCCTTGTGCAGAAGGACGGCGACCGGACCGGCGCCGAGGTCGACCACCTCCAGACCCTCGCCGCCCGCGTGGCCGGACGGCAGGGTGAGCCCGGCGAAGGCCCGGCGTTCGGCGACGGGCGTCGTCTCCGGGTCGTCGTAGTAGATGCCGAAGCAGCGCGTGCCGGCGCCGAGCAGGCCCTGCGGGCCGGCGAGGGCGACCAGACGGTCGAAAGTGCTGCCGATGGCGTTGTAGTCGCCCCGGTGCGGCAGTCCGCAGAGACGGGCGCCCTCGAAATCGCGGATGGTAACGTCGTGCATGGTTCGGATCTCCGTGCGTCCCGGCGGCCGCGTCGCCGGCACCCGTCGGGCGCGGAACGCGGACGGCGGTTGGCCATAGGCCTGGGCGAAGGCCCTGGAGAACGCCTCGGCCGAGCCGTAGCCGGCGCGCCTTGCCACCGCCGAAAGATCGCCCGCACCGCGACCGAGGTCGACCGCCGCGCGATGCAGCCGCAGCCGGCGCACCGTCTGGTCGGGCGTCTCGCCCATGGTCAGCCGATAGATGCGGTGGAAGTGGTAGGGCGAGAAGCAGGCGACGCCGGCCAGCCGCTCCAGATCGAGCGGTGCGTCGAGGTGGTCGGCGATGTGGTCCGCCACCCGCGCGATGCGGCCGGCATGGTCGAGGCGGGTGGTGGCTCGGGGCATCGGCGTCCTCCAGGTCTCGCAACCCTTAGCCCCGGCCGCTTGATCGAGGTTGCGAACTTGGTGGCAGCAGCGGGGCCTTTCGGTCCACCGCGCCCCCGACGCATGCCGGCGGCTGGGGGTGTAGGGAGCCAAAAGCCCGCTGCTGCGCCCGCTTCAGATGCGACGCGCGAGCCGTTCGACGACCTCCAGGGCGTTTCGGTCGGGTGGGAACACCGGATAGAACACCTCGGCGATGCGTCCGGCCTCGGCGACGAGCGTGAGGCGCTTCAGGAGTGTACGGCCGCCCGCTTCGAAGCTCGGCAGGGCCAGTGCCGCGCGCAACGCTCCGGCCTCGTCGGACAGGAGGTCGAACGGCAGGTGCAGGCGCGCCTTGGCCTCGGCCTGGGCCGCAGGTGTCTGGGCCGAGATGCCGAAGAGGTGGCGCACGCCCAAGGTGCGCAGCTCCGCCGCGTGATCCCGGAAGGCGCAGGACTGCGGCGTGCAGCCGCGCGCGCCGGGGATCTGGTCCCAGTCGTCCGGTGGCGGCGCATCCGGTTCGGCGGTCATGGGATAGACGTAGAGCACGGCGAGCCCGTCCAGCGCGGCGAGATCGACGGTCTCGCCGGAGGTCGCGGGCAGGGACAGGGCCGGCAACGTCATGCCGGCGAGGTGGGCTGCCGCGCCGTCGTCCTTCGGCACGGGTAGCATCGACCAGTCCGGTGTGCTCATCTCACATCCCCGCCACGTTGCGCATCACACGGTAGAGTTCGGCCTTGGTCTCGAAGCCGACGCCCGGGCTCTCCGGCAGGCCGACGTAGCCGTCCTCGACGCGGATGTGGTCGGCGAAGCCGCCGAAGGGCTGGAACACGCCAGGATAGCTCTCGTTGCCGCCGAGGTGCAGTCCGGCGGCGATGTTCAGGCTCATCTGGTGGCCGCCGTGCGGCACCACCCGCCGGGTCGACCAGCCGTGCTCGCCCAGCATCTCCAGCGTACGGAGGTATTCGACCAGGCCGTAGGAAAGGGCGCAGTCGAACTGGAGCCAGTCGCGCTCCGGCCGCATGCCCCCGTAGCGGACGAGATTCCGCGCGTCCTGCATCGAGAACAGATTCTCGCCCGTGGCCAGGGGCGGCGCGTAGGCGCAGCCGAGTGCGGCCTGGAGGTCGTAGTCGAGCGGATCGCCCGCCTCTTCGTACCAACCGAGGCCAAGCGGCTCCATTTCGCGGGCGTAGGCGAGGGCGGTTGCGCGGTCGAAGCGGCCGTTGGCGTCGACCAGCACCCGCGAGGCGTCGCCCACCAGCTGCACCACCGCCTCGATGCGGGCCATGTCCTCGGCCAGCGAGGCGCCGCCGATCTTCAGCTTCACGTGGCGGTAGCCGAGGTCGAGATAGCCCTGCATCTCGGCGACCAGGGCGGCGACGTCCTTGCCCGGCTGGTAGTAGCCGCCGGCGGCGTAGACCCAGACCTTGGCGTCGGCCGCGCCGTTCCGGTAGCGGTCGGCCAGCAGGCGCCAGAGCGGCACGCCCTCGCACTTGGCGACGATGTCCCAGATCGCCATGTCGAGCACGCCGACCGCCACCGAGCGCTCGCCGTGGCCGCCCGGCTTCTCGTTGCTCATCAGCACGCCCCAGACCTTGGCCGGATCGAGATTGCCGCCGGTTTCGTCCAGCAGTGTCTTGGGGTCGGCCTCCATCAGCCGCGGCACGAAGCGCTCCTTCAGGAGCGAGGATGGCGCGTAGCGGCCGTTGGAGTTGAAGCCGTAGCCGACCACGGGCGTGCCGTTGCGCACCCGGTCGGTGACGACCGCGACCACGCTCGCGTCCATCTTGGTGAAGTCGATATAGGCGTTGGCGATTTCCGAGCGGATCGGGACGGCCCGCTCGTGGACGGCAACGATGCGCAAAGTCACTCTCCCCAAGGCTTCACCCGCCAAGCGGCGTGCATGGCAGGCGCGCTACGATCCCACGACGGGCGGGGAGAGGCCAGTGTGGAGCGCGGCGGCGACACCGCGCTCCACGACGCGGTCAGGCAGCCTTCTGGTTCAGCCCGGCAGCGGCGAGCTCGGAGAGCTTGCCGTCGGCGGCGTGCTCCTCGTCGAGCGTGGCCTGGAGCAGCTTGGCTGCGTCACCGCGGCCGAGCGCGTTCGCCCAGGCCACCAGCGTGCCGTAGCGGGCGATCTCGTAGTGCTCGACGGCCTGCGCCAGCGAGATCAGCGCCGCATCCATCGTCGCGTCGTCCTCGACCTCGTCCATGAGCCCCTCCGCCTCCTCGATGATGCCGAGGATGGCGTCGCACTTCGCCCCGCGGGCCGGCTTCTGGATCATCTCGAACACCTGCTCGAGCCGGCCGATCTGCTCCTCGGTCTCGCCGCGGTGCGAGGCGAACGCCTCGCGCAGGCCGGGCTCGGCGGCGTGCTTCTCCATCTTCGGCAGCGCCTTCAGCACCTTGCGCTCGGCGTAAAGGACATCCTTCAACGTGTGCAGGAACAAGTCGTCCAGCGTGGCGATGGTCATCGTCGTCTCCGTATCGAACACCACGTCTCCGTCGACGCGTTCTCCCCAAACGGGCAGCGGCGCGGTCCGTTCCGCCAAGCTTACGAAGTAACGGAGAATGGTCCGCGTGCGGGCTCGCGCCGCGTCAGACGAGGAGCTGCCAGGCGACCAGGATCATGACGACGGCCCAGGTGGCGAACGCGATCACGCGGGCCTGGGTGCGCGGCCAGCCCAGGTTGCCGGCGAGGAACAGCTTGCCCATGGTGGCCGGCACCAGGGCGAGGGCACCGAGCAGCACGAGCACGATGACGGCCCGCATGGGGTCGTCGGTGGGTGGGTCGATCGGGGGATGGAAGCCCCGGTACATCGGGGGGAAGTCGTCGACGTTCAGAATGCACTCCCGCAGGTGGAAGGTTCGGCTCAGCCGAGAGGGGCCTCGCCCGCGCCCAGATCCCACCACAGACCGGCCATGATGGCCAGGGCCTCGCGGCACAGCTCCGGGAGGACGTGCTCGTCGGGCGCGTGCTGGCGGCAGCCGGCGTAGGAGTGCGGTACCCACAAGGTCGGCAGGCCCAGCGTCTCGGCGAAGACCTCGTTGGGTAGCGAGCCGCCGAGATTGGGCAGGATCGCCGTCCGTTTGTCGGTGGTGCGTTGCATCGACGCAGCGGCCCAGCGGACCAGCGGATGGTCGGGCAGCATGCGCGTCGCCGCCATGGCTTCCCGCGCCTCGATGCCAACGGCGCCGAAGCCGCGTTCGTCGAGATGCGCCCTGAGTGCCGGGACGATCTGCTCGGGGCGGAGCGGCGGCACGAAGCGCAGATGGCAGTGGGCGAGGGCCTTGGGCGGCACCGCGTTGGCGGGCTTGCCCGGATTGCCGCAGGTGAAGGCCAGCACTTCGAAGCTCGGCCAGGCGAGCAGCTTCTCGCCGGGTGCGAGGCCCGGCTCGCCCCAGCCCGCATCGATCGTCGGCATGTCCGGTCCCTCGCCGACGCCCAAGGAGGCCACGGCCTCGCTGATCGATGCCGGGACGGCTTCCGGGCGCCAACCGATCACGCGGATCTGCCCGCTGGCGCTGGTGATCGAGGCGAGCGCGTGCGCCAGCACGATGCCGGGATTGGCCAACAGGCCACCCCAATTGCCGGAATGATGCCCACTGTCCCGCAGGTCCAACACGAGGTCGAAATTCATGACCCCGCGCGAGCCCATGAAGAGGGTCGGCGTCGCCTCCTCCAGGCGCGGGCCGTCGGAGGCGACGAGGAGGTCGGCGCGCAACTCCTCGCCGTGGCTATGCGCGAAGTCGGCGAGGCCGGGCGAGCCCGATTCCTCGCCCATCTCGAGCAGCATGACGACGTTGAAGCCGAGCCGGCCGCGCGTCTCGAGGACGGCCTTCAGTGCCTCGGTGTTGATCAGGTGCTGGCCCTTGTTGTCGGCGGTGCCGCGGCCGTACCAGCGGCCGTCGCGCTCGACCAACGTCCAGGGCGCGAGACCGGCCGCCCATTGGTCGTCGTAGCCGCGGATGACGTCGCCGTGGCCGTAGGTGAGCACCGTCGGCAGCCCTGCGTCCTCGATCCGCCGCGCCACCAGAAAGCGCCCTGGGTGACCGGCCGGATTGGCATGCAGCCGGCACGCGAAACCGAGTGCCTCCAAGTCCGGCTGGACGATCTCGACCAGATAGCGATCCAGTTCGGCAACGTTTCCTCCGTCCTGGCTTTCACTGCGAACGGCGACGCGCCGCGCCAGCTCATCGCGGAAACGGCCGTCGTCGAAGCGTGCGCGCGCGGCCGCGATGGCGGCCTCGCGGCTGCCGCTCGAACCCCCCTCCATGCTCCATCCCCCTTCTTCCCGCCGCGATCTCTAGCGGCCTTCCGGCGTCCGGGCCATCGGGCTTTCGGGGGAGGTCGTGCGGGCACGGGCCAGCCACGCGCTGGGCGGCTCACCCATCACGCGCCGGAACTCGCGATTGAAGTTCGACTTGGTGTTGAACCCGCTCGCATAGATCGCCTCGGCAACCGTGGTGCCGACCGACAGGCGGGCGCAGGCGTGGTCGATGCGGAGCCGGTTGACGTAGCGCGAGACGTTCTCGCCGGTGCGCCGGTTGACCGCCGCCGAGACCTGCTTCGCCGGTATGCGCAGCCGCCGGGCGATGCGGTCCAGCGTGAGGTCGGGGTCGAGATGGAGCGGCTCCTTCGTGAACAGGGCCGCCAGCTCGCTCATGATCGTGCCATCGCGCTCGCCGTCGCCGGCACTTGCCGCCGCCGGGCGCCGGTGCTGCACGGGTTCGGCGAGGCTCCGCGACAGCACCAGGAGACCGACGAGCGCCAGCGAGAGCGTCGAGGCGGCGGCGATGATCCAGGGTCGCGCCGCGTCCGCGCCCGCGAGCAGCGCCAGTGAGATCGCGCCGTCGCTGACCGCCGAAATCGACAGGCCCAGCGCGATGCCCGCCCAAACGAAGGCCGGCCAGTCGCCCGTCTCCAGCCGCGTCATCGGCAGCCCGTCGGCGCCTTTGCGCAGCGCCAGGAGCAGGGAGCAGGCGTAGGCGAGAAAGGTTGCCGGCACGACGACGTCGAGCGCCATCGGCGCGAATGCGGCGGCGAAGGCGGCGAGCGCGGGTGCCGCCACGTGCGGCAGTGCGTGCTTCGGATCGAAGCCTCGGACCGCCGTTGCCTGGAATGTGGTCCAGGCCAGGGGTGGGATCAGCGTTGCCGTCACCGGCTGGACGGCGCGGAAGAGCGCCACGTCGTAGTGTTGGGCGAGCGAGGTGACCACGCCCTGCGCCACGCAACTGGCGAGCAGCGCCGTCACCAGCCACGGCCGATCGCCCTTCAGGACGACGTGGATCAGGACGGCCCCGAGTGCGAGCGAGACGACGAGGGGCATGGGCAGGGCGAGCATCGGTCGAGACATCTCCTTGCAGCCAATTGCTGGTCCAAGAACCGGTTCCGTTCGACCTCGATCCGGTTCGAGGACGCCCGCCGGCAGGCCACGGGGCAGCATGGACCCATCTCGCCATGCCCGAACGGAGACCTTCCATGCAACGCTTCGTCCGCCACGCTCTTGCCGCCGGCGCCATCGGCCTCACCGGCGCGGCCGCGGCCGACCCGCTCGCCGGGTACGACCGCCTGACGGTCGCCGCCGCCCATCGCCCGGCGCCGCTCCAAGCCGCCATCTGGTACCCGGTCGGTACGCCGACCTATCGGAACCTGATCGGCGACAACGCCGTCTTTCTCGGCACGCCCGCGTTGGTCGGCGCAGGCGTGGCCGATGGCCGCTTTCCCCTGGTGCTGCTGTCGCACGGCTCGGGCGGCAACGTCGACGGCCTCGGCTGGCTCGCCTCGGCACTCGCGCTCCGGGGTGCCATGGTGCTGGGTGTGAACCATCCCGGCAGCACGACCGGCGACTCCTCGCCGCGACGCTCCATACTCCTCGCCGAGCGCGCCGCCGACCTCGGTGCAGCACTCGATCAGCTCCTGGCGGAGCCGGCTTTCGCGGCGCTACTCGACACCTCGCGCATCACGGCACTCGGTTTCTCGCTCGGCGGGACCACGGTCTTGAATCTGGCCGGCGCGCGCATCGACCCGTCAGCCTATCGGGCCTACTGCGACCGGTTGGGCGAGGCGGCGGCCGACTGCACGTTCTTCGCCAGGGGTTGTGTCGATCTCGACGCTCTGCCGGCGAGCTGGGGCCAAGACATGCGGGATCCGCGCATCGGCGCCGTCGTCGCCGTCGATCCCGGCCTCACCTACGCCTTCACGCCGGCGAGCGTCGCCGCCATGACGCTGCCCGTGCTCTTGATCAACCTCGGCGACGAGGACCGCTGGCCGGCGGTGGACGTCGGTCCGGCGGGTAGCGATCTCGTCGGCCGGCTGCCGGACGCGCGGCACGAGGTGGTGGCGCCGGCGCACCACTACACCTTCCTCGCCCGCTGCAAGCCCGAGGGTGCGGCCTTGCTCGCCGCCGAGCGCGACGATCCGGTCTGCGACGATCCGGCCGGCACCGACCGCGCCGCCGTGCATGCGGCCATCGTGGACCTGGTGGCATCCGCCCTCGGGCTCTGACGGCGGCCGGTCAGCTTGCCACGACCAGCTTGCCGAAGTGCTCGGCGCGCTCCATCGCCTGGAAGGCGCAGGGGGCTTGGTCGAAGGCAAAGCGTTCGTGGATGACGGGCCGGAGGCCGCTCGCGGCGATGGCGCGGTTCATGTCCTCGAACATGCGCCTGGAGCCCACGTAGATGCCCTGCAGCCGGATCGACTTGCGCATGATCGGGGTCGGGTTGATGGCGCCGCCCGTGAGCACGCCGATCAGCGCCACCGTGCCGGCGACACGGGTCGCCTCGATCGAGCGCTCCAGGGTGCCGGCGCCGCCGACCTCGACCGTGACGTCGACGCCGCGTCCCTCGGTCAGCCGCACCACCTCGTGCTGCCAGTCCGGGGTGCGGCGGTAGTTGATCGTCCCCCACGCGCCCATGGCCCTGGCGCGTTCCAGCTTGGCGTCGTCCTTGGAGATGACGACGGCACGCGCACCGGCGATGGCCGCGAACTGGAGGGCGAAGATCGAGACCCCGCCGGTGCCGAGCAGCAGCACCGTGTCGCCGGCCTTCAGCCGGCCGGCCTCGATCAGCGCGTGCCAGGCCGTCAGCGCCGCGCACGGCAGCGTCGCCGCTTCGGCGAAGTCCAAGTGATCGGGAATGGCGACGAGACCCCGCTCGGCGAGGTTGACCGTCTCGGCGAGCACGCCGTCGACGGCACCGCCGAGGGCACTCGCCATCGCGGCGGGCGTGCAGGTGCCGTCCTCCCAGTCCTGGAAGAAGCAGCTCGCCACCCGGTCGCCCGGACGGAAGCGGGTGACGCCGGCGCCCACGGCCACCACCTCGCCGGCGCCGTCGGAGTTCGGGATGCGCGGATAGGGCAGATTGCGGGCCACCGGGTCCTTCACCGTCATCAGGTCGCGGTAGTTCAGCGACGAGGCCCGCATGCGCACCTGCACCTCGAACGGGCCGGGCGGCGATGGCGCCGTCGTGGCGAGGTGGAGGGCGTCGATGCCTCGATCGGAGACGATCTGCCAGGCGCGCATGGGCGGTGATCCCTTCGGTTGATCCGGGCGACGGGGCTGGAGGAACCGCGTTCGGAGGGACTTGGCAAGGGGCGGCGGACTTGCCCCTCGCCCGGACACGTGGAATGGGTGGGGCGTCCGAACGGGGAAGTACCATGCCAGCGAGCGAGCCCGAAGTCGTCGCCCTGCCGGCGAATGCGTCGATGCGGAACGGCGCCGGCTTGGCGGTCTTGCTCTATCGCGATGCCGTGGCGGCGGACGCCGTAGCGGTCGAGCGGCTGTTCGCGAGCGGCGGTTGGCCGCCCGCGTGGCGCAACGGCATCTTTCCCTTTCACCATTACCATTCGACGGCGCACGAGGTCTTGGGCATCGCCCGCGGCAGCGCCCGCGTGATGCTCGGCGGTCCCGGCGGGGTGGAGGTGGACCTCGCGGCCGGCGACGTGGTCGTGTTGCCCGCCGGCACCGGCCATTACCGGCTCGCTGCCAGCCCCGACCTCCTCGTGATCGGCGCCTATCCGCCGGGTCAGGAGGACTGGGACCTCTTGCGCGACGCGCCGACGCCGGCGATCCAGGCCCGCACGGCCGCGCTGCCCGTCCCGGCGAGCGACCCCGTCACTGGCTCCGGTGGTGCCGTGCCGACGCTTTGGCGACGCCGGTGAGCGGCTGGCCGTTCGCTGCCGCTGCGCTGGCGGCGAGCTTGGGGTCCGCCGGTGGCGCCGCCGCGTCGGCGTGCTGGATGGTCGTGAACGGCCACGAACTGACGGTGGCGACCGACGGCGGGACGTTCACCGAAGTGGCGCCCGTGCCCGATCTCTTGGAGACCGTCTGCATCGACGACGCGACGGCGACCGTCACGCTGTCCGGCCCGCACATGCGGTCGACGTTGACGGCACGGCGCGAGGGCGCGCTGTTCGTGTTCGACTTCCATGGCGGCATGGGTGCGGTGCGTTTCGCCTTCGACACCGCGCGAGGGCGCATGATCGCCTCGCACCTGGTCTGGCGCGGTGGCGTCGGGATCGCGAAGCTGCGCACCGCCGACCTGGTGCCGTTCCCCGCCGCGCCCGCGCCCTGAACGGCGGCCGGCCCGGCGAACGCGGCCACAACCCCAGCCAGCCGACCGTCACCCATGTCCTCGTACGCCTGTAACCCTTGTCCCCGGTCCGTACAGGGACCACGAAGTCCCTCGCGTCGTCGTGCGTGACGCTGTTCGCGTGAGGCCGTGCATCGGGTGCTGGGTGCGCTACATTGGCCTCGACCCTTTGGGAGCGAGCCTTTGTCACGCCGTTTGCGTGCGACCTATCGGTTGCAGATCAATGCCGATTTCGACCTCGACGCGGCGGCGGCCGTGGTGCCGTATCTGGCGTCGTTGGGCGTGAGTCATCTCTATCTCTCGCCGATCTGGGCGGCGCGGCCGGGGTCGAGCCATGGCTACGACGTGGTGGACCATGCGGCGATCAACGACGAGTTCGGCGGGCCGGCAGCGTTCCGGCGGCTGGTCGTGGCGGCGCAAGGGGCCGGGCTCGGGCTGATCCTCGACTGCGTGCCGAACCACATGGGCATCGGCTATGCCAATCCGTGGTGGCGGGACGTTTCGATGTGGGGCGAGGCTTCGCCCTACGCTGCCTTCTTCGACATCGACTGGAAGGCGCCGGAGCCGACGCTCGAGGGCAAGGTGCTGTTGCCGATCCTCGGCGACCACTACGGGCGGGTGCTGGACGACGGGCTGCTGGCGCCCGATCTCGACGGCGGCCGGCTGGTGGTTCGCTACTACGAGAACACGGTACCGGTCTTTCCGCGCGATACGGCCGAGGTGTTGGAGGCGGCGGCGGGACACGCGGAGGGGGAGGCGGCGGCAACGCTGCACGAGCTGGCGCAGCTCGCGCTGAAGCTGGCGAAGCGCAGGGAGCGGGTGTCGCGCCAGCGCCGGCGGGCGGATCGGGACCGGGCGGACGAGCTGGCGGCGCGGCTGGAGGCGGCGCGCGGCGAGGTGGCGGTGGAAGCGGCCTTGCGCGCGGCGCTCGCCGGCTACACGCCCGACCGGCTGCACCGTCTCTTGGAGCGGCAGGCCTATCGGCTCGCCTATTGGCGGCTGGCGGCGCAGGAGATCAACTACCGCCGGTTCTTCGACATCAACGATCTGGCCGGGCTCAGGATCGAGGAGCCCGCGCTGTTCGACGCGGCGCACGAACTGGTGTTGCGACTGGTGGCGGAGGGGGCCGTCGACGGTCTGCGGTTGGACCACATCGACGGCCTTTTGGATCCGCCGGGCTATCTGGCGAAGCTGCACCGCGCCGCCAAGCGGCCGGACGGCAACGCGGCTTGGCTGTTCGTCGAGAAGATCCTGGGGCCGGACGAGGCCTTGCCCGCGAACTGGGCGGTGGACGGGACCACCGGCTACGAGGTCATGGGGCTGTTGCATCGGGTGCAGGTGGACCCGGCCGCGCTGCGGCCGCTCTTGACGCTCTATCGCTCGCTGACCGAGAGCGGCAGCGACTTCCACCAGGAGGTGGTGAACGCCAAGCGCTTCACCATGGCGACCAGCCTGGCCGCCGAACTCAACGTGCTGGCGGGCGATCTGAACCGGCTGGCCAAGGCCTCGCGCCTGACCCGCGACTACGGCGGCCGGCCTTGCGCGAGGC
>JBJHBG010000025.1:0-47246 GCA_050485385.1 Geminicoccaceae bacterium | reverse complement strand
CCGCAGGGGTTCGCGGGTCAGGTCGCCGACGGGGGCTGCGTCGTCGCCGGGGGCTTCCTCTTGGATCAGCCCCTCGTGGCGCAGAATGTCGGTCACCGGCGGCAGCCGGCCGTCGCCCTCCGCAGCACCCGTCGGCGCCGCCGGCGGCTCGCCCCCCTCGGCCAGCAATTTGAAGTCGAGCAGGCGGTGCGTGTAGTCGAAGGTCGGCCCCAGCACCTGCCCGCCCGGCAGGTCCTTGTAGGTGGCGGACACGCGCCGCTGCACCAGCATGTCGGCCGTTCGCACGGGCTCGGAGTAGCCGAACCGGGGCAAGGTGGTGCGGTAGGCCCGCAGGAGGAAGGCCGCCTCGACCAGATCGCCGCGCGACTGCTTGATGGCGAGCGCCGCCAACTCGCGGTCGTAGAGCGAGCCTTCGCCCATCGCCCGGTCGCAGGCGATCTTCAACTGTGCCTCGATCTGCGCGACCTCCAGCTCCGCTGTCGCCGGATCGCCGCGCCGCGCCTCGGCCAGCCAGCCATGGGCGTTGGCAATCGCCGTCTCGCCGCCCTTGACCGCCACGTACATCGCTCAGCCCCCGATCACGGTCGTGCGCGGCAGGCCGGCCACGAGGTCGCCCGCCACCAGGACCAGGTCGACGCCACAGGGAAAGCCCGCACCGTTCGCCCGCCACTGATCCACGAAATCGGCCGGCAGCCCGGCGGCACCGAAGCCCACCTCGTCGCGGATGCCGGGGCCCGTCAGCCGCCAGGGAGCGTCGGCGAAGGCTTCGACCTGCACGACCAGCGTGGTCGAGCGGTCGGGATAGTCGGCCGAGCCCTGGGCGAACGCCGCCAGCGGCGGCATGGCGCTCGGCTCGCCGATCAGCGCGAACGCCGCGCGGCGTGGCTCCGCCACGAGCGGAGCGCCGGTGTGGAAGCGCAGCGGCTCGGCGAGCGGTGCGAGGACCGGATCGAGCCAAACCGGCGTCTCGAAGTCGACCAGCGCCAGGGCGGTGGCGTAGAGCGCGGGGTCGACCGGCGAGGGCGGGGCGGGAACGTCGCCCCCCAGGTCGAGCACGCGTCCCGGTCGCGCCAGCGCGTCCAGGAGCGTGCGGAAGACCGCCTGCGGGCCGAGGGCGGCATCGCGGAAGGTCGGCGCCAGCGCCATCACTCGCCTCGCACCATGGTGAAGAACTCGACCCGCGTTGCCGCCGCCTTCGCCGCCGACGCAGCGCGCCGTGCTTGCTCGGCGGCCTGGAGCGGGGCGATCACCGCGGCCAACAATCCCTCTTGCCGCGCCGCGTCCTGGAGCAGCGCGTCGAACGAGGCGGCCAGCTCGGCATGCCGCTTGGAGCGTCCCTTGACGTAGCCGTGGCCGATCCGGCCGTCCGGCCCCTCGACGGCGCAGCGGGTCACCGTCATCTCGCCGAGGTTGAAGCGCTGACCGGTACCGCCGGCCCGTCCGCGCACCATGACGAGCCCGATCTCGGCCGGCCGCACGGCGGGCAGCGGGGCGGCGCTGCCGTGCGCTCGCCACAGCGCTTCCAGCTCGGCGAGTGGCGCTCTGGCGAGCACGCCCATCCACCGCTGTCGCTCTCGGCTATCCGGATGTCTAGACAACATGCCCGATCCCTAGCACTCTTGGCTGAGGATGCAACCACATCGGCGTGACCGCACGATGACGCCCGTCGCCACCGCCGCCATGGACGCCCAGGGCATCAGCCGCTGGCGCCTGATCCGCGACGCGCTCGCGGCGGACCTCGACCGTGGCGCGCCCGAGCCGGGCGGGCGGCTGGCGAGCGAGGGCGAGTTGGCGCGGCGCTTTGCGGTCAACCGCCACACCGTCAGGCGGGCGTTGAGCGCCTTGGCCGAGGAAGGGCGCATCCGTATCGAGCACGGCAAGGGTTCCTTCGCGGCGAGGCCCCCAGTCCGCTACCGCATCGGCGCCGAGACCAGCTTCACCGCCAATCTCGCCGCCGCCGGCCGGATCGGCCGCCGCGTCGTGGTGGGGCTGGCCGAGGTGCGGGCCGATGCCGGCCTCGCCCGCCGGCTGCGGCTCTTGCCGGGGGCGCCGCTCGTGCGTGCGCACACCCGCACCTTCGTCGACGACGTCCCCTTCGCCACCAGCGAGCACCATTTCGCGGCCGACCGCATCCCCGGCATCGCCGCTGCCCTCGCCGAGGGCGCCGGCATCAGCCGGGCGCTTGCCGCCTGCGGCATCGACGGCTGGCGCCGTGCCAGCACCGACATCCACGCCCGCCCGGCGACGCCGGAGGAGGCGGCCGTGCTGGCGCTCGGCCCACGCGAGCCGGTGCTGGTGACCGCCGGTCTCGACACCACGGCCGACGGCGCGCCCCTGCAATGGGTCGTCGCCACCTTCGCCGCCAGCCGGGTGGAGTTGGCCACGATCTCGTCATGACCGCCTGCTGCGAAGGACCGCCCGGATGACCGACGACCTCGTCGCCATCGACCGACATCCCGGCACGGAGGTGCCGCAACCCCCGCTCGGCCCCTCGCCGTCGATCCACCCCACGGCAAGCGTCCGCGACTGCCGCTTCGGCCCGTACACGGCGGTCGGCGCGCGCACGACCATGGCCGAGACCACCTTCGGCGCCTACAGCTACATCGTCGACGACGGCGACGTCATCTACGCGACCGTCGGCAAGTTCTGCTCGATCGCGCGCATGGTCCGGCTCAATCCGGGCAATCACCCGACGTGGCGGGCGTCGCAGCACCACTTCATGTACCGGGCGGCGAGCTACGGCCTCGGCGCGGACGAGGCGGAGGTCTTCGCCTGGCGGCGCGCGCACCACGTCACCATCGGCCACGACGTCTGGATCGGCCACGGTGCGACGGTGATGGCGGGGGTGACGGTCGGTACCGGCGCCGTGATCGGTGCCGGTGCCGTGGTGACCAGGGACGTCGCCCCGTACCGCATCGTCGCGGGTGTCCCCGCCCGGCCGATCCGCGAACGCTTCCCCACGGCCGTCGCCGACCGCCTGCAGGCGCTGGCTTGGTGGGACTGGCCGCACGAACGGCTCGGCCAGGCGCTCGAGGACTTCCGCAAGCTGGAGGTCGAGGCGTTCCTCGAGCGCTACGCGGCCTGACGACGGCGGCGCGCCATCCAGCCGAGACCGGCGACGGCGGTGGCGAACAACAGGACGGCGGGCGGCACGGGCACCACCACGTCGTAGGCGAGGTCGCCCAGGATCATGTGCGCCGCTGTCGTCGGGTGGATGCCGTCGAAGAAGAGCGAGGTGGCACAGGTGTCCGGTGCGTCGATGCAGGGGTCGGTGACGTTGGCGAAGCCGAAGGCGCCGGCATGGGCCGCGTCGAAATAGGCGGCGACGTCGAGCATCTGGACGTCGATCCCGTGCGCGGCCGCGGTGTCGGCGAGCACCGTGGCGAGAGCGGCGTTGTGCGCCTCGACCGCGGCCGTGAGGGCTGCCGCCTCGTCCGCATCGCCGCTCGCCGAGGGCACGCGGCCGAGGTCCGGCAGGTTCGGCACGAGGAATCGGTCGGCCCCGGCATTGGCGAGGTCGACCACGGCGCTCCGGATGTCGGCGACGGGCTGCGGCGTGCCGTCGGCACCGACGGACGGCGTGCCGAACAGATAGTCGTTGCCACCGGCCCAGAGGACGTACAGCCCGTCGGGCGAGACGCGGCCGCCGGCCGCCAGATAGACGTCGACCTGCTGCTTCATGCCGCCGAGCCCGGAGGCCTCGAGCAGCGGTCGTACGAGCGGGGGGGCGGCGTCGACGGCGGTGTGACCGGCGGTCTTGGCGCCGCCGAGGGCGACGTTGCGGACGTCGCCGCTGCCGAGGCCGAGGCGGTCGCCCAGTCGTTCGACCCACACCGGGCCGTCCGAGAACCGCCCGTCGATATAGGGAGGAGAGGCGGGAATCGGATCGATGACGCCGCCGAGCGCGCTCGTGATGCGCTGCACGTTGCCGGGGTCGCTCAGGCTGTCGCCAGCGACGAACATGAAGTCGACCGGCTTGGCCACGGCCGGCCCCGCGAGCGCCAGCGCCGCCGCCAACGCCACCAACGGCGTCGTCCGCCGCAGCATCCAAACCCCCATCGCCTGCCTCCCATCCGAACCTCGTCGTAGGCAAACCCGGCGGGCCGCGATTCGTTGCACCATGTCGCGTGCTTTTGCCGCCTTTGGGCTGCTCGGCGACACATCAGGGTTGACGCTTCGGCTGAGCCTACCAACTGCCTCACAACGGCAATCGAGGAGGGCTCCATGCGCCATTCGACCTTGGCCCGTCGCACGCTCTTGGCCGCGGGCCTCGCCGGGCTCGTCGCCGCACCCGCGCTCGCTCATCACGGTTGGGTCTGGACGACGGACGAGCCCTTCGTGCTCGAAGGCGAGATTCAGACGGTCTATCTCGGCAACCCGCACGGCCGCGTCGACATCGTCGTCGACGGCGACGTCTGGGTGGTCGAACTGGCGCCGCCTCGGGCGACCGCACGGTCGGGCTTCGTCGACGGCGTGGCCGAGCAAGGCGACCAGCTCACCGCCTACGGCTTTCGCTCGAACGACGCGAGCGAGCGGCGGATGAAGGCGGTGCGGGTCGAGGTGAACGGCAACACCTACGACGTCTATCCGCGCCGAACCCAGCTCTTCGACAGCTGACGCCGGTGCTGGAGGCGATCGAGGCCTTGCCGCTGGCGGCCTTCCTCCGACGGAGCTTCCTCGCTTACCCGCTGGTCAACGCCGCGCACGTCTTCGGTATCGCCTTTCTCGTGGGTGCCATCGTCCTCGCCGATCTGCGCCTGCTCGGCCGTCTCCGCGCCCTGCCGCCCGAGGCGGTGACGCGCGTGCTGGTGCCGACGGCAGCTCTCGGCCTCGCCGTGGCGCTCGCCAGCGGTGGGCTGCTCTTCAGCGTCCAGGCGATGGACTACGCCGCCAACCCCGCCTTCCTCGCCAAGCTCGCCCTCGTCGCCCTGGCGCTCGCCAACCTCGCCTGGGTGCATGCCACGGGCGCCCTGAGCCCGTTCCGCACCACTGGCAGCGTCTCGCCGGCGCTGCGCCGGGCAGCGTGGGTATCGTTGACTGCGTGGCCGCTCGTGGTGATCGCCGGCCGCTTCATCGGCTATCTTTGAGGGCTGGAGCACTTTACCGCCATGCCACTCTCGTCCGTGCAACGCGGCATCCTCTCTCGCGCGCTGCCCGCGATGGCGCTCGCCATCCTGCTCTATCCGATGGCGATCCTGCTCTTGCCGGCGCCGCCGGTGGCGGACGACCCGGCCGCCCGCGTTGCCTTCGCGCTGCCGTGGCAACTCCTGCCGCTGACGGCGCTCCTCGTCGGCATCGGCACCATCGCGCGCCATCGCTTCTTCCACGCGGCGGCAACGGACGGCGCGGACCCGCCGGACGACCGGACGCTGCACGACGCTCGCGGCTATCTGCAGAACACGCTGGAGCAGTTCCTCCTGCAACTGGTCGTCGCCCTTGCCCTCGCCGTGCTGCTGCCGGTGGGCTGGCTTCAGGTCCTGCCGGTGCTCGCCGCGTGGTTCCTCGTCTGTCGCCTGCTGTTCCGGTGGGGCCTCGCGCGTGGTGCGGTTGCCCGCGCCTTCGGCTTCGCCGGCACCTACTATCCGAGCGTGGTCGGCTACCTGCTGGCACTTGGCCTCGTGCTCGCCGGCTGGCTCGGCTGAGCCGCTACGACGCGCAGCGCCCGCCGTAGATGCGTTCTGCGAGGTGCGGCCGGTCGACGAACGGGTTGCGATTGCCTTGGATAGCGGCGATGCGCTCGTGGCGGCGCCGCTCGACCTCGTCGGGCGGATCGTCCCGGTGCCAGCGGAGCAGCGTGCAGAGGCGGCCGAGGGTGGTGCCGCGCGTGTCCACCTCGTCGACCAGGCGCAGGTCCACCAGCCCGCCTTGGCCGTGGTAACGGACGTCCATGTAGAACAGCATGCGGGCGACGTCGCCCTTGACGGCGTCGCCCGGCTCGAAGCTGGTGGCCGCCACCCGCGCCCGGCAGGTGGGCAGCGCCTCGCCGCCCGCGTCGAAATCCAGATTGCCGCGCCGTTCGTTGCACCAGGCGTCGGTGGCGCGGATGTGGTGCAGGTCGTTGTGGGCGAGGTCGCGCGTGGCACGGAAGCCCTTGGAGCGGGGCCAGACATGCTCGCGGTTCCAGCTATGCGCCGTGTAGCCACCGGGGTTCAGCGCGTCGCTGAGCTTGTCCGCCTTGGGGTGCGAGCGACCGCTGTAGAACAGGATCACGTTGTCGGGGTTGGTCGGGTCCTCGTCGGTCTCCTCCAAGGCGGCCCAGAGTTCCGCGTAGGACATGGGCGCCTGGCCGTAGCCGGCGAGGCGGCCGACCGCCCGGACCAGATCGTCGCCCTCCAGGTCGGCGAAGTCGGGTTGCAGCGCCGTCGCGGGTGTAGCGAGAGCGACGCTCAGGGCGAGCGCCAGCGACCCGAGCGCGGCGCGCCAGCCCTTGCGTGGCACCGCGTTTGCTTCTGTAGTGGGATACAAGCGGCGTACCGCCGTCGCTCGCTCGGGGAGATCGTCCATGTACCGCCTGATTGCCGCCGCCGCCGGCCTGTCGCTCCTGGCCTCCACCGCCAGCGCCCAGGAGTTCACCTTCCGCCTCCACTCGTTCGCCTCGCCGACCTCGCTCGACCATACCATGCATCTCGACCGTTGGGCCGAGCGGGTGGAGGAGCGTTCCGAGGGTCGCATCCGCATCGAGGTCTACCCGGCGATGCAGCTCGGCGGCGCGCCCGGCGACCTGATCGAACAGCTCGAGGACGGCGTGGTCGACATGATCTGGCTCGTCCCCGGCTTCGCCGCCGGACGCTTCCCCGGCATGGAGGGCATCGAGCTGCCGTTCATGAACACCGGCACCAGCACCACCATGAGCCCGGCGGCGATGGAGTTCGCGCTGACCCACCTCGACCGCGAGTTCGAGGACATCAAGATCATCGCCATCCAGACCACCGACCGCGCCATCCTGCATACGGTCGACCGCCCGGTGCGGACGCTCGAGGACTTGTCGGGCATGCGCATTCGCGTCGCCGGCCGCTTCATCGGCGAGGCGGTTCGAGCGCTCGGCGGCGTTCCGGTCGGCATCCCCCTGCCCGGCGTCTACGAAGCGCTCGCCCGCGGTCAGGTCGACGGCATGTACATCAACTGGGCGATCACCGAGCCCTACCGCTTCTACGAGGTGACCGGCTACCACACCGACACCGCCCTCTTTCAGGGCACCATCATGACGTTGATGCGCCAGGAGGCCTACGACCGCCTGCCCGACGACCTCAAGGCGGTGATCGATGCCGAAAGCGGGATCGAATACGCGAAGCGCCTGGGCGAGATCTGGGACGGCCAGACGGAAAGCGCGCGCCAGGCCGCCATCGGCGCCGGGAACGAGGTGTTCGAGCTGGCGCCGGAGGAGCGCGAGCGCTGGGTCGCGGCCGTGCAGCCGGCCTACGACGCCTGGATCGCCGAGATGGACGGGCGTGGCTACGACGGCGCGGCATTGTTCGAGGCGCTGTTGGAGATCACCGCCCGCTACGGCCGCAACTGAGCGTCCGTGGCGACGCTGCGCCGCTTCCTGTTGCGTCTGAGCGAGGGGGCCGCCGTCACGGGCGGCCTCGTCCTCGTCGGTGCCATGCTGGTCACCGTCGCCTCGGTGACGATGGCCCGTTTCGGCCGGCCGATCCTCGGCGATACCGAGATCGTCTCCCTCGCCGCCGGCGTCGCCATCGCGCTCTTCCTGCCCTACTGCCAGATGCGCGGCAGCCACGTCGTGGTCGGCATCTTCACCGATAGGCTGCCGCCGCGCGCCAAGTCCGTACTGGACGCGGTGGTGGCCCTGGCCATGGCCGCGGTCGTCGCGGTACTCGCCTGGCGCTTGATGCAGGGCGGGCTCGATGCGCATGCTCGTGGCCGCGCCTCGATGTTCCTCGGCCTGCCGCAGTGGTGGGGCTTCGCCGGTGCGGCGGCAGGCCTTGGGCTCTGGACCGTGACGGCCGCGTTCACCGCGGCCGAGCGCGTGCGCCTCGCCTGGGGCCGGCCGTGAGCAACGTCGAGATCGGTGCGGCCTTGTTTCTCGGTGCGGTCGGGCTGATCGCGCTCCGCCTGCCGGTCGGCATCGCCATGCTGCTCGCGGGCGGGCTCGGCTACGCCGCCATCACCGGCTGGTGGCCGATGTTGAATGCCCTGAAAACGCTCACCTTCAGCCGCTTTTCCAGCCACACCCTGACGGTCATCCCGTTCTTCCTCCTGATGGGCGAGTTCGCCACCAAGGGCGGGCTCAGCAAGGCCCTGTTCGCCTGTGCCAGGGCCTATCTCGGCCACCGGCGCGGCGGCTTGGCCGTCGCCACCATCGGCGGCTCGGCCGCCTTCGGCGCCATCTGCGGCTCGTCCCTGGCCACCGCCGCGACCATGGCGCAGGTGGCCGGCCCCGAGATGCGCCGGCAGGGCTATTCGGGGGCTCTCTGGACCGGGACGCTCGCCGCCGGCGGCACCCTCGGCATCCTGATCCCGCCCTCGGTCATCCTCGTCATCTACGCCATCTACACCGAGCAATCGATCGGCGCCCTGTTCATCGCCGCCATCATCCCCGGCCTGCTCGCGGCCTTCGGCTACGCACTCGTGGTGAACCTCTACGTCCGCGTCGCCCCGGACGCGGCACCGCCGGCCGAGCGCATCGGCTGGCGCGGCCGGCTCCGGTCGAGCCGCGACGTCTGGCCGGCCGTCCTCGTCTTCCTCCTCGTCATCCTCGGCATCAACTTCGGCTGGTTCTCGCCGACCGAGGGGGCCGCGATCGGCGCCTTCGCCGTCGGCGTGCTGGCGGTGGTGGTCGGCGGCATGCGGCTCGAGGGCTTCCTGCGTGCCCTGCTCGCCACCGCCGAGACGACCGCGATGATTTTCGTCATCCTGCTGGGGGCGGAGCTGTTCGGCGCCGCACTCGCGCTGTCGCAGATGCCACGCGAGCTGTCGCTCGCCGTCGCCGGCCTCGACGTGCCGCCGCTGGCCATCGTCGCCCTGATCCTGCTCGCCTATCTGCTGCTCGGCTGCGTCATGGAATCGCTCGCCATGGTGCTGTTGACGCTGCCGGTATTCGTCCCCGTCGTGCTGGCACTCGACCTCGGCCTCACGCCGACGCAGACGCTGGTCTGGTTCGGCATCCTGGTGCTGGTCGCGGTCGAGACCGGCATGATCAGCCCGCCCTTCGGCATGAACCTGTTCGTGATCAATGCCATGGCACCGGACGTGCCGATTCAGGACACCTATCGCGGCGTTCTCGGCTTCTGCCTCAGCGACGTCGTGCGGCTGGTGGTCCTGGTCCTGTTCCCTGGTCTCTGCCTATGGCTGCCGGGGCTTTGGTAGCCGGCCTGCGGCATCGGGCCCGCTCGTCGAAGCGGCAGACCCGGCGCAGCATGGCGCCATGATGAGTGCCGACCTCCACATTGCGCTGAGCTTCGCCCTGACCGAGGGTGTGCGGATGCTGCTCGGCTATCGCGTAGTGCGGCTCGCGCGCCGGGGGCGCCGGCGTGGCGGCGACGGCAACGTCGAGCCCAAGGTGCCGCACGCTCCGCTGCCGGGCGACGACGGCTCGTTGCCACCGCTGCCGCCGTCGCTGGTCGAGGCGGCGAAGGGGCGGCCGGTGCGCCCGAAGGTGCCGGAGCCGGCTTAGGCCGCCTCGACCTTGCCGACATAGGGGAGGTGCCGATAGAGCCCGGCGTAGTCGATGCCGTAGCCGACGACGAACACGTCGGGGATGGTGAAGCCGACCATGTCCGGCGCGTAGGCCACCTGCCGCCGCGACGGCTTGTCCAGGAGCACGCAACTCCTGACCGATGCCGCCCCGCGCTCCTTCAATATGCGCGTGGCCGCCTCTAGCGTGTGGCCGGTGTCCTGGATGTCGTCGACCAGCAGGACGTCGAGACCCTCGAAGCTGCCCTCGGGCAGACCCAGCACCTGCACGTCGCCCGTGGACTCCGTGGCATTGCCGTAGCTCGCGAGCTGGACGAACCGCACCTCCGGGCGAACGTCCTGCCGATCCAGGGCGCGCACGAGGTCGGCGACGAAGACGAAGCTACCGGTCAGCACGCCCACCACCACCACCTGCCGGGGCAGAATCTCGGCGAGTTCGATCGCCAGTTCCTCGACCCGTGCCGTGAGCGCACCCTCCGCGATGAGCGGCTCCACGTTCACGCCCGAAGGCCTTTTGTCGTGCTCCATGTCGGCTGTTGGTCCTTCTGCGGTGACTGTGGCAACTATGCCGAGCGCGGGCCATGCCGCAAGCTGGGCGAACCGGCGAGCGGACGCGCGACTGCGACGAAAGGAGAATGGTGAGGCGGACGATTATGGCGTTTGTCCGCCCATCCGCATGTCCGGAACCGGGCTGCGGCCGCCGCTGGGAATCTACTGGGTCGGGCACATGGCACGCGATACGGATGCAGTCCGCACTGCGGAGACGCTCGTGCGTCTCTACGGTGATCGGGCGGAAACGGAGGCGCGCGACCTCTGGCATTTCTATCGTCGAACCGGCGCAACCAACGCCGCGAGGGTCTGGCAGCGCGTGCTGACCACCCTCGCGGCGCTGCGCGCCCAGGGCGGACCGGTGCTCCACTAGCAGCGGTCGGAGGCTGGCCGCGCGGCTGCGACGGTCTATCTCCCTGGCGAACAATCTGCGTTCGGGGGAGGCTGGGCCATGCGAGTGGCGGATCTGCGGGAATTCGACGGCGGCGGCGCGCTCATCACGGTAGCGGGCGACGTCACCGTCTTCGAGGCGGTTCGCACCATGGCCAGTTCGGCCATCGGTGCCGTGCTCGTCCTCGATGGCGACGACCGCGTGCACGGCATCTTCACCGAGCGCGATTTGATGACCAAGGTCGTCAGCAAGGACCTCGATCCGAAGACGACGCGGGTGACCGACGTGATGACGGTCGACGTCAAGACCGCGCGGGTCGACGACGCGGCGATCGACTGCCTGGAACTGATGGCCGCCGGCAAGTTTCGCCATCTGCCGGTGGTCGACGCGGACGGCCACCCCATCGGCATGCTCAGCCAGCGCGACTTCGTCGCCACCACCTTGCCCAAAGCCTTGGCGCTGACGTCGCAGACGGCGCGGGCCACGGTGTCGAAGCGCTATCAGCCCTTCGCCCTCGCCGCCAGCGTGGTGGCCTACACCGTCGTCGTGGTGCTCGCCGTGCGCCTGTTCGCCTGATCCCGCCGTCAGATCACACCCATGAACAGCAGCAGAAGCAGAAGCGGCAGCGGGATGCCCAAAAACCAGAGCAGCAGAACACGCATCGTGACCTCCTTCGTTCCACGTTCGTAAGGAGAACGACGCGCGCGGCGAAAGGTTGCGTCGGTCGCACGCCGACGACGTCTACCAGAGGACGAGGTGGTCGCGGTGGATCAACTCGTCACGGCCGCGGAAGCCGAGCAGGGCTTCGATATCGTCGCTCTTCTTGCCCATGATGGCGACGGCATCGGCGGCATCGTAGGCGGAGAGGCCCTTGGCCAGCGGACGGCCGGCCCGGTCGCGCACCAGCACCGCATCGCCGCGCGCGAAGTTGCCTTCGATGGCGACGACGCCGGCAGGCAACAGCGAGCGGCCCGCCCGCAGCGCCGCGGCCGCACCGTCGTCGACGGTCACCACGCCCGCCGGGGCCAGGGCGCCTGCGATCCACTCCTTCTTGGCGCGGCGGGGCGAGGAACGTGCGGCGAAGCGGGTCCGCCGGCCGCCGCCCTGGAGCCGGCCCAAGGGATGGGGCTCGCGGCCGTCGGCGACCAGCACGCTGCATCCGGCGCGCGTCGCCATGCGGGCGGCGACCAGCTTGGAGGTCATGCCGCCGGTGCCGACCGCGGTGGTGACGCCCGTTGCCATCGCCTCGATCTCGCTCGTCACCGCCGCCACCTCGGCGACGTGCGTGGCCGCCGGATCGCGGTTGGGATCGGCGGTGTAGAGGCCGTCGACGTCGGACAGCAGCACCAGCGTGTCGGCCAGCGCCATGATCGCCACCCTGGCCGACAGGCGGTCGTTGTCGCCGAAGCGGATCTCGGTCGTGGCGACGGTGTCGTTCTCGTTGACCACCGGCACGGCGCCGAGGCGCAGGAGAGTCTCGACGGTCGCCCGCGCGTTGAGGTAGCGGCGGCGGTCCTCGGTGTCGGCGAGGGTCAACAGCAACTGGGCGCAGCCGAGCCCGACTTCGCCGAGCGCCGACTGGTAGGCGTGGGCGAGCGCGATCTGCCCGGCGGCGGCGGCCGCCTGCTTCTCCTCGAGCCGGAGGGGGCCTCGCGGCAGGGCGAGCAGGGCGCGGCCGAGGGCGATGGCGCCGGAACTCACCAGGATGACGTCGCTGCGGGCCGCGCGCAGTGCCCGCACGTCGTCGGCGAGGCTCCGCAGCCAGCCGGCGCGCAGCTTGCCCTCCTCGTCCACCAGCAGCGACGAGCCGATCTTGACGACCACGCGTTGGGCGCTCGCGAGCGGATCGCTCATGGCGCCGTGCCCAGGGCCTCCAGGCGCCGGGCGCGGGCGGCGTCCACCTCCTTCTTGGCGGCGCGCAACACCGCCGGCAGGCCTGTCCTGACCACCGACGACAGCCGATAGACGGGCTTGGCCGCGGCTGCGGCCAGGGCTTCGGCGGCGGAGTCCGCCGCTTCGGGCGTGAGCGCGTCGAGCTTGGAGAGGCAGACCAGTTCGGGTTTGTCGGCAAGGCCGTGGCCGTAGGCTTCGAGCTCGGTGCGCACCGTGCGGTAGGCCGCCGCCACGTCGCCCGTGCCGTCGACCAGATGGATGAGCACGGCACAGCGCTCGACGTGGCCGAGAAAGCGGTCGCCGAGACCGGTGCCCTCGTGCGCGCCCTCGATCAGCCCTGGAATGTCGGCGACGACGAAGACGTCGTCGTCCACCTCGACCGTGCCGAGCTGCGGTGCGGTGGTGGTGAAGGGATAGTCGCCGATCTTCGGCTTGGCGTTGGAGCACGAGGCGAGGAAGGTCGACTTGCCGGCGTTGGGCAGGCCGATCAGGCCGCAGTCGGCCAACAGCTTCAAGCGCAGCCAGACCCAAAGCTCCTCGCCCGGCCAGCCGGGATCGGCGCGGCGCGGCGCGCGGTTGGTCGAGGTCTTGTAGCGGGCATTGCCGAAGCCGCCGTCGCCGCCCTTCGCGAGCGTGACGCGAAGGTCCGGGCGGTCCAGGTCGTAGAGGACCGTCTCGCGGTCGTCGGCCAGAATCTGCGTGCCGACGGGCACCGCGAGTTCCAGCGTCTCGCCGCTCCTGCCGGTGCGGTCGGAGCCCATGCCGTGATGGCCGCGCTCGGCCTTGAAGTGCTGGCGGTAGCGGAAGTCGATCAGCGTGTTGAGCGCCGTGTCGGTCGTCACCACGACGTCGCCGCCACGGCCACCGTCGCCGCCGTTCGGGCCGCCGTGCGGGATGAACTTCTCACGGCGAAAGGCGACACAGCCGTTGCCGCCGTCGCCTGCCTTCACGTAGATCTTCGCTTCGTCGAGAAACCGCATCGCCGCCGTCGGGAAAACGGCCCCGCGCCGAGGCGGGGCCGGAAAGCGGCGGAGGCCTTATTCCGCCGCTTCGGACACGGGCATCACACCGACGAAGGTGCGGCCCTTGAAGCCCTTCTTGAAGACCACCGTGCCGGTGGCCTTGGCGAACAGCGTGTAGTCGCGGCCGCAGCCGACGTTGTCGCCGGGGTGGAACTTGGTGCCGCGCTGGCGCACCAGGATGTTGCCCGCCAGCACCCGCTCGCCGCCGTACTTCTTGACGCCGAGCCGCTGACCCGGGCTGTCGCGACCGTTGCGCGAGCTGCCGCCTGCTTTCTTGTGCGCCATGGGTCTTCCTCCGTCCGAGCCGCCGCCTCAGGCGGCAACGATGTCCTTGATCCGCAAGACGGTGATCTGCTGGCGATGACCGGTCTTGCGGCGCGAGTTCTTGCGCCGACGCTTCTTGAAGATGACGAGCTTCGGCCCCTTGCCCTGCTCCAGCACCTCGGCCGTGACCTTCGCACCGGCGAGCACCGGCGTGCCCAGCTTGACCCCGCCGTCGCCGCCGACCATCAGCACCTGGTCGAGCTCGAGCATCGAGCCTTCCTCGGCTTCGAGGCGCTCGACCTTGATCACCTCGTTCGCGGCAACGCGGTATTGCTTGCCGCCCGTCTTGATCACTGCGTACATCGACTGACCGATCGTGGATGTGCTGACCGCACGCGAATGGGGCTCGCCGCCGAACCGGCAGCGGTCGCGCAACCTAGCCAGCCGTGCGCGAATGTCAACGCCGGAGCGCTTGCCGGGCGGGCATCGCCCGAGCCGGCTCGGCATCTAGCCAGAACCCCTCGGATCGCCTACGTGCACGGCCTCTAGCGACGCCAACCTGTCGGCGGGACGACACCCATGAGCCAGCTCGACTCCATCGACGACGCCATCGCCGCCATGGCGCGGGGCGAGATGGTGATCGTGGTCGACGACGACGACCGTGAGAACGAGGGCGACCTGATCATGGCGGCGGACCGCGCGACGCCGGAGCGCATGGCCTTCATGATCCGGCACACGAGCGGCATCATCTGCGTGCCGCTCGCCGGAGCGGACGCCAAGCGCCTGCGGCTCGACCCGATGGTGAGCGCCAACGACGCGCCGATGGGCACCGCCTTTACCGTCAGCGTCGACTACCGCCACGGCCTGACGACCGGCATCTCCGCCGACGAGCGCACCGCGACCGTGCGCGCGCTCGCCAACGGCAATGTCGGCGCCGAGGACTTCGTTCGGCCGGGCCACGTCTTCCCGCTGGTCGCCCGTGACGGTGGCGTCCTGGTCCGCTCGGGTCACACCGAGGCCGCGGTCGACCTTGCCCGGCTCGCCGGTTCCAGCGCGGTCGGCGTCATCGGCGAGCTGGTCAACGACGACGGCTCGGTCAAGCGCCTCTCCCAGTGCCGCGCTTTCGCGCTCGAGCACGGCCTGAAGATCGTCTCCATCGCCGACCTCATCGACTACCGCCAGCGGCGCGAGCATCTGGTCGAGCGGGTGACCGCCTTCGACGTCGCGACCGCCGCAGGCCCGGCGCATGCCGTGGTCTACCGCACGCCGTTCGACACGCTCCAACAGGTGGCGCTGGTGTTCGGCGACGTGCTGACCGAGCCGCCCGTGCTCGCCCGCATCCACCGCGAGCAGGTGATGGCCGACCTCTTCACCGCCGAGCCCGCCGGCGGTGCCGCGCGCCGGGCACTCGAGCGCATCGCCCGGGAGGGGCGCGGCGTGCTGGTCTATCTGCGCGACGGCCTCGCCGTACCGCCGCAGGGGGCCGCCAAGGGCAGCGCCGACGACGAGGCGCACGGCAGCGCCGCCGCCCGCCGCGACCGCTGGCGCGAGGTCGGGATCGGCGCGCAGATCCTCAGGGATCTCGGTGTCGAACGCATCCGCCTCCTGTCCACCAGCGAGCGCCAATATGTCGGCCTCGGCGGCTTCGGCATCGAGATCGTCGCCAACGAGCAGCTCGAGTTGTGAGGTAGGGGCGGCAACGGGCAGGAGGGTTCTGGCTCCCTCCGACATCCACGCCGCGTCGCAGTGCCGCCGTCGCTGCCGGCTAGCGGCCGAAACCGAAGCTGCCGCCGATGGTGATCGGGAACGGGCCGAGGCGGAGACCGTAGCGCTCGGGGTAGAGGTCCGGGAAGAGGGTGCGGGCGAGGCGTTCGTAGAGCCGGAGAAGGTCGCCTTCGGCCGGCGCGCGGACCGCGGCGATCGGGCGATCGGCCTCGCAGAAGGCGAAGCTGATGCTGCGCAGCGGGCCGCCCGGCGCGACGGGCGGGCGGCACACGTCGTCGCCGGCGCGGAGGTCGAACCCGACCACCAGCATCGGCTCGCCGGCCCCCTCCTCGAAGCGCGGGTTCAGCGCCGGCACGCCGCGCGACGCGGCGTACAGCACGCGGAAGCGGGCATCCAGGTCCGGCTCGGGAGCGGCGAAGCCGGCGACCGCGGCACCGACCGGCCCCGCCGCGTGCGCCGTCTCCAACGCATCGCGGGCGTTGCGCGGATCGCCCAGGGGCAGCCGTTCGATGGGCACCGGGCCGACACACGCGCCGAGCAGCAACACGAGCGGAAGTGCGGTGCGCAGGATGAAGAAGGACGTCGCACCGGGGTTTCGCCCCCCGTCACGCCCGTTCGACTTGCGGCCGGCAATGCCGACCGCCGGGGGATGCGGCGCCTCGAAAGCGCCCTGCTTGGTGCGAAGGTTTCGCGGCACTAACGCTGCACGTTGAACAGGCCTCGCTCCAGCCGGACGTTCTTCTCGATGTCCTCCAGCAGGATCTGCGTCACCCGGCCCTGGGCGTCCAGCACCTGCCAGCGGCGCAACTCCAGGGGGCTCTGGCCGAACACGAGTTGCAACTCGCCGAGGCCCGGCTCGTCGGTCTTGTAGACGGCCACGTGCACCTCGCCGCCGACCTCCTCCATCGCCCGCACGGTCACGCCGCCCGAGAGGCGGATGCGGTCGTCGAGCAGGAGGCCCAAAGGCGTGCGGCTGACCGGTATGGTGTTGGTCTGCCGGGTGCGCGTGTCCTGCATCACCACGCGCCAGTCGGTCGCCACCATCAGGAGCGTCGCCGGCGGGTCGTACTCGAACCGCATCCGTCCCGGCCGGTGCAGGTAGACCCGGCCCTCGGACAGGCTGCCGTCGTGGGCGATCTGCACGAAGCGCGCGCGCAGCGTCTCGATGCCGTTGAGGTAGCGCTCGATCTGCTCCGTCATGTCCGCCGGCAGCGACGCTCGGAGTGCTGTCGGCGCGAGCAGGCCGAAGGCGGTGGCGGTGGCGAGGAACGTGCGGCGTCGGGGCATGGTCGACCTTTCCGGCGAGGATGGCGCGTTTACTGGCCTTTCGCCATTGAACCGCGCTTGAACGACGTTCGATGTTTCGGGCGTCCCGCTCATAGGCGCCAGAGGTCGATGCCGGCGGGTGTTGCGTCGCGCGGCAGCGTAGCACCGAGGTCGAAGGCGAGGCCACGGCCGCCGTCGAGCAGGCGTTCGATCAGCGGCCAGCCGGCGGTGCGGAAGGCGGCGTGCGGCACGGCCAGAACGACCGCGTCGGCGGGTTCCAGCTCGTCCAAGGCGCGCGGGAGCACGCCGCAGAGGCGCGCTGCCTCGGCCGCCGGCAGGAGCGGCTCGTGCAGCTGCACCTCGGCGCCGAACGCCAGCAACTCCGTCACCAGTGTGCGCACCTGGCTGTTGCGCGCATCCGGGACGTCGGGCTTGAAGGTGCAGCCGAGGACGGTGACGCGGCGGTGGTGCGCACCCCTGGCCGCAAGTCGGCGCATCACCGCGGTCGCCACGAAGCCGGCCATCGAATCGTTGATCCGGCGGCCGGCGAGGATCACCTCGGGATGGTGGCCCGCGCGCTCCGCCCGATGCGTCAGGTAGTACGGGTCGACGCCGATGCAGTGGCCGCCGACGAGGCCGGGGCGGAAGGGCAGGAAGTTCCACTTGGTGCCGGCGGCGGCGAGCACGTCGTGGGTATCGAGGCCGAGCCGGTGGCAGATCAGCGCCAACTCGTTGACCAGCGCCACGTTGAGGTCGCGCTGGGTGTTCTCGATCACTTTGGCGGCCTCGGCGGTGCGGATCGAGGGTGCGACGTGGATGCCGGCCCCGACCACCGCACCGTAGACCCGCGCCACCACGTCCAGTGCCGCCGGATCGGAGGCGGCGACCACCTTGACGATGTCGGCGAGCCCGTGCGCGCGGTCGCCCGGGTTGATGCGCTCTGGGCTGTAGCCGACGGCGAAGTCCCGCCCCAGCCGCAGCCCGCTCGCCGCCTCCAGCACCGGCACGCAGTCCTCCTCGGTGCAGCCCGGATAGACGGTCGATTCGTAGACCACGACGTCGCCCGGCCCGAGCGCCGCGCCGACGCTACGCGAGGCCCTGAGCAGCGGGCCGAGGTCGGGCAGCTTCGCATCGGTCACCGGCGTCGGCACCGTCACCACGTAGAAGTCGGCGGCGGCGAGGTCGGCCGCATCGGTCGTGAGGTGGAGCCGAAGTCCGGCCAGCTCCGCGGTCGTCACCTCGCCGGTGCGGTCGTGGCCGCGGCGCAGTTCGGCGACGCGCCCGGGGTCGACGTCGAAGCCCGTGACGGGGCCGAGGCGGGCGAAGGCGGCGGCCACGGGCAGGCCGACATAGCCGAGGCCCACGACGGCGATGCGGCGGCCGTGGGAGGCTTCAGACACCGTAGTAGTCGCGATACCAGTCGACGAAGCGGCCGATGCCGACCTCGACCGGCGTCGTCTGCCGCTGGCCGAAGAGGGCATCCAGCGCCGTCGTGTCGGCGAAGGTCGCGGGCACGTCGCCCGGCTGCATGGGCAGCATCGAGCATGCCGCCCGGCGCCCCAGCTTGGCTTCCAGCGTCTGGACGTAGTCCATGAGCTGGACCGGGCCGCCCCGGCCGATGTTGTAGATGCGGAAGGGCGCCACGCCGCTCCGATCGGGCAGGGGGTGGCTGACGCTCGCGTCCCAGTCCGGATCCGGGCAGGCGACGCGATCGCTCACCCGGACCACGCGCTCGACGATGTCGTCGACATAGGTGAAGTCGCGCTGCATGCGGCCGTGGTTGTAGATCTCGATCGGGCGGTCTTCCAGCATCGCCTTGGTGAACTTGAAGAGCGCCATGTCCGGGCGGCCCCAGGGGCCGTAGACGGTGAAGAAGCGCAGGCCCGTGCAGGGCAGGTCGTAGAGGTGTGCGTAGCTGTGCGCCATCACCTCGTTGGCGCGCTTGGTCGCGGCGTAGAGGCTGGAAGGGTGGGCCACGCCGTCGGTCTCGGCGAAGGGCATCTTCTGGTTGGCGCCGTAGACGGAACTGGTCGAGGCGTAGGTGAGGTGCGCCACGGGATAGCGGCGGCAGGCCTCCAGCACGTTGGCGAAGCCGACGAGATTGCTTTGGACATAGGCTTCGGGATGCTCGACCGAGTAGCGCACGCCCGCCTGGGCCGCGAGGTGGATCACCCGCTCCGGCCGGTGGCGTTCGAATGCCGCCATGAGGGCTGCGGCGTCGGCGATGTCGAGGCGTGCCTCGGTGAAACCCCGATGCTCGCCGAGCCGGGCGAGGCGCGCCTCCTTGAGCGTCGGGTCGTAATAGGGGTTGACCGAATCGACGCCCACGACCGCGTCCCCGCGCGCGAGCAGAACCTCGGCCGTGTGGTAGCCGATGAAGCCGGCGGTGCCGGTAACCAGGATCGTCATGAACTCTCGCCGCGCGGTGGACTGCGTGCGGTCGAGCTTAGCCGGTCGGCCCCGGCTGGTGCCAGCGTCACCCGCACTCAACCTTGGCGAAGCGGCATGGTGTAGGTGGTGGCCTCGCCCTCGAGGCACACGTCGCCCGCCTCGTTCACGACGGTGGTGCGCAGCCGGCAGATCGGCTTGTCGTCGCGCACCGACAGGACCTCGACGCGGCCGGTGATCGCCTCGCCGACGCGCACGGCCTTGGTGAAGCGCCACTCGACGCCGAGGAACACGGTGCCGGGGCCGGGGAGGTCCTCGGCGACCAGCGCGTTGAGGATGCCGGAGGTCACACCGCCCTGCACGATCAGGCCGCCGAACGGCGTGGCGGCGGCGAGCGCTTGGTCGTAGTGCAGCGGGTTCATGTCGCCGGTCATGGCGCTGAAGGCCTCGACGTCGGCCATGCTCGTGCGGCGCGTCCGCTCTGCCGTCTGGCCGGGTTGGGGTTTGCCGGCGAGGGTGAGCATCCAGCCGTCCCTGGCAAGCGTGGTGGTCATCGGTCGTCTCCCGTCGGATCGTTGGTGACGGTCGGACCATGACGCGGCCTTTGGCTCGTTGCGCGTTGGAACGGCAGGCACCGCGAAATTCCACGCTGCCTTCCACCGTCGTTTCGACGCTCGGGCCCTAGCCCTGCCGTCGTCGCCCGCAGCGATCCACGCTGCGGGCCATCACGGAAGGGACGATCCGATGACCGCCCAGACCATGACCCGCCCCGCGCCCGAGCCCCGGAACGGCGTCGACACGCCGACCCTGTTCGCCACCATCGACGCCGTGCGCAACCAGCCGGCGCTCGCCCGCTTCACCTGGCGGGCCGACACCCAGTGGCTCGACGGCACGCACTGCCGCAGCACCATGCACGGCTTTCACGGCGCCGGCGGCGACCACATGCACAAGGCGGCTTACACCGCCGACGCCGACCATCCGGCGGTGCTCTGCGGCCAGGACGAGGGGCCGACCCCGGTCGAGTATCTCTGCCACGCGCTCGCCGTCTGCCTCACCGCCGGCATCGCCAACATCGCCGCCGCCCGCGGCGTGACGCTGCACGAGGTGACGGCGACGGTGGAGGGCGACATGGACCTGCGCGGCATCCTCGGCCTCTCCGACGAGGTACGGAACGGCTTCGAGCAGATGCGCGTGACCTTCACCATGAAGGGCGACGCGCCCGACGAGAAGCTGCGCCAGATCGTCGAGCAGGCCCGCGCCCGCTCCGCCGTGTTCGACGTGATCACCAACCGCGTGCCGGTCGCGATCGAGACGCGGATGGCCGCCTGATCCAGTCGTCCGGCCGGCCCGGTATCGGGCCGGCCGCCCCCCCTCTTCGCGAAGGCGCCTTCCATGCAGCGCACCGACGTCGTCGTCATCGGCGCCGGCCAGGCCGGTCTCGCCATAAGCCACGAACTCGCCACCCACGGCATCGACCACGCCGTGCTCGAGCGGCGCCGCACGGCCGAGCGCTGGCGGAGCGAACGCTGGGCGAGCCTGCGCCTGCTGACCCCCAACTGGTTCGCCCGCCTGCCGGGCTGGCGCTACCGGGGGCCGGAGCCGGACGGCTTCATGACGGCGGCCGCGACCGCCGATTACCTCCGGGCCTACGCGCGGAGCTTCGAGGCGCCCGTGCTGGAGGGCGTCGAGGTGCTGGCGGTCGAAGGTTCGGCCTGGCGCTACCGGGTGGTCACCACGGCGGGCGTCCATGCGGCGCGCGCCGTCGTCGTCGCCACCGGCGCCTGCGACCGGCCGCTCGTCCCCGCCTTCGCCCGTCGCCTGGAGGCCCATCAGCTTTCGCCCTCGACCTATCGCGATCCCACGGCCTTGCCATCGGGCGGTGTCCTGGTCGTCGGCGCCTCGGCTTCCGGCGTGCAGATCGCGGACGAACTCCGGCGCAGCGGGCGGGCGGTGACGCTCGCCGTGTCCCGCCACATCCGAGCACCGCGCACCTATCGCGGCCACGACCTGATCTGGCTCCTGGATCGGGCGGGCATCCTCGACGAGCGGCATGACGCCGTGCCGGACCTGGCCCATGCCCGCAACCAGCCCTCGCTCCAGCTCGTCGGCCATCGAGACCGCCGCAACATCGACCTCGCCACACTCGGCGCCGCCGGCGTGCGGCTGCTCGGCCGGGCGGTGGACGGCACGGATCGCGAGCTGCGCTTCGCGGGCGATCTCGAGGCGACGACCGACGCGGCGGACCGGAAGCTCCGGCGTCTGCTCCGGCGGATCGACGCGGCGCTGCCCGATCTGCCGGCCGACGCCGGCCCCGCACCGCTCGTCCTCGACGCGCCGCCCACCACCCTCGACCTGCGCGCCGAGGGCATCGAGACGGTGATCTGGGCGACGGGTTTCGAGCGCCGCTATCCGTGGTTGCGCCTGCCGGTGCTCGACGAACGGGGCGAGATCGCCCACGACGGTGGCATCACCGCACTGCCCGGCGTCTATGCCCTGGGCCTGCCGTTCCTCCGCCGCCGCAAGTCCACCTTCATCGACGGCGTCGGCGACGACGCGCGCGAGCTGGCTCGCCACCTCGCCGCCCACCTGCCTGCCGGCCTCAACCCCCGAGGAGTGACCGCCATGCGCTCCCCCGCCTCGCCGTTGCCCCGCGACGTCGACGTGCTGGTGATCGGTGCCCGCTGTGCCGGGGCCGCAACCGCCATGCTGCTCGCCCGAGACGGGGCGAAGGTGCTCGCCGTCGACCGCGGCCGGGAGGGCGACGACACGCTCTCGACCCACGCCCTGATGCGCGGCGCCGTCGTCCAGCTCCAGCGCTGGGGCGTGCTCGACCAGGTCCGCGCCGCCGGCACCCCGCCGGTGCGGCTCACCACCTTCCACTATGGCGAGGTGGCGGCCCCCGTGCGCATCGAGCCGCAATACGGCGTGGACGCCCTGTACGCCCCCAAGCGCACCGTCCTCGACCCGCTCCTGGTCCAAGCCGCGCGCCGTGCCGGCGCCGAGGTGGCCTTCGGCTGGAGCCTTCAGGACCTCCTGCGCGACCAAGCTGGGCGCGTCGTTGGCGCGGTCTTGCGCGAGCGGAGCGGCCGAACCTTCGAGGTGCGGGCGCGGCTGGTCGTCGGTGCCGACGGCGTGGCCTCGCGCACCGCCAGGCTGGTCGAGGCCCCGGTGGTCCATCAGGGCAAGCGCCGCTCGGCGCTGCTCTATGGCTACCTCGCGGGGCTGCGCGACGAGGGCTATCGCTGGCACTTCGCCCCCGGCGCCACCGCCGGCGCCATCCCCACCAATGGCGGCGACCATGTCGTTTTCGTCAGCGTGGCGGCCGCGCGCCGGGCCGAGGCGATGGCCGGCGAGCCCGCCGCCTGTCTGATGCGGCTGCTCCGCGCCGTGGCCCCGGCACTTGCCGACGAGGTGGGCGACGTGCGAGTGCCCCTGCGCAGCTTCGACGGGATCACCGGCTTTCTCCGCCAGCCCTACGGTCCGGGTTGGGCCCTGGTCGGCGATGCGGGCTACTTCAAGGACCCGGCGACGGCGCACGGCATCACCGACGCGCTGCGGGACGCGGAACTGCTGGCGCGGGCAGCCACCGTCGGCACGCCCGCGGCCTTCGCCGGCTACCGCCACCTCCGCGACGCGCTCTCGCTGCCCATGCTGCGCGTGACGGACTCCATCGCGTCCTGCGCCTGGACCCTGGACGAACTGCGCCACCTCCATGCCGGGCTCGCCGACGCCATGCGCACCGAATTGCTGGTCATGGCCGGTCTGCACGACGAAGCCGATCACCGGGCGCTCAGGGCGAGTGCCTGAGTTGCATCGCGACGGCTGCCATGGTCGCAGGAATGACGTAGAGTTCACCTCTGGGTGAAACTTGGGGGCGATGCCGGTGGGCTTGGCACTGCGCATGCTCGGCACGTTCCAGGTGCTGCGCGACGGCGCGCCCTTGCCCTTGCCGCCCTCGCGCAAGACGCGGGCGCTGCTGGCCTATCTGGCACTGGTCGACCGGCCGCAGCGGCGCGAACGCCTGTGCGAGCTGTTCTGGGACGTGCCCGACGATCCCAAGGGTGCCTTGCGCTGGAGCCTGTCCAAGCTGCGCCCGTTGGTCGACACGGCGGAGCGCACCCGTCTGTGCGCCGACCGCGCCACCGTACGGCTCGACACGGAAGGGATGGCGATCGACGCGGTGCAACTCGGCGGGCTCGACGAGGCGGCGCTGGCGGCGCGCAGCCTGGACGAGTTGGAGGCGTTGGCGGCCCTCGCCGGTGAGGGCTTTCTCGACGACCTCGCCCTCGACCGCTGCCCGGATTTCGAGGCATGGCGCCGGGCCAACGCCTTCGCGGCGGAGACGCGGCGCCTCGCCCTCCTGCGCGCCCTGGTCGAGCGGCACGGCAACGATCCCCGGCGCGCGCTGACCTTCGCCGAGCGCTGGCTCGCGTTGACCCCGGACGACGCGACCCTCGTCCGCCGCGTCGAGACCTTGCGCGCCGCGGTGCGCGAGGCCGCAGCCGCGCCACCGGTGTCGGCCCCGCCGCCGGCGCCGCCGGCCGCAACCCAGGTGCGCCGCTGGCTCACGGTGCTCGACGTCGACTTCCCCCTGCCGCCGGAGGCGGGCGAGGGCGAGCCGGCGGAGTTGGGGATGGCGACGATGGCCCCCTTGCTGGCGACGGCCAAGGCGGTGGTCCAGGCCCAGGGCGGCGACGTCCTGGAGCTGAGCGAAGCGGCCGTCACCGCCGTCTTCGGCGCGCGGGCGGCGATGGAGCTGCATGCGGTCGCGGCCTGCCGAGCGGCGCTCGCCATCCAGGCGGCGGCGGGGCCGGCGACGCCCCTGCGCATCGCGGTCGACACGGGCGAGGCCATCGCCGGGCCGGCGCCCGACGGCGCGGGCGGCCTCGTCGCCAGCGGCCCCGTTCTGCGCCGTGTCCGCCACCTGGCCCACGGCTTGGCGCCCATGACGGTGGCGCTGAGTGCGCGCGCGGCCCAGGAGGCGGGCGGCTACGCCCGGCTGGAACCGCTTGCCGGGGCGGACCCGCCCCTGTTCCGCCTCACGGGCCTCGCCGCCGCGCGCTCGCGCTGGGGACTGCGCGCCGACCGCCGGCTCACCGCCTTTTCCGGCCGCGCGCCGGAGTTGGCGCTCTTGCGCCGCAACCTCGCCGACGCCGTGGCGGGCCAGGGGCGGGCGGTCCTCGTCGTCGGCGAGCCCGGGCTCGGCAAGTCCCGGCTGGTGCAGGAACTGTTGCGCGTCGAAGCGGCGGCCGACCTCACGGCGGTGGAGTTCGGTGCGCTCGACTTCGACGGGGCGGTACCGTTCGCGCTCGCGCGCAAACTCGTCCAGGCACTGCTCGGGCTGCGGGACGGGGCGACGCCGCGCGAGGCCGCGCTGGCCCTCGACGAGGCGCTGGAGGTGCTGGAGGCGGCACCGCTCGGCCCGGCCCTCCGCTACCTCCTGGACCTGCCCGTGGACGACGCGGCCTGGACGGCGCTGGCTGCCGCCGAGCGTTTGCGTGCGGTCCGCCGGGCGGTGCATGCGTTCCTCGCCCTGCGTGCCCGCAACCGGCCGGTTCTCGCGGCGATCGAGGACCTGCACTGGGCCGACACCGAGAGCCTGCGCGTCCTCACACGGCTGGTGGACGGCGCCGAGCGGTTGCCGGTCTTTCTGTTGATGACCGCGCGGCCCGAGTTCCGCCCCGCCTGGTCAGGGCGGGCGGGTGTGCGCGTGCTGCGCCTGGACCCGCTCGACTTCGACGACGCCGGCCGCATGGTCGGCCATCTCCTCGGCGACCATGCCAGCGTCGCCCACCTGCACAGGCTCCTGGTCGAGCGAACGGATGGCTCGCCCCTGTTCATCGAGGAGACGGTGCGCAGCCTTGCCCAGTCCGGGCGGATCGAGGGTGTGCCGGGCGCCTACACCGCACCGCGGCCGATCCTCGAGATCGAAGCGCCGGCGACCGTGCAGCCCCTGATCGCCGCCCGCATCGACCGCCTCGATTCGACCCAGCGCCAGGTCCTCCAGCTTGCCGCCGTCATCGGTCAGGAGGTGCCGGGGGCATTGCTCCGGACCTTGTGCGATCTCGAGGCCGGCACCTGCGAGGACGCCCTGGAGGCGTTGCAGGATGCGGCGTTCCTGGTCGAGGTCGTGGGCCTCGCCGAACCCGACTACGTGTTCGAGCACGCGCTGATCCACGGCGTTGCCTACGCCTCGCTCCTGGCGCCGGAGCGCCGCGCGCTGCACGCGCGCACGCTCGAGGCGATGGAGCGGCTCTACGGCCACCGCCTGCAACCGCACGTCGAGCGTCTGGCCGAGCACGCCCATCGCGCCGGCGCCTGGGAGAAGGCGCTCGTCTATCTGGTGCAGGCCGCCGACCGCGCCTTCGACCGCAGCGCCTACTTGCGGGCGGCGGCCTTGTTGGAGCGGGCGCTCACGGCGCTGGCCGAGTTGGTGCCGGAGCCGCGCTACCTCGCCGTCCGCGTCGACGTGCTGATGCGCATGCAGACCGCCTACGTCTCCTTCGGCGACTTCGCCACGGCCATCGAGCGGACGACCGAGGCCGTGGACCTCGCCGAGCGCATCGGCGACGGCGCTCGCTTGGCCGACGCGCGGCTCAAGCTCGCCTATACGCTCGCTACCTTCGGCCGTGTCGACGCGGCCATCGCCGCTGCCGACGACCTCCTCGACCTCGCCCGGCGCCAAGGCCTCGAGCGCCACGTCTTCGAGGCCGACACCGCAGCGGCCCTGGCGCATCTCATGGCCGGCGAGGCCAGAAACGCGCGGCAGCGGCTGTTGCCGCACGTCGCCCGCTTCGCCACCGCCGACCGGCACGAACGCTACGGCCTCTTGATCACCCGCTCGGTCTGGCACCGCGGCAGTCTCGCCCAGGCGGAGGCGATGCTCGGGCATCTCCATCGTGCCGAGCGCTTCGCCGCCGAGGCCCTGGCCATCGCGGCGGAGACCGGCCGGCCGCAGGACCGGCACGCCGCTGCCCAGTTCGCGGTGCAGGTGGCGATCGCCAAGGGGCCGGATGCCGCAGCGCTCGCCCCGTTCGAGGCGCTGGCCGCGAGCGGGCTCAAGGACCAGCTCTTTCCCGCCGGTCCCTGGTTCCTCTGCTCGCTCGGCGATGCGCAGCTTCTGGCGGGACGGTGGGACACGGCGACGGCGACCCTGGAGCGCGCCAAGGCGGCCGCCACGAGCGCCAACATGCCGGTGATTGCGCGCAACGCGGCCGTGCTCCTGCGTTGTGCGTTGGCGCGGAGCGGCGATGCGGCGGCGGCGGGCGAATTGCGTCAGGAGTTGGATCGCGCGCCGCCGGCTTGGCTGCGGGTGCGGGTATTGGCGACGTTGGCGACGGTCACGCCGGCGCCCGAGCGTTCGAGCGAGTGGCTGGAGGCGGCCGCCGACGTCGCGCGCGCGGCGGGGCTCGTGCCGGACCTCGCCCGCGTCTGCGACGACCTCGCAGCCCTGCATGCGCGGGATCGGTCCGAGCGCGCCGCCGAGTTCGGCGAGGAGGCGGCTCGGCTGCGCGCGGCCATGGCGGATGCGGCGGGGCAGGACGCACTTTCCACGCTCGCTTCCACGCCGGCGCCAACGGCTTGCGGCGACAAGAGCGACCTCGGCGGTCCGCCCCGGACCGCGCGCCGGAGCCCGACGATGCCACCGACCATGACCCGCAGCCTGTTCGACGCCCATGGTGGCTTCGCCGCCGTGAGCCGCATCGTGCTGCGCTTCTACGACGCCGTTCTCCAGTCGGAGCGGTTGGCCCCCTACTTCGAGGACGTCGACCTCGCCCGCCTGGTCGATCACCAGACCAAGTTCCTGACCTACCTCCTAGGCGGCCCCGTCGACTACGCACCGCAGCGCCTGCGCCAAGCGCACGCGCATCTGGCGATCGGAGCCGCCGATTTCGAGGAGATCGTCGGGCTGTTGGGCGCGGCCCTCGACGCCCAGGGCTTGCCGCCGGAGGATCGCGACCAAGTCCTGGCGCGCATCGAGCAACTCCGCCCGCTGATCGTCAAGGACGGGCGGCCATGATCGCATCCGAGGTCCTGCTCGACGCCGTCGCTGCCGGCGTGGCCGTCGTCGCCGGCGAGGGACGTACGGTGACCGACGCCAACCGCACCTTCCGCGCATGGTTTCCGGGCGCCGAGCCGGGCGTGCCGCTCGCGGCCCTCGTGCCGGACCTGGACGGCGAAGCGGTCGCCTTCGAGGCCAGCGCCCGGCGGGGCCGCCGCCCGCTGGCGCTTGCCGGCACCATCGCCCCGCTCGATGACGGCCGCGCCGTGGTGACCGTCCAGGACGTCAGCCGCGAGCGCGAGATGGCGGCGATGCTGGAGAGCTACGCGCAGATGAGCGAGCGCCATACCCGCGCGCTGGAGACCGAGAAGGCGCGGGTCGACCGGCTCCTGCTGAACCTCATGCCGCGGGCGGTCTACGACGAGTTCAAGACCTTCGGCACGGTGACGCCGCAGCTCTACGACCCGGTGTCGGTGCTGATGCTCGACTTCGTCGGCTTCACCTCGATGAGCGTGGCCGCCGATCCGGCCGAGACGGTGAGCGAGCTGAACGACGTCTTCACCGCCTTCGACCGCATCGGCGAGCAGTTCGGCTGCGAGCGGATCAAGACCATCGGCGACGCCTATCTGGCCGTTGCCGGCCTGCCGCACGCCAACCCCGACCATGTGCGCGCCGTGGCCAAGGCGGCGGTCCGCTTCGTCCGCTACCTGGAGCGGCGCAACGCTAGCCATAAGCACCAGTGGCGCTGCCGCATCGGCCTCGCCTCGGGGCCGGCGGTGGGGTCCATCGTCGGCATCCAGAAATACGTCTACGACGTGTTCGGTCCGGCGGTGAACCTGGCGGCGCGCATCCAGGCCTTGGCGGGTCCGATGGAGATCCGGGCGCATGGCGACATGGCGGCCGAATTGGCCGAGGAGGGGGGCGTGCGCGATGCCGCCGTGGTCGAGATCCGCGGCTTCGGGGCGCAGCGCGTGGTCACGCTCGAGCCGGAACTCGCCCTCGCCGGCGTCGGCAAGTGACCATGTACGCCCTGCCGACGACGACCCCTCTTCATGCCGTGCGGTCGCAGGTACTGCTCGTCGCAGCGGTCGTCGCCGCCTCCAGCGTCTGGTTCTCGACAGCAGCGGTGCTGGCGCCGCTCGCCGCCGAGGCGGGCCGCCCGGCAGGCGCCCTCGCCGGCCTGACCACCGCCGTCCAACTGGGGTTCGTCTTGGGTGCGCTGACCGTCGCTGCGTCGGGCATCGCCGACCGCGTCGATCCGCGCCTCGTGCTTGCCCTCGCGGCGAGCCTCGCCGGGGTCTGCAATCTCGCCCTTCTCGTCCTGGCACCGGATGGCGCGCCGGCTTGGCTCTCCCGTGCCGCCATGGGCGTGGCGCTGGCCGGCGTCTATCCCGTCGGCCTCAAGATCGCCGTCGGCTGGAGTCCCGGTCGTCGCGGGCTGCTGGTGGGGGCTTTGGTCGGTGCCATGACGCTGGGCGCCGCCATGCCGCATCTGGCGGCCCTCCTTGGCGGTGCCGATTGGCGCTGGGTCGTCGTCGCCACGACGCTCCTGGCGGTGCTCGGTGCCGGGCTCGTGCTCGCCGTGGAACTCGGCCCGCATCATCGCCCGAGCCCGGCCTTCCGGCCGTGCGCGGTGCTGGTGGTGCTGCGCGACCCGCCGCTTCGCCGCGCCGTGCTCGGCTATCTCGGCCACATGTGGGAACTCTACGCCTTTTGGGCCTGGCTCGCGGTCGTCGCGGGTACGGCCGCGGCCGCAGCAGGGCACGGCGACGGCCGGATGGCCGGTGCCGCGGTCGCCTTCGTTGCCGTCGCTTCGGGCGGCCTTGCCTGCGCACCGGCCGGCCACCTCGCCGACCGCTACGGCAAGGCCCGCGTCGCTCGCCTCGCGATGGTGGCGAGTGCCGCCTGCGGCTTGCTCGCGGCCCTCGTCTTCGCCGGCCCTTTTTGGCTGTTCGCCATCCTCTTGGTGCTGTGGGGTCTCACCATCGTCGTCGATTCCGGCCCGCTCTCGGCGCTGGTCGCCGACCGTGCCGGCTGCGAGATCGCGGGCAGTGTGCTCGCGGCGCAGACGGGTGTGGGCTTCGCGTTGACGGCCGTCACCATCGAGGCGGTGCCGCATCTGGTGGCCCTTGCCGGCTGGCCGTCGGCCTTCGCCGTGCTCGCGCTCGGCCCGATCTTCGGCGCCTGGGTGCTCGATTCCGGCTCAGGGCCGAAGCGCGTGGACCGGACCGCCAGCGGCCCTGGCGTCGGCCGCATCGTGGGTGACGAGGATGGTCGGTAGGCCGCGGTCGCGCACCCGGGCGAAGACGAAGCGACGGATATCGTCCCTGAGCGCCGCATCCAGCTTGGCGAAGGGCTCGTCGAGCAGCAGGGCCCGCGGCTCCGCGAGCAGCACCCGGAGCAGCGCCACCCGAGCCTGCTGACCGCCCGAGAGCGTGGCGGGATCGCGGTCGCCGAAGCCGGCGAGCCCGGCTTCGTCGAGCGTGCGGTCGGCAAGCTCGAGACGGCCCTTGTGATCGCCTGCCGGCAGACCGAACAGGAGGTTGCCGCGCACCGAGAGGTGGGGGAAGAGCAGCGCATCCTGGAACAGGATGCCGATGCGCCGGGCTTCGGGCCGGGCGTCGGTCACGTCGTCGTCGCCGAGCCGGATGCGGCCCCGCACGCGGAAGATCGGGTCGGCAAGGCCGACCAGGGCTGCGAGCAGGGTCGACTTGCCGGAGCCGGACGGCCCCATGACGGTCAAGACCTCGCCCGGTGCTACGGCCGTGTCCAACTCGAGCAGCGGCTTGCCGTGCAACTCGACGCGGAAGCGGTCGAGGACGAGGGGGGCGGGCGTCATCGGCCGAGCCTCAGGCCGCGGCGGTGGCGGAACAACAGGCGCGGTAGCCCATAGGCCAGCCAGAAGCCGACGAACGGCAGGACCGACTGGGCGAGGCCGTAGGCCGCGGCGATGCGGCGGTCGCCGCCGGCCGCGAGCGCCACCGCCTCGGTGGTGACGGTCGGCACGCGTCCCGCACCGAGCAGTTGGGTGGGCAGATACTGGCCGATGCTGACGGCGAAACCGACGGCTGCGGCGGTCAGGATGGCGCGCGTCAGCATCGGCAGGCGCACGGCGCGGAAGACGCGGCCCGGCGAGGCGCGGAGCGAGGCGGCGACGGCGGCCCAGCGCGGGTCGAGCCGGCGATAGGCTTCGGCCAGCGCGAGGTAGACGTAGGGCAGGACGAAGACGACATGGCCCAACGTTACGAGCAGGAGGCCCGGCCTGAAGCCGAGGCTTTCGGCGAGCATGACGAGGCCGAAGAGGAAGGCTACCGCCGGCACCAGGAGCGGCAGGTAGAGGATCAACTGGGCGGTGGGACTGGCCGGGCACCGCCGTCGGGTCTCGTTCTCCAGCGCGCCGACCACGAGGAGGAGGGCCAGGACCGTCGATCCGAGGCCGACCAGCGCCGCGTTCGCCAGGGGTGCCTGGGTGCCGAGCACGAGCGACCACGCGCGCCAGCTCCACGCCTCCGGCAGCACGTCCGGAAAGCGCCAGAAGCCCGCGACCGACCAGAGGCCGAGGACGACGAGGCCGCCGAAGGCGACCAGCAGGGTGAAGGCGATGCCGACGAGCCCCAGGCTCGCGACCAGCCGGTCGGCGGCGCTGCGGCCACCGCCGACGAGCCAGCGGGAGACGAGGCGGGCGATGCCGATCTCGGCCGCGCGCCAGGCGAGCAGGGCGGCGAGCGTCACACCGAGTTGCAGGAGTGCCGCCGCCGAGGCGAGGAAGCGCAGCCCCAGGTCCGGATCGTGCATCCAGCGGACGATGGCGACGGCGAGTGGCGGCGGTGTCGACGGTCCGAGGATCAGCGCCACCTCCACGGTCGACGAGGCGTAGGCGATCACCGCGTAGACCGGCAGCCGGATCAGCGGATAGAGCGTCGGCAGCACGGCCTTCACGAAGGCCGTGACCGGCCGGTAGCCGAGTGTCCGCGCCACCTCCAGGCGCTCGCGCAGCCCCGTCTGCGGCAACACGGCGAGCGTCATCAAGAGCAGGAAGGCGACCTCCTTCACGACCAGCCCGCCGATCATCGCGAGCCCCCAGCCGTCGCCGACGATCAACAGATCGGGCGGACGCTCCCAGCCGGTGAGGGCGGGCGAGGCGAGCCGGGCGAGCAGCCCCGAGGGGGCGACGAGAAAGGCGAAGCCGATGGCCGTCGCCGCGTGCGGTACCGACAGGACCGGTGCCAGGCTTCGCTCCACCAGTCGGAACGGGCGGCTGCCCTGGAACGCGGCGACGAAGGCGAGGACGACCAGGAGCGACAGCAGCGTGCTGGCGATACCGACGCCGAGGCTGAGCCCCACCATGCGGCCGAGGCCCGGGGTGGCGAACAGGCGCTGCCAGGGCTCGGTCGAGACGGTCGTCGAGCCCAGCGTCGGGAACCAGCCGAACGCGGGCGGCACGACGCCGGCGAGGCCGCCCAGGACGCCCGCGGTCAACAGGCCGATGGCGAGCCAGGGCGCCGTACGGACGTAGAGGAGGTACAAGTGCCGCTCGGTTCAGCGCGCCCCGTAGCGGGCGACCCACTCCTCGGCGAGGCGCACCATCCAGCTCGGATGCGGCTCCTGGAGCTGCGGGCCCAGCTCGTCCGGGGCGAGGGTGGCGACACCGAGATCGAGGGCATCGAACAGCCGGCGGTCCTCGGGTTCGAGCACGTCGAGGTCGAGCACGGTGAAGCCGCCCCAGACCTCTGGGTCCTGCTTGCGCGCCTGCGCCTCGGGCGAGAGCAGGAAGTTGGCCACCACCATGGCACCCTCGGTCGCGGCACTGTTGAAGGGGATGGCGACGAAGTTGACGTTGCCGATGGTACCCCCCTCCAGCACGAAGCTGCGCACCGTCGGCGGCAACTCGCCCGCGGCGATGCCGGCGCTGGCGGCGACCGGATCGAAATCGAAGCCGATGGTCAACTCGCCGTCGCCCACGAGTTGACGGAGCGCTGCACCGCTCGCGGGAAAATCGCGGCCGCCGCGCCAGAGATGGGGGTGCAGGGCGTCGAGATAGGCCCAGAGCGGCGCTGCGATCGCCGCATCGTCGGTGGCTTCGTCGATCGGCCGGTAGAGGGCGTCGACGTCCTCCGTCAGTTCCAACAAGGTCTGCTTGAGAAACGTGGTGCCGAGGAAATTGGGGACCAGCGGGTAGGTGAAGCGGCCGGGATTGGCCTCGGCCCAGGTGCGGAGATCGGGGATCGTCCGCGGCGGGTCGGGCTCGATCGCCGTGTCGTGGAAGAAGACGAGCCTGGCCTCGCCCCAGGGCGCCTCCATGCCCTCGACCGGCACGGTGAAGTCGAAGCGCACACCAGGATTGGCGTCCGGGTTGGTGAGCCGGAAGTTCGGCAGGTCCTCGGCCCAGGGGCCGAACAAGAGGCCCTGGTCCTTCATCGAGGCGAAGTTGTCGCCGTTGATCCAGACGAGGTCGACGGCGCCGTCGTCGACGTTGCCGACGGCGCGCTCGGCCAATACGCGGGCGACCGCCTCGGCGGTGTCGGCGAGCCTGAGGTGGACCAGCTCGACGCCGTAGCGCTCGCGGACCTCGTCCCCGACCCACGCGATATAGGCGTTGATCCGGGGCTCGCCGGCCCAGGCCGCCCAATGCACCGTCTGCCCCCGCGCCGTCGCCTCGACGGCGGCCCAGTCGAGCCGTTCGGTTGCCGCCGCGGCCATGGCCGATGCCGTGAGCAGCGCTGCCGCTGCGGTCACGTTTCGCCAGCCCATCGGTCCGCCTCCTTCGTCGCCTCTGCGTGTTCGGTGGTAGCCAGCAACCCGGGTGCCGGCAAAGGGCAATACACCGCATCCGGTCACGGTAGCGCGAGCCGCTGCGGCTAACGCTTCGATAACGCTCGGCCAACGCGTCCGTCGGACGATGCGTGTGCAGCCGCTTTCGGCCGCGGATCGGGAGGCCTCGCCCATGTTCGAAATCATGCATCACGGCGACGAGGTGGTCGGCGAAGAGCGCTCGCCCGCAACCGTCGGCGCTTTCGCCTATTTCTTCCCCGAGGCTCCGCCACTGGGCGTCTGCGCGAACGTCGATGCCCTCGATCGGCTGGCCGACGCCATGGTCGAGCCGCAGGGCATGCCCGAGGCGTCCGTGCCGATCCCGGCGGTGCTGACCTACTTCGGTCAGTTCGTCGACCACGACATGACGGCCGGCACCGACCGTGACGAGGGCCTGTCGGTCATCGACACGCCGAACCTCACGCCCCTGCCGCGCGCCAAGGTGGTGCGCGATCGCGTCAACCAGCGCATGGGTGCGCTCAACCTCGACAGCCTGTACGGCGATCCGGCCGATCCCGGACCCTTTCCGGTGCCGATGCACGAGCTTTTGCGGGCCCCCTTTGACCGCGCCAAGATGTGGCTCGGCACCACGTCCGACGCGGGTTTCGGCGCGGTGCCCTTGCCGGCCGATCCGGGCGCCGACCTGCTCAGGGTCGGCCGCCTCCTGCGCGAGCCGCACCGCAAGCTGACGATCGACGACCTGCGCGCACTGCCGGAGCCCGCCCGCGGCGCGTTCGTCAACGACGACGGCTCGATCCGGCTGCATCGCGCCCTTATCGGCGATGCGCGCAACGACGAGAACCTGATCGTCGCCCAACTCCACCTCGCTTTTCTGCGCTTCCACAACCGCGTCGTCGACAGCGCCACGCGCGGCTCGCCCGACGAGCGCTTCATCCAGGCGCAGAAGCTGGTCCGCTGGCACTACCAGTGGCTGGTGATCCGCGAGTTCCTGCCGACGATCTGCGATCCCGAGGTGGTGCTCGCCACCATCGCCGACGATGCGCGCCTCTACCGGCGGCTGGTGGCGGCAAGCCCCGTGCCGGCGCCGGGCCTCTTGCCCATGCCGCTCGAGTTCTCGGTCGCGGCGTTCCGCTTCGGCCATTCGATGGTGCGGAGCAGCTACGACTGGAACCGCTTTTTCGGGCGGCCGGTTGATGGCGTGCGGCCGTTGGTCGACCGGGCGCCGTTCCGACTGTTGTTCGACTTCACCGGCGGCGGCGGCATGCCGGCGCCCGACGGCACTGCCATGCCCCGCCTGCCGCAGCACTGGGTGGTCGAGTGGGACCGCCTCGCCAAGACCCCGCCCGACTTCCCGGATCAGGCCGCGCGGCCCATCGACACCGCTCTCGCCGAGCCCTTGGCCGACCTCGGTGCGGCGCCGGGCGGGCTCGGCGTCGTGCTGCGGCACCTCGCGCGGCGCAATCTGCGGCGTGGGTTGCGGCTCAACATCCCCTCGGCACAGGCCTGCATCGCCGGCGTCGAGGCCGCGACCGGTCAACGCATCCGGCCGCTGGCACCCGAGGTGCTGCGCAGCGGGTCGACCGGCGATGCCGTCCGCGAGGGCGGCTTCGACCGTGAAACGCCGCTTTGGTTCTACGTGTTGAAGGAGGCGGAGGTGGTCGGCCGGGGCGCGCGTCTGGGTCCGCTCGGCAGCCGTCTCGTTGCCGAGACGCTGGTCGGCGCCGTGGTCAAGGACCCCGCCTCCTACTGGTGGCAGCGCGGTAGCGACGGCGGCCGCTGGCATCCGCGCGACGGTGCCAAGCCGGCCGGCGAGATCGTCGACGGCATCGCCCCCCTCCTGCGCGCCGCCGGCGTGCTCTGACCCGAACCGGACGGACCCCGCGTCCGTCGTCGTCCCCAAGCCGAAGGATGCTTCCATGTCAGCCAACCGCACACGTGCCCTGATGACTCCAGGAGCCTGCCTGATCACCGATGCGGTCGACGTCGCTACCGCCGGTCGCGACTATCGCCGTGGCCACGGCGTCAGGCCCGTGGCCATCGTCGACGGCGGCCGGGTGGAGTTTGCCTATCTGCCCGGTCCGGTGCCGGAAACGGCGCTCTACCCAAGCCTCCGGGTGGCCACTACCAACGTCGTCAACGGCGCCGCCGGTGGCAGCGAGGCCGGGGCCAAGGTCTACGAGTTCGTGATCGATGCCGAGGGCATCGTCCGCTCGCTCCGGTCGCTCGGAACCCTCGGCGGCCGTGTGCCGCGCGGCGCGGAGGCCGCCGACTAGGACGCGGGCGACCGTCCCGCGTCCGGCTCAGGCGTGCTGGAGGCTCAGCCACTCCCAGCAGAAGCGGTTGACGTAGCGGGCCGACATGACGCCGAAGCCCGGCATGGGCGGCAGCGCCCGCTGCGCGCGGCCCGGGAAGTGGCCGTAGTTGAGCCCCCAACTGTTGCGGAACACGAACCAGCCGCCGTCGTAGGCCGGGTCGTCGTCGGGCAAAAAGCCGAAGACGCATACCGCATGGCCGCCGTCCGGAGAGGGTAGGCCGTCGTCGGGTTCGCTCGCCGGGGCGTGGACCAAGCCCTTGTCCCCCGCCGCCGACCACGGCCAGTTGGTGAAGCCGTCGAGTGGCAGGGTGGCCACCGCGATCGCGACGGGCCGCGCGTGCTCGGCCAACTCGCGGTGGATCGCGCAGGCCGTCGCCACCGGGCCGGGGGCTTCGAGGACGTCCGGGTGATCCCGATACACCGCCCGGCGGAAGCGCCGGGCGCCGGCCTCCTCCAGCGCCGCGTCGGTCGGTGCCGGTCCTGCCAGCCCCTCGCTCGGCTTGCGCCCGGCGTAGCGGTGCGAGCCGGCGAGGCAGCAGCCGTCCCGCTCGACGACGTCGGCCGCCTGGCCCAGTTTGGTCGCGCCCGTCAGCCAGCCGAGCGGCGGATTCGGTCCGGGCGGGTGCTGGCGCATGCTCCAGTAGAGGAACTGCGGGGAGAAGCGGCTCCAGCCGCCGTTGCCCGCGCGCCTCGTCAGGATCTCCAGACAGGCCGTGGCGGCGAAGGCGACGCAGGTGTTGCGCGGCCCCTGATCGGCGGCGCTCCACTCGGCCATCTCTTCTGCCGTGAGCAGCATCGCGGCGGCGTCGCCGACCGGGAGGGAGGTGCACCGCTCGGCGGCGGCGAGCCGCTTGCAGAGGGCGGCACTCGGCGTCAGTGCGCCGGTGTGGCGGCCCGACCAGCGGTCGTGCGCCGCCTTGGCACGCTTGGCTTGCAGCAGCATCGGCGTCACTCCGACAGCGAACCGGTGCCGTCGCGGCGGCCGATCTCGCTCGCCACGGCGTCGGCCAGCTTGGCGATGGCCTCGTCGAGCAGGTGTTTGGACAGCAGGCCGGCCACGTCCTGGGCGATGCGATCGCCGGCACGCGTGACGGCGCCGAGATTGCTGGGCGGCTCCGGATGGACGGCGAGGCCCGCCCACTCGGCGCGCGCCGCCGCCTGCACCTCGGCGAAGGTGGGCGAGCGATGCAGGAGTTCGGCGAGCGCCTTGGCGTTGAGCCGGCTCACCTGTGTGTCGGAGAGGAAGTGGACACCCGCGATCTCGCGGTTCTCGGCGATGCGCTGGGCCAACTCGTCGATCGGGCTGCGCATGGCGCCCGCCAGCGCCGGCGGCAGCGTGGCGTGCAGGATCTCGGCGACCAGGAAGGCCTGGAGCGCGTGGTTGCTCGGGTAGGAGGGATGCGGCGGCGTCGGGATCACCGGCAGCAGCGCCGGGAAGACCTGCGCCGGCCGCGCCCGCTGGTAGCGGTACTTCCAGTACATGCCGACGAGCTGGCCGACGGCCATGCCGGTGGCGACCAGGACCGCGGTCTCGGGCCGCGCCCCCCGGCCGCACTGCAACAGGCTCGCCCAGTAGACCTGCGGCTCCTCGGCCTGCGCCACGATCTCGGCCAGCCGCTCCTGGCGCTGCTCGCGCAGGCTCAACAGCGCGTCGACCTCGTCGCGCAGGGTCGCCGGCCGGTCGTCGGGCGGGGCGAACTCGCACTTCATCCAGGCGGCGTTGGCGGCGAACTCGGCGAGGATGGGTTGGGCGCGCAGGGCTGCGTCCCACGCCTCCAGCGCGAAGCGGCCGCCGGTAAGCAGGCCGAACGCGTCGCCGTCGGCGTCGTCCAGCGTCTCCGGCCGGTCGAGCACGCCGTCGAACGGCAGCGGCGTGACCGTCGCGCCCGGGCCGACCGGCTGGCTGGAGAGGGAAGGCGCCGGCATCACCCCGCCATTTGCCGAGAAGTTGAACATGGTCCGTCTCCGAATGGATCGTGGCCGCAGAATCGGCCGGGTCAGCGTGGCAGGCCGGCGGCAATCAGGCGCTCGCCATAAGTCGCGCGCATCGCCGGATCGCGATAGCCGACCGTCGGCACGAACGGATCGACGCGAAACTCTGGCTCCACCTGCAGGAGCGCCCGCGCGATCCGCCGGGCGTCGTCCGGCCGGCCGGCTGCGACCAGCGACGCCGCCGTGTTGCGCAGGTTCGAGGTGTAGTTGGGGTTGCGCGCCATCGACCGCTCGCCCCAATGCACGGCCTCGTCGTAGCGGCCGGCCGCGTAGTACGCGATGGAGAGAAACGCCTCGTAGCGGAAGCCGCAGGGATCCTGTGGCGACAGCGCGAGCGCGCGCTCGGCCCGACGGATCGCCTCGTCGGTCTCACCGAGGAACGTGAAGGTGGGCGACGTCCACATCAACGTCTCGGCGTCGTTCGGCATCGCCCGTTCGGCTTGGTCGAACAGTCGGAGCGCTTCGTCGTACGCACGCTTGAGGATCGTGCGGTTGTGCCCGAGGATCGCGAGTGCCCGTCCGCTGTCGCTTTCCAGGTCCACTGCCCGCAGCGCCGAACGCTCCAACGCGGCGGTGTCGCCGACGCGGTCGATGGACCAGCCCTGGCCGATCCGGATGCTCCAGAGATCGGCGAGACCGGCGTAGACCGGGGCGTAGAAGGGTTCCAGCGTCACGGCGCGCTGAAGCAGGCCGAAAGCCGTATCGAGGCTCGTCCGGTCGAGCGCGCAGATCAGTTCGCGGGCGCGCAGAAGGAGCTGGTAGACCGACATGTCCTCCGGTTGCCGCTGCCAGCTCCGGCGCAGCTCCGAGGCGCGCAGGCTCGGCACCGTCGTCTGGGCGATGGCCGTCGCCAGGTCCACCTGGGTGCGCTCCAAATTCTCGGGCGTCACCTCGTAGGGGCGCGACCACAGGACCGAATGCTCGACCGCGTCGCACAACTCCATGGTCAGCCGGTGCCCGCCGGGGCTGGGCCGCATGGTACCGACCACGACGTAGTCGGCGCCGAGTTCCCGGCGCGCGTGCGACGGGCTCGCCTCGCCACCGAGGCCGCGCGACGAGTTGGTGGAGATCACCACGGGCTCGCGCACCCGCGACAGCGACGTCACGGTCTCTTCGACGAGGCCTTGGGCGAAGCCTGCAAGGGCCTCAGCTTCGCCCACCAGCCTGATCGGTAGCACCGCCACGCGCGGCGCGAGGCGGGGCGCCGCCGCTGTCGCCGCAGGCGCCACCTTGGTCGCGGGCTCGACTCGACCGAGCTTGATCGCCGCGGCCAGCTCCTGCGTTTCCGGGGCCGGCTCGACGTCGAACTCCGCGTCGAGGCGATGGTAGAGGGCGTTGTAGACGCGCAGCGCGTCACCGGTGCGCCCGGTCGCGGCGGCGATGCGCATCAGGCAGCGGCACGCCCGCTCGTTCGCCGGGTCGACCGTCAAGGCGGCCTCGGCGGCGAGCCGGCGGCGGTCCTCGGCAAGCCCCGCATCGTCGATCATCAGGGCGAGGGCGCGCTCGACACGCTCCTTCATCTGCGTGCGCACCGCCACCACCCACTCCCGGAAGGCGTCGCCGACGCCCTCCAACTCCGCCAGGACGTCGTCGAAGCGCCAAGCGCCGGCGACGAGCTGCGGCGGGATGCGTCCCTGCGCCAACTCCCGCACCAGTTCGTCGACGTCGACCTGCACGTCGGGCGGCACCAGGGCGAGGGTGTCGCCGTCGCCGACGAGGCCCTGAATGCCGTGCGGCTGCAGCGCCGAGCGCAACGCGAACACCGTTTGCCGCAAGGACGTACGGGCGTTGGCTTCGGGGGAGTCGCCCCACAGCAGGCCGCAAAGCTGACTGCGCCGGGCGGTACGGTCGGGGGCGAGGGCGAGGTAGAGGAACAGCGCGCGCGCCTTCTGGCTGCGGAAGGCGATGGTCTGGTCCCGCCACGTGATGCGCGCAGCGCCGAGCAGCCCGACTTGGAACGACGCGCCGGCCGTCGACCCGTCCGCTGCCGCGTCGTTCCCCGTCGCGGCCGTCGCGGGTGGGGGCGAGATCGAGGTCGCATCCATCGGGGCGGCTCCAACGTGGCGATGCCGGCGGTCGCAGACGCGGAGACTGCCCCGTCTCGGTGCCGCGCTCGACGATCGCCACGGTCCGTGTCCTCGCGGGCGTCGACCCGTCGTCGACCGCACGCTGCACCGCGGATCATTGCGATATGGAAGGCTGAGCGCAACCCTCGATGTCGCGAGGGGCCGCGGTTGCAACACGCGCAGATTGCCGGGCGGTCAGTGGCGTCAGGTGCAGTCCAGCTCGAGCCGCGTCGCCGCGTCGCGCACCCGGGCGGCAAGCTCCGGCGGCAGCTCGCGCACGTCCGCCGGCACGGCCGCCAGACGCGCCGTCAGCGCCGGGTCCAACTGGCCCGGCGGGTGCAGGTAAAGCGAGCACCCCGGCGCGCCGACCAACTCGACCGCGTCGGCGCCCGCATACGCAATGCTGACGTAGTAGGTGCGGTCGTGGACGCGAAGCTGATCGAACGCCGCGACCGGTACCGGCGGTGTCACGTCGAGGTCCAAGTGCAGCGTCAGGCGCTGGCCGTCATGCTCCAGCCACATCGGCCGGGCGGCGAGTGTCGGTGCCGGGTCCACCTCGGCGCGCAACTCGGTGAAGAAGCGCCAGGGCGGCAAGGTCTCGGCGTAGAGGTCGGCGAGCGGCTGGAGATCGGCTTGGCTCCAGGCGCCATCGGGGCCCGGGAGCAGGTCGGCCACCGCATGCGCGCTGAACAGACGGTCGAAGGTCCAACTGTGGCGCACGGCGACCACGGCCGCATCGTCGACCACCACCGTGCTGCGCGCCTGAATCCAGACATGCGGATGCGCTGTCGCGGGTGTGGCGAGGAGCAAGGTCAGGACGGCGACGAAAACGCCCGTGACCCTGTGCGATGGCCGGTAAGGCGGGGGGCTTTTGGCCCCCCGTTCCCCCCAACGAGTGCTGGCGGCAGTCGCCGTCAACCGGGGGTGCAGGGGACCAAAAGCCTCCTGCCTGTTGCCAACGTGCCGCACCACGCCTTGCTCTCCCGCCGATCGTTCGTGGAACCATGCCATGCGCGGTGGGGCTGCGAAAGCGGCCTGCGCTTGACACGGGCCTTGGCGATCCACACAAACCCTCGGCATCGCAGCATCATCCGCAGGATCGCATCCATGTCGCTCGCCGCATCGAGCCACGGCACCACCGTCACCTTGCCGGACGGCGCGACGCGGACGTTCGACGGCGCGGTGACCGGTGCCGAACTCGCCGCCTCGATCTCCAAGGGGCTGTTGAAGGAGAGCCTCGTCGTCGCCGTCGACGGCAAGCTGCGGGACCTCGACCTGCCCTTGCCGGACGGCGCATCCGTGCGCTTCGTCAAGCGCGGCGATGCGGAGGCGTTGGAGGTGATCCGCCACGACTGCGCCCATGTCATGGCCGAGGCCGTGCAGCGGCTCTTTCCGGGCACCCAGGTCACCATCGGGCCGGCTATCGAGGACGGCTTCTACTACGACTTCGCGCGCAACGAGCCCTTCTCGACCGACGATCTCGCGTCGATCGAGGCGGAGATGGCGAAGATCGCCCAGGAGAACCGGCCCTTCGCCCGCGAGGAGGTCAGCCGCGACGAGGCGCGTCGGCGCTTCGAGGCGCTGGGTGAGACCTACAAGCTGGAACTGCTCGACGCGATCCCGGAGGGCGAGCCGGTCACCCTCTATCATCAGGGCGACTGGTTCGACCTTTGCCGCGGGCCGCACGGCCCTTCGACCGGGAGGATCGGCGCCTTCAAGCTGTTGAAGGTGGCGGGCGCCTATTGGCGGGGCGATCACAGGAACGCCCAGCTCCAGCGCATCTACGGCACGGCCTATGCCAGCGAGAAAGAGCTGAAGGCGCACCTCTTCCGGCTGGAGGAGGCGGAAAAGCGCGACCATCGGCGGCTCGGGCGCGAGCTGGGGCTGTTCCACATCCAGGAAGAGGCGGCGGGCTCGGTCTTCTGGCATCCCAAGGGCTGGACCGTCTATCTGGAGATCGAGAACTATATCCGCCGCCGCCTCGATGCCGCAGGCTATCAGGAGGTGAAGACCCCGCAGCTCATCGACCGCGTGCTCTGGGAGAAGTCCGGGCACTGGGAGAAATTCCGCGAGAACATGTTCACCCTCGAGAGCGAGAACAAGACGCTCGCGATCAAACCGATGAACTGTCCCGGCCACGTCCAGATCTTCAAGCGCAACCTCTACAGCTACCGCGACCTGCCGTTGCGGCTGGCGGAGTTCGGTTCGTGCTTCAGAAACGAGCCGTCGGGCGCGCTGCATGGCATCATGCGCACCCGCAATTTCACCCAGGACGATGCGCACATCTTCTGCACGCCCGAGCAGATCGACGGGGAGACCCAGTCGTTCTGCGCGCTGCTGGCCAGCATCTACACCGACCTCGGCTTTCCCGAGTTCCGGGTGAAGTTCTCCGACCGGCCGGCGGTGCGTGCGGGCGCCGACGAGGTCTGGGACCAGGCCGAGCAGGCGTTGATGGATGCGACCAGGAAGGCCGGCGTCGAGGTGACGCTGAACCCCGGCGAGGGCGCCTTCTACGGCCCCAAGCTCGAGTTCGTGCTGACCGACGCGCTCGGCCGCGACTGGCAGTGCGGCACGCTCCAGGTCGACTTCGTGCTGCCGGAGCGGCTGGACGCCTCCTATGTCGGCGCCGACAACGAGAAGCACCGCCCGGTGATGCTGCACCGCGCGATCCTCGGTTCGCTGGAGCGCTTCATCGGTATCCTGATCGAGCAGACGGGCGGCAAGCTGCCGATGTGGCTGGCGCCGGTCCAGGTCGTCGTGGCGACCATCACCAACGAGGCGGACGACTACGCGCGCGCGGTGGTGGCCGCGTTGGAGGAGCGCGGGCTGCGCGTTCGCGGCGACCTCCGGGCCGACAAGATCGGCTACAAGGTGCGCGAGCACAGCGTGCAGAAGGTGCCGGTGATCATCGCCGTGGGTGCGAAGGAGCGGGCCGAGCGCACCGTGGCGCTGCGCAGGCTCGGCGAGAACGCGCAGGAAAGCCTTGCTCTGGACGAAGCCGTCGGCGTATTGGTGCGTTCTGCGCAGCCGCCAGCCTGACGTTCCGCCGTGGATCCAGGGGGCGGCGCAAGTCGCATTGGATCAACGGTGGTGAGGTATCGGGCTAGATGGCAGGGCCGCGCGAAGATCATCGCGTCAACGATCGTATCGAGAGCAACGAAGTCCGACTCGTGGACGCCGACGGTGAAATGGTCGGTGTCGTGCCCATCAGGGAAGCGCTCTACCGGGCGAGCGAGGCCGGTCTCGATCTGGTCGAGATTTCGCCCAACGCCGAGCCGCCGGTCTGCAAGATCCTCGACTACGGCAAGTTCAAGTACGAGGCGCAGAAGCGGGCCAACGCCGCCCGTAAGAAGCAACGGGTCATCGAGGTCAAGGAGATCAAGATGCGCCCGGGCATCGACGACAACGACTACAACATCAAGATGAAGAAGGTGCGCTCCTTCCTCGACGAAGGCGACAAGGTCAAGGTGACCATGCGCTTTCGGGGCCGGGAAATGTCGCATCAGCACATCGCCATGGACATCCTGACCAAGGTCAAGGAAGAGGTGGCCGATCTGGCGAAGGTCGAGCAGTTCCCGAAGATGGAAGGTCGCCAGATGGTCATGGTGATGGCGCCGCTGAAGTAACCGGTGCCGCCGCACGCCCAACGTCTCGCCACGTTGCGGGCCGCCCTGGCGAGCGCCGGGGTCGACGGGTTCGTGCTGCCGCGCACCGACATGTTCGGCTCGGAGTACCTGCCGGCCAGCGAGGAGCGCGTGGCGTGGCTGAGCGGCTTCACCGGCTCCGCCGCCCGCGTCGCGGTGCTGCCGGAGGCAGCGGCCGTGTTCACCGACGGCCGCTATACGCTGCAAATCCGGGACGAGGTCGACCCGGCGGCGTTCGAGACGCGGCATCTGGTCGACGAGCCGCTCGGCGAGTGGCTGGCCGAGCGCGTGGGCGAGGGTGCCCGCATCGGCTACGATCCCAAGCTGCATCTGAAGGCGGACGTCGAGCGGCTGATCAAGGTGCTCGACCGCAAGAACGCCACGTTGGTTGCGCTGCCCGCCAACCCCGTCGACGAGGTCTGGCCGAATCGGCCGGCAGCACCGCGGGCGCCGATGCGCGTCCAGCCGCTGCAACTGGCAGGCGAAGCGAGCCGCGCCAAGCGGGAGCGGCTGCTGGCGGACGCGGCCAAGCAGGGGGCCGAGGCGTTCTTCGTTTCGACCGGCGACGGCATCGCCTGGGTGTTGAACGTGCGCGGCAGCGACGTCCCGTTCAATCCGCTTTGTCTCGGCCTCTGCCTTGTCCTGCCCGGCGCGCGGGCCGTCTTTCTGTGCGATCCGGCCAAGCGCCCCCCGGGCTTCGTCTTCGAGGACGACGACATAGCCCTGCAGCCGCTCGACGACCGGCTGGCGCTCTATGCCGAGTTGGCCCACGAGGGGGCGCGCATCCTGGTCGATCCGGCCGTCACCCATCTGGGGTTGATCGATGAGTTGACCGCTGCCGGCATCGTCGTGGTGGAGGGCACCGACCCGGTGACGCTCGCCAAGGCCAAGAAGAACGCGGCCGAGATCGCCGGCGCGCGGCGGGCGCAGCGGGTGGACGGCGCCGCCGTCACGCGGTTCCTCGGTTGGATCGACCGCCAGAACACCACGGACGAACTCGCTGCCGCCGCGGCGCTCGAGGCTGAGCGGGCCAAGGTCGAGGGTTATGCCGGTCCCAGCTTCGACACCATCAGCGGCGCTGGGCCCAACGGCGCCATCGTCCACTACCGCGTCAGCGAGCGCACCAACCGCACGCTGGAGGCGGGCTCGCTCTACCTCGTCGATAGCGGCGGCCAGTATCCCGACGCCACCACCGACATCACCCGCACGGTTGCCATCGGCGAGCCGACGGCGGAGATGCGCCGCCGCTTCACCCTGGTTCTCGAAGGCCACGTGGCACTCGCGACCGCCGTCTTCCCCAAGGGCACGGCCGGCTCGCAGCTCGACGCCTTGGCGCGCTACCCGTTGTGGCAGGCGGGCCTCGACTACGACCACGGCACTGGCCACGGCATCGGGGCGGCCCTGTGCGTTCACGAAGGCCCGCAGCGCATCGCCAAGCGCGGCGGCGACGTCAAGCTCGAGCCGGGCATGATCGTCTCCAACGAGCCCGGCAGCTATCCGGCCGGCCGGTTCGGCATCCGCATCGAGAACCTCATGCTGGTGGTCGAGTGCCACAAGCCCGAGGGCGGCGAGGTGGAGCTTTTGGGCTTCGAGACGCTGACACTGGCACCGATCGACCGTCGCCTGATCGACCCGTCGCTGCTGTCGCCCGCAGCCTTGGTTTGGCTCGACGCCTACCACGCCCGGGTGTTCGAGACGCTCGCTCCCCTCCTCGACGAGTCCGACCGCGTTTGGCTTCGTGGCGCGACCGCGCCGCTCGGCCGAGGTTGCTAGCCGGCCCCCGACGCGCTTAGGCTCGGCTGTCGTCGAGACGAACGAAGGGGGGGGGCCGACATGCGCGTTCTGCTGCTGCTCGTGCCGCTGCTGCTCGGCCCGTTCGAGGCGGCGGCCGACGAGCGACCGCCGATCGGGCAGGTGGTAGCGCTCCAGGGGGTGGTGACCTTGGAGCGCCTGGATGGTGCCGCTACCGCCGTCGGCGGCGAGCGTCTGCATGCGGGCGACCGGTTGGTCACCGGCTTCGGCAGCCGCGTGCTGCTCCGGCTCGACGGCGGTCTGAGCGTGGTGGTGGGGGCTGCGACCGATCTGGGGCTGGAGCGCGTGACCCGCTCCGCCGACGGCGCGTGGTCGACGGCTTTGGACCTCGCCCGAGGCATCTTCCGGGCGGTGCTGGGCGTGGCGGGTAACGAGGTGAACGTGGAGACGGCACTCGCCATCACGTCGGTTCGCTCCACCGAGTGGACGGTCGAGCACGGTGGCGACCGGACGGCGGTGTTCGCGCGCGAGGGACGCGTCGAGGTGACGGCCGCCGGCGCGACGGTGGTCCTCACGGCGGGTGAAGGTACCGATGTGCGGCCCGAGACGCCGCCGACCGCCCCGGCTATTTGGGGTGCCCCCCGCGTCGAGGACACGCTGGAGCGCACGCGCTTCGGCGGACGATGACCGCCCGTCGCCGGCCGGGGCTCGCGTTCCGGCTGGCGGTCGCCGTCGCGGTCGTGCTCGCGGTCGTCGCGTTCGAGCGGGTGCCCGCAGTGTCGGGCTGGCTGGAGCGCCAGGAGGCGTTCAGCCTCGACTGGCGCCTACGCATGCGCGGCCCGGAGCCGGCGCCGGCCGATCTCCGCATCGTCCAGTTCCACGACGCCACCATCGACGCGGCGGGCGGCTGGCCCATCGACCGCGCCTTGTGGGCGCGGTTGGTCGAAACGCTGGCGGCGGCGGGGGCGCGCACCGTCGTGCTGGACGCCCTGTTCGAACCGCGCGCGGACGACGGCGACGCTCGGCTGGCGACGGCGATCCGCGACCATGGCGGCGTCGTGCTGGCCGTCGCCGTGGTGCGCAAGGCAGGCGGCGGCGTCGATCTGCTCGGCCCGGCCGAGGTGCTGGCGACGGCCGCTGCCGGCAGCGGCCACACGGCGCTGGGCCTCGGCGTCGAAGGGCGGCTGATGGCGCTGCCGGCGTTCGTGCCGGTCGGGGAGCGGCTGGTGCCGGCCCTCGCCCTCGACGCGCTGCGCGTGCATCGCCGCCTGCCGCCCAGGGCCCTCGTTCCCGACGAAGCGCTCGGCGCGGTGCTCGACCGGGCGGCCGTGGCGCCGGCCTCCCGGCGGCAGTTCCTGCTGCGCCCCTACGGACCGGCGGGCACGATCCCTACTCTCGCCGCCGCCGATCTGCTCGACGGCGCCACCGTCGACCTTCGCGACACGCTGGTCGTGGTGGGCGCCGATGCCGTCGCCGTCGGCGAGCGCTTCCGCACCGCGTTCGACGTCTCGCTGAGCGGCGCCGAAGCGCTGGCGACGGCCGTGGGCAACCTGCTCGAAGCGCGTACGCTGGTTCCGGAGCGCGCGGGTGGCATCCTGGCGACCGCGTTTGCCGCCTGGCTTGGCGTGCTCCTCCTCGGGCGCTTCCACGCGCTCGTCTCGGCGGCGGTGGCGGTGGCTCTCGCGGCATCGCTGCTCGCAACGGCGCAAGTCCTCCTCGTCGCCCACGACCGCTGGCTGCCGCTCGCGGCGCCGCTGCTCGCCCTGCTCCTGGCCGCGATCGCCATCGAGGGCGCGCGTCTGCTCGACGTGCAGCGCGCCGAGCGCGAACTGGCCTTCCAGCGGCGCAACCTCGGCCGCTTCTTCGCGCCGGCGGTCGCGGAACGGATCGCGCGGACGGGACGGGTGGAGGAGTTGGATCGCAGCGTCGAGGCAACCGTGATGTTCGTCGACCTCGTGGGCTTCACCCCCTTCAGCGAGCGCAGCGAGCCGGCGGCGGCGATGGCCGAGCTGCGCCGCACGCTGGCGGGCGTGGAGGCCAAGGTCTTCGCCGAAGGCGGCACGCTGGTGACGTTCCTCGGCGACGGCTGTCTTGCCTGCTTCGGCGTGCCGGAGCCGGCGGCGGACGCGCCGGCCCGCGCGCTCGCCTGTGCCCGCGCCATCGTCCGGGATCACCAGGGTGCACTCGCCGTCAGCATCGGCCTCCACCACGGCCCGCTCACCATGGGCAATGGCGGCGGCGCGCGGCAGTTCCAGTTCACCGTCATCGGCGACACGGTGAACGTCGCCAGCCGTATCGAAGGCCTCAGCCGCGACCTCGGCGCCAGCATCGTCGTTTCGACCACCGTGCTCGATCGCGCCCGGAGCCTCCAGCCGCACCTGGTCGTCGGCTTCCAGCCCGCCCCACCGCTAACCCTGCGCGGTCGCTCCTCACCCATCGACGTCGCCTACCTGCCGCGCGAACGGTAGCGGGCGGCGAAGGGCCCGGGGCGTTAGGCCCCCACCGACCCCCCCGCGGCGGCCCGCCCCCCCCCCAGAAACGGCAAAAAGGGGGCC
>JBJHBG010000024.1:0-47391 GCA_050485385.1 Geminicoccaceae bacterium | reverse complement strand
GGTGGCAAGCCGGAGGAAGGTGGGGATGACGTCAAGTCCTCATGGCCCTTATGGGCTGGGCTACACACGTGCTACAATGGCGGTGACAGAGGGCAGCGAGGGTGCGAGCCCGAGCTAATCCCTAAAAACCGTCTCAGTTCGGATTGCAGGCTGCAACTCGCCTGCATGAAGGTGGAATCGCTAGTAATCGCGGATCAGCATGCCGCGGTGAATACGTTCCCGGGCCTTGTACACACCGCCCGTCACACCATGGGAGTTGGCTTTACCCGAAGCCGGTGCGCTAACTCGCGAGAGAGGCAGCCGTCCACGGTAAGGTCAGCGACTGGGGTGAAGTCGTAACAAGGTAGCCGTAGGGGAACCTGCGGCTGGATCACCTCCTTTCTAAGGGTTCGAGCAGGCATGCTCGGGCTCCATCCCCTGATGGGGACAGCTTCCTGACGGAAGCAGGCCACCGGCCGCCGTCTGCCTATCCCTTCCTTCCCCGTTCACCGGTTCGCCGGGCCAGGTCGTCGACTTGGCTTCCGGCCTGCCGGGCCTGTAGCTCAGTCCGGTTAGAGCGCACGCCTGATAAGCGTGAGGTCGGCTGTTCGAGTCAGCCCAGGCCCACCATCCCCTGCCCTGCCGCCGCGTCGTTTGCGCGGTGCGGCGTGCCGCAACGTGGTGGGTCCAGGTGCGATGGCGGTTGCGGTGTTGGGCTGTGATCGCAGGTCGAGGAGCGGGGACACGATCGGCGTATCTCTGGGGTGCGCCTTCGCCGGTGGCGGGGTTCGATCGTGGGGAAGGGAGCGTGGTCCGCCGGCTTCGGCCGGTGGCGTTGGTTTTGACATCGTGAAGAGAGTTCTCGACATGACGCGGGCGTTGCTTGCGAGCGTGTCCATCGTCGTCTGCGGACATCGTCCGTGGTTGGCGTTGGTGGCGATCGTAGGTGACGACCGAAGGTATGCTCGATGGCTTTGGCAGCGACGCTTCGTCCTTTTGCCGGGACGGTGGGTTTGGTGCTGGAGCGGGCGAGTGAACGAAGGGCATCTGGTGGATGCCTTGGCATCGAGAGGCGATGAAGGACGTGGCACACTGCGATAAGCCGGGCGGAGGCGTGAGCAACCGTTGATCCCCGGATCTCCGAATGGGGCAACCCACCACCGTGAGGTGGTATCATAGGCTGAATCCATAGGCCTATGAGGCGAACCCGGTGAACTGAAATATCTCAGTAACCGGAGGAAAGGAAAGCAACCGCGACTCCCTCAGTAGCGACGAGCGAACGGGGATCAGGCCAGTGCTTCGACCGAGTTTACCGGAAGGTTCTGGAAAGGACCGCCATAGCGGGTGACAGCCCCGTACGGGAAGGGCGAGGTCGGAGACTTGAGTAGGGCGGGGCACGTGAAACCCTGTCCGAACGTGGGGGGACCACCCTCCAAGCCTAAGTACTCCTCGATGACCGATAGCGAACCAGTACCGTGAGGGAAAGGTGAAAAGCACCCCGACGAGGGGGGTGAAACAGACCCTGAAACCGGATGCCTACAAGCAGTCGGAGCCCGACGCGACCTCGGTTGCGGGCGGGTGACGGCGTACCTTTTGTATAATGGGTCAGCGAGTGCGTTTGCGTAGCGAGCTTAAGCCGTGAGGTGGAGGCGTAGCGAAAGCGAGTCTGAACAGGGCGCGAGTTACGCGGATGCGACCCGAAACCGGGTGATCTAGCCATGGGCAGGTTGAAGGTGGGGTGACACCCACTGGAGGACCGCACCCACGTCTGTTGAAAAAGACGGGGATGACCTGTGGCTAGGGGTGAAAGGCCAAGCAAACCCGGAGATAGCTGGTTCTCCGCGAAAGCTATTTAGGTAGCGCGTCGAACGATTGCCCTCGGGGGTAGAGCACTGGATGGGCTAGGGGGCCGCGAGGCTTACCAAACCTAACCAAACTCCGAATACCGAGGTGTCTCAGTTCGGCAGACAGACGGCGGGTGCTAAGGTCCGTCGTCGAGAGGGAAACAGCCCAGACCACCAGCTAAGGTCCCCAAGTCGTGGCTAAGTGGGAAAGGATGTAGGACGGCCAAAACAACCAGGAGGTTGGCTTAGAAGCAGCCATCCTTTAAAGAAAGCGTAACAGCTCACTGGTCTATTAGCTGTCCCGCGCCGAAGATGTAACGGGGCTCAAGCCATGCACCGAAGCTGTGGGTGCCAACCTTTGGTTGGCGCGGTAGCGGAGCGTTCCGTAGGCCTGCGAAGCGAACTCGGAAGGGTTCGTGGAGGTATCGGAAGTGCGAATGCTGACACGAGTAGCGAGAACAGAGTGAGAAACTCTGTCGCCGAAAGTCCAAGGGTTCCTGCGCAAGGCTAATCCGCGCAGGGTGAGCCGGCCCCTAAGGCGAGGGCGAAAGCCGTAGTCGATGGGAATCGGGTGAATAGTCCCGAGCCAGCTGGTGGTGACGGCGACCGTCCGTGGTCTCTCCTTATCGGATTGGAGGGGCTGCCCAGGTCGTCCAGGAAATAGCCCCAGCGTAAGACCGTACCCGAAACCGACACAGGTGGACTGGTTGAGCATACCTAGGCGCTTGAGAGAACGGTGTTGAAGGAACTCGGCAAAATGCCCCCGTAACTTCGGGAGAAGGGGGACCCTCCATTGGGCAACCATTGGGGGGTGGCACAGACCAGGGGGTGGCGACTGTTTACTAAAAACACAGGGCTCTGCGAAGTCGCAAGACGACGTATAGGGTCTGACGCCTGCCCGGTGCCGGAAGGTTAAGAGGAGAGGTGCAAGCTTCGAATCGAAGCCCCGGTAAACGGCGGCCGTAACTATAACGGTCCTAAGGTAGCGAAATTCCTTGTCGGGTAAGTTCCGACCTGCACGAATGGCGTAACGACTGCCCCACTGTCTCCAACACCGGCTCAGCGAAACTGAATTCTCCGTGAAGATGCGGAGTTCCCGCGGTCAGACGGAAAGACCCCGTGCACCTTTACTACAGCTTTGCACTGGCACTAGACGTCGCATGTGTAGGATAGGTGGGAGCCGTCGAAGCCCGGGCGCCAGCTCGGGTGGAGGCACCCTTGAAATACCACCCTTGCGTCGTTTGGTGTCTAACCGCGGCCCGTGATCCGGGTCCGGGACCCTGCATGGCGGGTAGTTTGACTGGGGCGGTCGCCTCCCAAAGCGTAACGGAGGCGCGCGAAGGTTGGCTCAGGACGGTCGGAAACCGTCCGTAGCGTGCAAGAGCAGAAGCCAGCCTGACTGCAAGGCCGACGGGCCGAGCAGAGACGAAAGTCGGCTCTAGTGATCCGGTGGTCCCGAGTGGAAGGGCCATCGCTCAACGGATAAAAGGTACGCCGGGGATAACAGGCTGATAACCCCCAAGAGTCCCCATCGACGGGGTTGTTTGGCACCTCGATGTCGGCTCATCACATCCTGGGGCTGAAGTAGGTCCCAAGGGTTCGGCTGTTCGCCGATTAAAGTGGTACGTGAGCTGGGTTTAGAACGTCGTGAGACAGTTCGGTCCCTATCTGCCGTGGGTGTTCGAGACTTGAGAGGATCTGCCCTTAGTACGAGAGGACCGGGGTGGACGAACCTCTGGTGGACCGGTTGTCGCGCCAGCGGCACAGCCGGGTAGCTAAGTTCGGACGGGATAACCGCTGAAGGCATCTAAGCGGGAAACCCACCTCGAAACCAGGTCTCGCCCAAGAGCCGTGGAAGACCACCACGTCGATAGGCCACATGTGGAAGCGCGGCAACGCGTGCAGCTAAGTGGTCCTAATCGCTCGATAGAGCTCCCCACTCCAGCACCAAGCCCATCGCCCATACCTTCGGTCGACCCCTGCCGGTCGGCCCGCGTCATGTCCAACTCCCCAACCTCGCCCGCCGCGCCGCGGCGGGTGGCCCCGCCCCCAAGGCAGGGTATTCCTCGGTGGCTTCGATGGCCTGGTGGTCACAGCGAGCGTGCACCACCCGACCCCATTCCGAACTCGGCCGTGAAACCGCTCAGCGCCCATGGTACTGCGTCACCTAGACGTGGGAGAGTAGGTCGCCGCCAGGCCATCCAAGCCACCGCCCAAGAGAACTCCCTTCACAACAACCACACCCGACGCGGGGTGGAGCAGCCCGGTAGCTCGTCAGGCTCATAACCTGAAGGTCGCAGGTTCAAATCCTGCCCCCGCAACCAAATATATCCCAGAATATCAGCGACTTACGAAAACGCCTCGGCCCCAAAGCCGGGGCGTTCTTGCGTCCAGGGGGCAAGGTCAGGACCTCAGAAGTTGCTGCGGATCGGCTCGTCGGGCTGCGGCACGATGCCCAGAAGGTCGGTCATGATCGCCGCGTAGGTCCCGTCCGCCTGCATCTCGGCGAGCGCCTCGTTGACGGCGCGGGCGAGGTTCGGCCGGGTCTTCTGAAAGCCCCAGCCCTTCTGCACCTGGCTGACGTAGCCCTCGGCGATCACCAAGGGCAGGCCCGAGGTCTTGATGGCGTAGGCGGCGGCCACCTCGTCGGTCACCACGCCGTCGATGTTGCGGTTTACGAGATCCTGTAGCGCGTCGGTCTCCGACTGGTAGGCACGGATGTCCGCGGGGCCGTAGGGCTGGGCGTTCTCGATGTAGGTGGAGGCAGCAAGCGCCCCGATGGTGCGGCCGGCCATGTCCTCGACGCGCTCGAGGTCCGAGCCCTCGCGCACGACGAGCACGCCGCCCGATTGCAGCCAGCCGTCGGAGTAGAGGATTTGCTCCTGGCGCGCGGGCGTGACGTCCATGGTCGTGCCCATCACGTCGAACTGACCGGCGAGCAGGCCGACCAGGGTCGACTCCCAGCGCATGACGATCGGCCGATACTCCAGGTCCAGCCGCTCGGCGATCTCGGTCCAAAGGCGGATCTCGACGCCGTCGAGTTGGCCCTGCGGCGTGCGCATCGAGAACGGCGGGAAGGTGCCTTCGGTGGAAACCGTCAAGACGCCCGGCTCGTTCAACTCGAGGTCGGCGGCGGTGGCGGCGTGGGCGAGACCGAGGGCGAGCAGCGGGGCGAACAGGGAGGCGAGACGCATGAACGTCACCTTTCGACGCTGGGGGTGGAGACGGCGATGAGGGTAAGCAGTTCGAGGGCGACCGTCGCGGCCAGAAGGGCCGTAACCTGGCCCGGCCCGTCGTAGAGCGGGTTGGTTTCGACCACGTCCGTGCCCACCAGCCGCATCGGATGCAGCGCCCTGAGCCAGCCGAGCACCGTACGGCCATCGGGGCCGCCTGCCTCCGGCGTCTGCACGCCCGGCGCCGAGGCCGGGTCGACGACGTCGAGATCGAAGCTGAGATAGGCCGGCCCCTGCCCTACCCGGGCGGCGACGCGCGCCGCCAGCGCCAAGGCGCCGAGCGCGCAAGCCTCGTCCGTGGTCACCACGTCGAAGCCGAGGTCCACCGACTGGCTGAGGTCGGTCGGCTCGAACAAGGAGCCACGCATGCCGATCTGGATCGAGCGCGCCGGGTCGATCAGGCCTTCCTCCACCGCACGGCGAAACGGTGTGCCGGCACTGTAGGGCAGGCCGTCGAAATAGGCGTCCCACGTGTCGGTGTGGGCGTCGAAGTGGACGAGCGCCACCGGGCCGTGGACGGCCGCCACCGCGCGCAGCGCCGGCAGGCTCACCGAGTGGTCGCCGCCGAGCGCCACGGGCGTGCAGCCGGCGGCCACCACGGCCGCGACCGACCGCTCCAGATGCGCCATGGTCTCGACCAAGTAGCCGGGCACCACCGGCGCGTCGCCGGCATCGACCACACGGAGCCGCCGGAACACGTCGACGTTGCCGCGATAGGGACTGACCGGCCGCAGCATGACGGACTGGGCGCGGATGGCGTTGGGGCCGAAACGCGCCCCGGTGCGGTAGGGGCCGCCCGCATCGCTCGGCAGGCCGAGCACGGCGGCGTCGGCGCCGGCAGGCTCGGCCAGGGGTAGGCGCATGAAGCTGGGCACACCCACGAAGCGCGGCACGGCAAGGGAATCGACGACGGTCACGGTCCTGTCCTCCCGTCGCTCAATACGCCACCCGATAGCGCCGTTCCAGCCATGCTGCGAGCTGTGTCAACGCCGTCGTCATGATCAGATAGAGCACGGCCGCGATGATGTAGAAGTCGAACGGCCGATAAGTGGAAGCGATCACCAGCTGCGTGTGTAGGGTGAGTTCCATGATCGTGATGGTGGAAAGGAGCGAGGTGTTCTTGAGGGTGGTCGCCGCCTCGTTGGTCAACGGCGGCAGGACGATACGGAACACCTGCGGCAGGATGATGCGCCGCATCGCCTGGGCCGGCGTCAGGCCGATGGCGAGCGCCGATTCCATCTGGCCCTTGGGGATCGCCAAGAGGCCGCCGCGCACGATCTCGGCGACATAGGCGCCGCCGTTGATGCCGAGCGCCAGGGCACCGGCGGCGAAGGGCGAGAGGCGCACGCCGAGCTGCGGCAGGCCGAAGTAGAACAGAAAGATCTGGATCAGCGTCGGGGTGCCGCGGATGAACCATACGTAGAAGCCGGCGGGCCAGCGCAGCCAGCGGCTCGGCGAGAGCTTGCCCAGCGCGGCCAGGAGGCCGAACGCCCATGTCAGTGCAATGATCACCAGCGTGATCTGAAAGGCGAGCCACGCAGCACCCAGAAAGCCCGGTAGGTACACCTCGACCGAGGTCCACCAGCGGAGTGCGCGCTCCAGGAGGTCGACGGTCATGGGGCCATGTCCTGGTGAAGCACGCGGGCGAGGAACTGCCGGGTGCGCGGTTCCTCGGGCGCGGTGAGCAGCCGCCGCGACGGCCCGTGCTCGGCGATGCGTCCTTGGTCGAGGAAGATGGTGCGGTGGCTGACCTCGCGGGCGAAGGCGATCTCGTGCGTTGCGACGAGCATCGTCATGCCCTCCTTGGCGAGCGTCGCCATCAGCGCCAGCACCTCGCCCACCAGCTCGGGATCGAGCGCCGAGGTGACCTCGTCGAACAGCATCAGCGCGGGCTCCATGGCGAGCGCTCGGACGATGGCCACGCGCTGCTGCTGGCCACCCGATAACCGGCTCGGATACTGATCGCGCTTGTCGAGGAGCCCGACGCGGCGGAGCAGCGTCTCGGCCCGCTCCACCGCCTGGACACGGCCGAGCCCCTGTACGCGCATCGGCCCTTCGATGACGTTCTCCAGGACCGTCATGTGCGGCCAGAGATTGTACTGCTGGAACACCATGCCGATGCGCTTGCGCAGCCGTGTCAGGTGCCGTCGGCCGCGCCAAAGGCTGGGGCGCCTGAGGTAGTCGACCTCGGCACCCTCGAAGCGGATGCGCCCGCCGCTCGGCACCTCCAACAGGTTGACGCAGCGCAGCAGCGTACTCTTGCCCGAGCCGCTCGCGCCGATCAGCGCCACCACCTCGCCCGGCATCAGAGTCAAGGAAACACCGGCCAAAACCTCGTGTTCGCCGAAGCGCTTGGTCAGCCCCTCGATCTCGAGCAGCGGGGCGGTGGTCATTCGAGCACGAAATGCGCACCGCGCGGCGGCCGGTTCTCGCCGTTGATCACAGTGACGTCCTGTGGGCAGGCGGAAAAGACCAGCACGAGGTCCATCTCCGCGCGCAGCACCACATGGTCGCCGGCGGCGGCGGTCGGCGGGCGCCGGTCGATGCGGCCGTCCGCGACCGCCGGGGTGTTCATGAAGAGGTTGAGTGGCCCCGGCGTGCAGAGTGCGACGAGCCCCAAGGCCGCGAGTGCCTCGTGCAGGTTGTCCTCGCAGTTGCGGTGAGGACCCACGACCCCGAGCTCACGATAGATCTCGGCGCTGCACGCACACAGCAGCGTGTCGTGGTCGCCCGGCGAGCGGTCCTCGACCAGCGTCAGCATGGGCCGTCGGCGCGTGCTGACCAGCACGTCGCCCGGTCGCGGATAGATGCGGCTGTTGACGGAGCGGGTGTGCTCCATGCTGAGATACTCGGCCATGTTGTCCGCACGGAACGCCCAGGTGTCCAGAACCTGCTGGCCGTGGGTGTTGATCACCTTGATCCGCTGGCCCCGCACGAGTTCCACGGCGATGCCGTGGCGGGCGGGGATGGGCCGCAGGTCGTCGCTCACCCCAGCCCCTCCCGGTCCGCTGCGGCGTCGACTTCGATCACGGTCGGCGCGGCGGCGGCGAACGCGGCCTCGAGAGCACCGACAAGACCCGCCTCCGGTGTGACCGCGACATGCCGGCAACCATAGGCACTGGCGAGGGCGGCGAAGTCGACCGGTCCGGGGTCGGTCCCGACCCGCTTGGCGATGCCGGCCATCTCCATCTCGCGGATCACGTCGAGCGGCCGGGCGTTGTTCCAGACGATCACGGGCAGGGGCAAGGCGAGGTCGCGCGCGGTGGCCAACTCGTTGGCGGTGAAGCCGAAGCCGTAGTCGCCGGCAAGCGCCACGACCGGCCGCTCGGGACGGCCGATCCTGGCGCCGATCGCCGCCGGCAGCGCGTAGCCCAGCGTGCCGAAGCCTGCGGGATGCAGCCACGTCGCCGGCTGGCGCGCCTCGAACACCACGTTGCCGGTATAGGCGATCTGGGTCATGTCGGTGGCGACGATGGCGGCATCCGGCAGGGCCGCGCGCAGCGCCTCGAGGAACCGCCCTTGATGCTCGCGCCCGCGCAACCGAGCCGCCCTTGCCGCCGCATTGACCGCCTCGGCCCGCGCGGCCCAGGCCCCGTCACCGCGCTCGGGCAAGCCCTCCAGCAGCAGGCCGAGCGCGGCCTTGGCATCGCCCAGCAGGGCCAGGTCGGGCACACGGCCACGAGTCAGCGTGCGCGGGCAAAGATCGATGCGCACCAAAGGTTTGCCGTCCATCCAGTCGAGCCGGCCGCAATCGCGGCTCGCCAGCTCCGAGCCCACCACGAGGACGAGGTCGGCCTCGGCGGCAAGGGTGCGTGCGTCAGCGCCGCGCAGGCTTTGACCGAGCGCGCCGTGCGCCCGGTCGGGCACGACGCCCTTGCCGGCGATGGTCGCGGCTACCACGGCGCCAAGGCGTGCCTGGAGAGCGCGCACCTCCGCCGCCGCTTCGACCGCGCCGCCGCCCGCGAGGATCAACGGCCGTCGGGCCTTGGCGAGCAGCTCGCGGGCAGCAGCGAGGGTCGCCGCCGACGGCACCGGCGGCGGGACCACCGGCACCCGCACGTCACCGTCGGGGCCGGCCGACGGCAGCACGTCGAGCGGCACCTCGACCACCACCGGTCGCCGCCGGCCCGTGGTCAGGGCCGTGGCCGCCTCCGCCATGACGCCGTCCAATGCCGCCGCATCGCCCACTGTCAGCGCGGTCTCGACGCAGCCGGCGAGGGCCAGGCGCTGGTCGCGCAACTCGTGCAGTTCCCCCCTGCCCAACCCCAGATGCTCGCGCCGGTTGACGGTGGTGAGCACCAGCATCGGCACGCTGTCGGCATAGGCCTCGCCGATGGCGGTCGCGGCGTTCAGCAATCCCGGCCCCGAGACCAGCGCGCAGGCCGCGTAACGGCCGGTGACGCGCGCATAGCCGTCGGCCATGAACGCAGCCCCCTGCTCGTGCGCCGGCAGGACATGGCGGAGCGTACTGTCCCCGAGGGCCGCATAGAGCGGCAGCGTGTGGACGCCCGGAATGCCGAACACGACCTCGACGCCGGTCGCCTCCAGCGTCCGTACCAAGCGAGCGGCGACCGTCGTCTCGCTCACGGCTCGGGCTTCTGGTCGGGCCGAGGCAGGGCCACGATCTCGTAGCCATGCAGCCAGTGGCCGTCCGGCACCTCGTCGATGATGACGTGGATGTGCTCGGGGGCGGTGCCGTTGACCTCGCGCACCACGTCGGTGATGCGCTTGGCCAACTCCCGCTTCTGCTCCGGCGAGCGGCCGGCGACCTGACGGACGGTGATGACGGGCATGTGTCGCCTCCTCAGGCCGCGCGCGTCGGCTTGTGGTCCTTGGCCTCGCCGGGGGTAACGAACGGCACGATCTCGAGCGCCCCGTCGTCGGCCACGGCCCAGCCGCGCACGCCGGCATAGGAGATGCCGTGGCGCTCGAGCAGGTCCTTCGCCTTCGCCTCCTCGCCCGCCGGCACGTAGACGAAGAAGTGCTTGTCGCCGCTGTCGGTGTGATCGTCCGCGGCCTCCGAGCCGGCCTGCCAGATCGGCAGGCACGCCTCGTCGGCGGCGAGTTCCACCTCGCCAACCTCGCGCACCTGATCCTTGCCGTCGACGATGACGATGTCGGGATAGTGTTCGCCGTCGGGGCCGGGGATGGCGCGCTCGGGACCGTCGACGTTGACCATCGTCACGTAGTCCTTCGGCCAATCCACCTGGTCGGCGAAGGGAAAGCGGGTCTTCGCGATCATCCTCGCGAGGCGGTCGTGCAGGTCCTTGGACATGGTCGGCGTCTCCGGTTGGGCCGTCAACTGCGCCGCTTGGCGAGCATGGCGTCGAGCAGGAAGGCGGCCGAGGTCACGGGTATTCGCGAGACAATGCGGTGGCAACCCGGCGACAGCGCGGTGAAGGGGCGTGCTCATCTCAGGCCGGCCGGAACGGGACGAGGTGGTCGACCGTCCCCTCCCAAAACGGCAGGCGGTCGACGCGCGGCTGCCAGCGGCCCTCGGCGACGAGCTTGGCGACATGACCAGCGATCTCGGCCATGGGCGCCAGCCAGACGTCGCCCCTGGCGACGACCCGTTCCAACAGGTCGACGATGGCCTCGGCGCGGGCGAGCCGGCCGGAGACGAACGGGTGCCAGACGGTGATCCAAAGCCCGCCGTGCCGCCGGGCCGCGTCCAGCTCCGCCTCGAACACCTCCATCGCCCGCATCGGGGCGCGGATCGGCATGGCGTAGCCGAACTCCTTCATGCTCACGTACTGGACCCAGTCGTCCATCGCGATGTCGGCCGGCAGTTCGACCAGCCGGCCGCCGCCGGCCTCGATCAGATAGGGTACGTCGTCGCCCATCAGCGAGGCGTCGTAGGCGAAGCCGCGCTCGACCAGGAGCGCGGGCGTACGGTCCGAAAGCGCATAGGCCGGCGCTCGATAGCCCCTAGGCGGCCGGCCGACGATGCGGTCGAAGGCAACGAGCGCGCGGTCCAGTACCCGCGCCTCCTCGTCGGCCGTCAGCAGGTTCGGCCGCTCGTGCAGCCAGCCGTGATGGCCGATCTCGTGCCCCGCCTCGTCCAAGAGTTCGATCGCCCGCGGATAGGCCTCGATGCACCAGCCGGGGACGAAGAAGGTCTGCCTCAGGTCGAAATGACCAAGGATGCGGACGAGCCGCGGCACCGCCACCTCCGGCCCGTAGCGCAGCGCCGACGAGGTGGCGACGCGGGCGTGGGCCGTCTCGCGGTGGTTCAGGTGCAACAGGCTCTCGGCGTCGAGATCGAACGAAAGGCAGGCAGCGCAGCGTGCCCCACCTGGCCAGGGCGGCGGGTTGTCGATGAGGGCCAGGGTCACCGGCGGCTCATGGCGAGTAGGGTTGCGGCATGGTGAAGGCCTCGACGGGGATCGACACTCGAGTGGAGCGTCAGCGGGTGCGTATTTGGAGTCAAGTCGAAAATCGGAGTCGACTCCAACTTTTTCGCACCCTAGGATCCGATGCCGAGGGTGGTGGAGGAGAGCGTTGGCCGGCCAAAGGCAGCGCCGCAAGCAAGCGCGCGTCGACACGGTGCTGGAGGCAGCGGCGGACCTGTTCGCGCAACAGGGTTACGACGACACCAGGATCGAACAGATCGCCGAGGCCGCCGACGTGGCGCCGGCCACCGTCTACAACTACTTCTCGACCAAGCCGAACATCCTGACGGCGCTGGCGGTGCGCCACGTTCGCGCCTCCTTGCGCGAGCGGCGCGCCTTGGTGCGGAACCCGCCGCGCGACCCGGTAGCGGCGATCCGCGCGTTCGAGAGCCTGCTCGCCGATCAAGCGCTCGAGACGCTCAACCGAAGCTGCTGGCGGGTCATCCTCTCCGCCCCCTATCGCGAGCCCGGCTCCGCCGCTCACCGGGTGGCCGACCGCTTCGTGCGCCTGATCCATCGCCACTACCGCCAGATGCTCGCGGCCTTCCAGAAGCGTGGCGCCCTCCAGCCGGGCGTCGACGTCGACCGGCTCGCCGGTCTCGTCACCGCCATCGGCACCCACCACTTCGGGCGGCTGGTCGCCAACGAGGTGATGACCAAGGACGAGCTGAAGGCGGCGATCCATGCGGACCTGGAGTTGGTGTTCCGGGGTGTGATCCCCGAAAGGAATGGTATCGACCGATGAGCAGCTTGGCGGGCCGTCGCGCCCTCGTCACCGGCGCGGGCAGCGGCATCGGCCGCGGTATCGCCCTGACGCTCGCGGCCTATGGCGCCGAGGTCGTGGTGCAGGACGCGGACCCAGCCGGCGCCGAGGCGACGCTCGTCATCCTGCGCGATGCGGGCGGCCGTGGCCGGACGGCCGTCTGCTCCGTGGTCGACGAGGCCGCACTCGTGGCCGCCGTCGAAGCCTCGGGTCCGGTCGACATCCTGATCAACAACGCGGGGGTTCCGGGCTTCAACGCCGAACTGGAGGACATCGACCGCGCCGCCTACGACCGGCTGTTCGAGGTCCACGTCTGGGGTACCTTCGCTGCCACCCGCGCCGTACTGCCGGGCATGAAGGGCCGTGGCTTCGGCCGTATCGTCAACATCGCCTCCAACCGCGGCCAAGTCGGCTTCGAGCGCTCCAGCCACTACGCGGCGGCGAAAGGGGCGGTGATCGCGCTGGCGAAGTCGTGGGCGCGCGAACTCGCGCCGCACGGCATCCTGGTCAACGCACTCGCGCCCGGCGTGGTCCGCAGCGGCATGACGCTCCGCTACGGCGAGGACGCCCTCCGCGAGGAGGCGATGCAGAACCTCGTCGAGCGCTGGGCCGAGCCCGAGGAAATCGGCGAATGGATCGCCTTCCTCGTCGGCCCGCGCGGCAGCTTCATGACCGGCCAGCTCCTTTGCCCCAACGGCGGCGACCCCATCGTCGGCATCTGACGGCGTCACGCGCAGGTGGTCAGCGTAACGAGCGGCGCGAAGGTGACGATCGTGGCGACGAGCGCGGCGGCCATGGTCCAGCGGGCGACGGCGCCGAGGGCACCCGGCGGCGAGCGGCGGTCGAGGCCGCGAACGAGCAGCACCAGCACGGCGGCGTGGCCGACGGTGAGGAGGCCGATGCCCAGGCGGAGGCCCGTGGGCGCGAGCCCGTAGGCGCAGCCGACGGCGTGGAAGGCGTAGATCAGCACCAGCGCCGAACTCCAAAGCCCGAAGCCGGCGACCAGCCACAGGAGATGCGCGGGCCGACCGGCGCTCACGGCCGTGCTTCCGAGATGGCGGCAAGCTCGGGCAGGACGAGTGCGATGGCGAGGGCGATCAGGCCGGTGACGGCCGTGTAGTCCTGCCAGAGCCGCGTGAGCCGGAGGTCGAGCGTGCGCCTCGGGCCGAAATAGCCGGCGCGGAGGCGGAGCGCGTTGGAGAGGAGGAACAGGCCGCCGATGGCGACGTGCAACGCCGCGTAGGCAAGCAGCGCCCAGGTGACGGCGGCGTAGCCGTGCGTCGTTGGGTCCGGCAACGCCTCGACGATCAGCCACGAGAGGCCCGCCAGCGCCACCGCACCGCCGAAAGCGCCGCCGACGATCCACGGCAGGACGGCGCCCCCCCGTCCCAGCGCGCGAAGGGCGCCGCGTGCCGAAACCGGCGCCACGATCAGGCCGAAGGCGACGGCCACGGGCATCCGCCAACCGGCGTCCAGCACCTCCGGCGGCGGCCAGTTGGCGGCGATCAGCCAGAGGTAGAAGACGCCGAAGACCAGGGAGCCGAACAGTGTCGCGTTGGCGACGAGCGCGAAGATCAACGCCCACCAGGGCGGCGGTTCGGCAGCTTCCGTGTGGACCGGCAAGGCGACGCCGCGGCCCGCGTCGAGCGGCCCGTGATCGACCTTCTGGCCAGCGCCTTGCGCCGCGTAGAGCATGAGCCCGGCGACCAGCGCGGTGCCGAGCGCCGCGACCTCGTAGAGCCGAAAGAGGAGCGCGAGAACGACCAAGGCGGTGGCGAGGGCGGTGTAGAGCGGCAGGCGCGTTGCGCGCGGCAGGACCACGATGTACTCGGGCCGCCCGCTGGTCATGTGCACGCCCAACGTCTCCTGCCAGCCGTTGCGGGCCTGCGCCAAATAGCCGTCGCCCGCCGCCAGCCGCGGGCCGAGGCGGCGAGGGTCCAGCCCGTCGGCCCGCGCCTCGATCTCGGGGATGGCGGCGAAGGCGTAAGGGGCCGGCGGCGTCGGCATGGCCCAGTCGAGGGTGGCGCCGTGCCAGGGATCGCGGCGAAAGCGCCGGCCGAACCGGCGTTGCAGCAGGATGTCCATGGCGATCAAGGCGAAGCCCATGGTCAAGACGAAGCCGCCGATGGACGAGAACAGGTTGAGGAGTTCCCAACCCTCGCTGCCGTCGTAGGTGAAGACACGCCGCGGCATGCCGATCAGCCCGGTCCAGTGCATGTGCAGGAAGGTCAGGTTGAAGCCGACGAAGATCAGCCAGAAGGCCGGGATGGCGATGCGGTGGATCGCTTGGCGGCCGGTCGCGTGCGGCAGCCAATAGTAGAGAGCGGCAAGCAGCGGGAAGACGAAGCCGCCGACCAGCACGTAGTGCAGATGCGCGACGACGAAATAGGTGTCGTGCGCCTGCCAGTTGAACGGCACCATCGCCAGCATCACGCCGGTGAGGCCACCCAGCACGAACACGAAGAAGAAGCCGAAGACGTAGAGCATCGGCACGTCCCAGCGCGGGCGGCCGTGGGCCAGCGTGGCGAGCCAGGCGAAGATCTGCACCGCCGTCGGCACCGCCACCAACGCCGAGCCGAGGGAAAAGAAGGCAAGCGCCAGGTGCGGGATGCCCACGGTGAACATGTGGTGCACCCAGATGCCGAAGCTGAGGAACGCCATGGCGACGATGGCGGCGATCGAGGCGCGGTAGCCGATCAGCGGGCGCTGGGCGAAGACCGGGATGAGGGTGGCGAGGGCACCCGCGGCCGGCAGGAAGATGATGTAGACCTCGGGATGGCCGAACAGCCAGAAGAGGTGCTGCCACAAGAGCGGATCGCCGCCGCGCGTCGGGTCGAAGAAGGGCAGCCCCGCCGCCCGCTCCAGCTCGAGCAGTACCGAGGCGAGGATCAGGGGTGGAAAGCCCACGACCATCATCAGGGCCGTGACCAGAATGTACCAGCCGAAGATCGGCATGCGGACGAGGCTCATGCCGGGCGCGCGCATCTTGAGGATGGACACGACCAATTCGACCGCGAGGGTGATGGCCGAGATCTCGACGAACGTGACGCCCAGGAGCCAGACGTCGGCATTGATGCCGGGCGTGTACACGTCCGAGGAGAGCGGCGTGTACATGAACCAGCCGGTGTCGGGGGCCACGCCGAACAGCATCGCTGCAATCAGAATCGTCCCGCCGAACAGGTAGCACCAGTAGCCGAAGGCGGTGAGCCGCGGAAAGGCGAGGTCGCGTGCGCCCAAGAGCTTCGGCACCAGGTAGACCGCGAGCCCCTCGAGCATGGGGATCGCGAACAGGAACATCATGATGGTGCCGTGCATCGTGAAGATCTGGCCGTAGATCTCCGGGCCGACGAAGGCCGACTCGGCGGTCGCCAGTTGCGCTCGGATCAGCATCGAGAGCACGCCGCCGATGGCGAAGAACACGGCCGACGTGATCATGAAGCGCAGGCCGAGGATCGAATGGTTGACGGCGCCGAGCCGCTGCCAGCCGGGTCCGGTGCGCCAGATGCGCGAAAGCTCGTTGTGCAGGCGGACGGGATCGCTCATTCGCCGGCCTCCGCCGCCGTGCCGCGGATGGCGTCGGCGAAGGCGTCCGGCGGATGCACCTCGACCGCGAAGCGCATGAAGGCGTGGCCGATGCCGCAGAACTCGGCGCACTGTCCTCGAAACGTGCCGGGCCGGTCGGCCTGGAGGCGAAGCACGTTGGTCTTGCCGGGGATGGCGTCGAGCTTGCCGGCGAGGGCCGGTACCCAGAACGAGTGGATGACGTCCTCGGCGGTGATGACGAGGTCGACGGGCTCGCCCGCCGGCAGGTGCAGGACCCCCTCGGTCGTCGCCGCCCCGTGGTCGGGATAGGCGAAGCGCCAGCCGAAGGCATAGGCCGTGACCTCGATCCGCTGCACGTCGCGCCCGGGCAGCGGCAACAGGCGCTCGCCCGCGACCAGCGCCCAGACGACCAGGGGTGGCAGGACCACCGCCGGCAGCACCAACCCGCCGCCCACGATCCATTGCCGGGGCGAGAACCGCCGCCCCCAGCCGGGCCGTGTGACGGCGACCCAAAACGCCGCCATGACGAGCAGGAAGAGGATCGCGCTGCCGATCGCCATGCCCCACCACAAGGCGGCGATGGAGCTTGCCGCCGGCCCCTGGGGTTCTAGGGTCGAGTAGGGACCGCCGCAGCCGGCGAGCGCCGTGGTGGCCAGGATCGCCAACGACCTCGGATGGAGAGGATGAGCCAGAGCCACGCCGACCGCATTCCGCCGGAGGAGCGCAATCCGGGCGAGCAGGCGGCCGCCAGCGACGACGCCGCCCGCAACAGCCCGGTCATCGAGCGCCTGGCCCAGCACCCGACCGCTTCCGCCATCGCCGTGGTGGGGCACCCGATTCACGCGATGATGGTCCATTTCCCGATCGCGCTGGTGATCGCCACGCTCGGGGTGGACGTGTTCTTCTGGTATACGGGCGACCCCTTCTGGCTGCGGGTGGGCCTGTGGTCGGCTGGCTTCGCCTTCGCCACCGGCGTCGCGGCGGGCCTGGTGGGTACGGCGGAGCTGCTGCTGGTCAAGGGCATCCGCATCCGCGTGGCGAGTTGGACCCATGCGGTGGCGGCAATGACGCTGCTCGCCGTCGCCGGTGCCAACTGGGGCCTGCGGATCGTCGCGCCGGAGGCCGTCCTGCCGCACGGCTTGGGCCTCTCGCTGCTCGCTACCGTCTTCACCGGCCTTGCCGGCTGGCACGGCGGCAAGCTGGTCTTCGACCACGGCGTCGGCATCATGGTTTCGCCCAAACAGTGAGGGGCTCCAGCCAGCGGCCGAGCGCGCCGGGCTCGAACAGGTCGGGACGAAAGGCGGCAGCGTCGAGGTCGGGCTTGGCCAGCACGAACCAAAGGATCGGCAGGATGGCGACGAGTTGGCCGACCGTGAGCAGCGTCGCGCCGAGCCTGCCGAAGTCGCGCTCGTGGGTGAACACGGCGACCACCTCGAGTCCGATCACGACGTGCAGGACCACCAACAGGCCGACGAACGCCATCTTGGCCGAGAACCACTCGACGTAGGTGGCCTGGAGAAAGATCAGCGCCGTACCCGAACCGATGGCGAGGAACGCGGCGGGCGAGACCAGCGCCGTGTAGAAAAAACGGGTCATCGCGTGCAGCCGGTGCAGCGCCTCGCCCGCAACCCGGCGGCGCTGCACCAATAGGAACGGCAGGGTCAACAGCCCGCCCGCCCAGAGCGCGATGGTGGCGACATGCAGCGCCTTGATCAGCCAGAGCGCCGTCTCGGTCACCGCTGGCGCTCCGCCGCTTCCAGTTCCCGCCAGCCGAGGCGCAACGCCACGCCGAGGTAGGGCAGCATCGCCGGCACCCACATCAAGAGGCCCGCGAGCTGCTGGTCCTGCAACGGCGTGACCCCCCAAGGTGCCGTCGTCGCCAAGTGGACGAGGTAGAGCGGCACCGGCGCGAAGACGATCAGCGCGCCGAGCAGGCCCATCTGCGCCACGGTGCCGAGCAGGAGGGCGGTGGCCCGGCCGGCGGTGCCGATCACGACCTCGCGCCAGAGCAACCAGGCCGAGGCGAGCAGCGTCGCCTGCATCAGCCAGTAGCCGGCAACCGTGTCCAGTGCCCAGGCATAGGCCAAAGGCGCGTGCCACAGCCACAGCACGACCCAGTGCAGCAGCAACGCCGCACCGGCCGGCACCGCCGGTAGCCGCCGCAGCGGGAACGCCAGCGCCAGCAAAGGGGCGATCGCCACGATCAGCACGACGTGGTGCAACACGCGGGCCGAGAAGAGCGCCGCCGTCAGCGCGCAGAGCGGCGACACGAAAAGAACGACGGCGAGCCCGAGTGCCGCCCAGCCGGCCCGCCGGTCCGCGGCCCCGCGCGCGACGACGCCGGCGAATGCGGTGAGCCCGACAAGCAGGAACGGGTCGAGGTTCCAGGCGAGCAGCACCTCGGCGGGTGTCGGCGCCAGGCCGCAATAGGCGATCGAGGTCGAAGTCATGCGGCGGACCCTCTTCCGTCTCTCCCCCTCGCGAACGCCGGCTCGGGCCGAACGTTCCCGTGCGGTCCGCAGGTTGCCCACCCTCGACCGCTCGGGCTAGTAGGGAACGGTCGCGAGCGGCGAACGTTACCCACGGGTCACTGCCCGTTCGTCGGGTACAGCAAGAAGGAATCGGCCGCTTGTCCTGGAGTGCCGCGTCGTGGACGGCCGCCGCCTTCGCGGTCCTCACCCTGCCCTTCATGGTCCTGCTCACGGGCGAGGTGCCGGCGGGACGTGGCTTCTGGTGGGATTTCTCGATGGGGCTCGGCTTCGGCGCGCTTGCCATGTTCGCGCTCCAATTCGCGCTCACGGCACGCTTTCGCCGCATGACCCAGCCCTTCGGCATCGACGCGCTCTACCTGTTCCATCGCTTCATGGCGCTGGGTGCGGTGACCCTGGCCCTCGGCCACTTCGCGATCCTCTATCTCGGCTACCAAGAGGCCCTCGGTGTCCTGAACCCGCTCGAATCCGACTGGGAGTTGACCGCCGGCCGGCTCGCCATGCTCTGCTTTCTGGTGATCGTCGTCAGTTCGGAGTTCCGCAAGCGCCTCCGGCTGGAGTACGGCCTCTGGCGCCACCTGCATGCAGGGCTCGCCGCCCTCGGCTTCGTCGCCGCGATCGCCCACGTCCTCGGGATCGGCAACTATACCGGCACGGCGGGCACGGCGGCCCTTTGGCTCGGTGTCACCCTGGGCTTTCTGGGTCTGTTGGTCTGGGTTCGCGTCGTGAAGCCGTGGCATCAACTGCGCGAACCCTGGCGGGTCGCCGAGAACCGGAAGGAACAGGGCGGTGCGCACACGCTGGTGCTGGAGCCGGTGGGCCACGCCGGCATCGGCAGTTGGCTGCCGGGCCAGTTCGCATGGCTCACCCTGAACACCTCCCCCTTCTTCCTGCGCGAGCATCCCTTCACCATCGCCAACACGCCGACGGCGGCACCGCGCATCGAGTTCTCGATCCGCCCGGCGGGCGACTTCACGCACATGACCGAGACCGTGGCAGCCGGCACCACCGCCTATCTCGACGGTCCCTACGGGGTGTTCTCCATCGACCGCCACCGGGACGCCGCGGGCTTCGTCATGGTCGCGGGCGGTATCGGCATCACGCCGATCCTGGCCAATCTCCGCGCCATGGCCGAGCGGGGCGACCGGCGACCGGCGACGCTGCTCTTCGGCAATCCGGACTGGGAGAGCATCCCCTTCCGCGACGAGTTGGCGCTGCTCGAGGGCGCGCTCGACCTGACGCTGGTGCATGTGCTGCAGGAACCGCCGGAGGGCTGGCAGGGCGAGGCCGGGCTCATCGACGCCGACCTGCTGGACCGCCACCTCACCAGCGCCCAAGTCGACTGGCCGCACTTCCTCTGCGGCCCGGTGCCGATGGTCAGCGCCGTCGACGCGGCACTCCGCCGGCGCGGTGTTCCCCTTCACCACATTCACAACGAGATCTTCGAACTGGCATGATCGAGGAAGCCGGCCTCCGCGCCCGTCTCGCCGTCGTCCTGGCGCTCGCCCTGACCGCCTTCGTCCTCGCCCTCGCGGTCGCGTTCGCGCTGGTGCTGAACGCGGGCGGCTGAGCGCGGCCGCCCGCCCCTCAGCCGTGCCAACCGTAACAGGTCAGTTCGGCTTCGCGGCCGCGGACATGGTCGTAGGGCAGGCGCTCGAAGCCCCGCGCCGGCTCCGCGCCCGCCGCCGCCAGCAGCGCGCCGCTGGCGACCAAGGGCAGGTCCATCGCCTTGGCCACGGCTTCCAGCCTGGAGGCGACGTTGACGCTGTCGCCGAGGACGGTGAACTCCAGCCTCGCGTCGTCGCCCACGGCCCCCGCGAAAACCTCGCCCCAATGGGCGCCGACGGCGAGCCGTAGGGGCATCCCGCCCGCCTCGCGCAGCTCGGCCGCCAGCACCTTCGCGCAGGCGAGCGCCTGACGGGCGGCGGTGGCGGAAGGCTCCGGCACCCCGAACAGAATCACCGCGCCGTCGCCGACGAACTTGTCGACCATGCCGCCATGGGCGGTGACGGTGGCCAGCACCCGGCGGCGGAAGTCGGTAACGAAGCGCCCGAGCGCTTCGGGTGCCAGATGCTCGGCCCGCTGCGTGAAACCTCGGATGTCGACGAGGAGGATCGCGGCTTCGGCGCGCCAGCCCCGGCGCAGCCGTTCGACCTCGCCCCGCGCGACCAGCCCCGCCACCTCCGGCGGCAGGTAGCGCTGGTACTCGGCGCGGCGCACGAACTCGTCGATGGTGCGGGTGAGCAGCAACCGGCGCCGGTGCGCGGCCACCACCAGCACCGCGACGAGGCCCGCGAACATGGCGACGCGCGCGGCATTGGGCGGTCCCTGGAAGAGGTGCGGCGGCAGGTGCAGGTGCGCCGTCTCGACGTGGACGGTGGCGAGCCAGCCGAGCCCGGCGAGCAGCAGCAGGCCGGCATAGGCCTGAAGGCCCGGCCGATAGCGCAGCACGCCGAAGGCGACGACCAGGGGCGCCACCCAGACGGCCGGGAACAAGGGCGCGAAGGCGGCCGAGAAATGCTGGTTGGTCAGGCTGAAATTGAGATTGGCGATCACCAGGACGGCATCGCCCGTGGTGAACACCCAGGGCATCCACGGCCGCAACCGTCCGCTGCGCGCGACCCACAAGGAGACGACGGCGAGGCCCACGAAACCGACGACGACGAGCCAGGCGTTGCCGACGCGGAACCCGCCCGGTGCCACCGCGTCCGCAGCACCGCCGTCGTGCAGCGGCGGATCGAAGGTGAGGACGGCCATGGCCGTCGCGAGCACGCCGGCCAGCGCCAGCGCCACGAACAGCCGCACCCAACTGACGGTAATCTCGGCCTCGACCTCGGCCTCCGCCAGCAGACGGTCGCGCAGGGGCAGTGTCGTCGTCGCCATCGTTCTCTGCGCCGCCGTCGTTCCCATGGGCCTCGCTTCCTGCTAACGCCACCGCAACGGGAATGCGAGGTGCGATGCCGGTCTGGGAGAGCCGTCTCCGGGTTGGAAGCGATGCGTTTGTTGCCAACGCCGACGCGATGGCGGGGCTCGTCGCCGACCTCCGCGCCAAGCTGGACCAAGCGGCCCAGGGCGGTCCCGAACGTGCCCGCGCGCGGCACCTCGGCCGTGGCAAGCTGTTGCCGCGCGAGCGGGTCGACCGGCTGCTCGATCCGGGCGCACCGTTCTTGGAGCTGTCGCCGCTGGCGGCGCACGGGGTCTACGACGAGGAGGTCCCGGCGGCGGGCATCATCGCGGGCATCGGCCCGATCCACGGTCGGCCGTGCGTGATCGTCGCCAACGACGCGACGGTGAAGGGCGGCACCTACTATCCCTTGACCGTCAAGAAGCACCTCCGCGCTCAGGAGGTGGCCGCCGCCAACGGCCTGCCCTGCGTCTATCTCGTCGACAGCGGCGGGGCGAACTTGCCGAACCAGGACGAGGTGTTCCCCGACCGCGACCATTTCGGCCGCATCTTCTACAACCAAGCGACCATGTCGGCGGAGGGCATCCCGCAGATCGCGGTGGTCATGGGCTCTTGCACCGCCGGCGGCGCCTACGTCCCGGCGATGGCCGACGAGGCGGTGATCGTGAAGGAGCAGGGCACCATCTTCCTCGCCGGCCCCCCCTTGGTGAAGGCCGCGACCGGCGAGGTGGTGACGGCCGAGGAGCTGGGCGGCGGCGACGTCCACACGCGGCTTTCGGGCGTCGCCGATCATCTGGCCGAGAACGACCTGCACGCGCTGGAGATCGCCCGCTCCATCGTCCAAGGGCTCGGCCCCAGGCACCGCGCCGAGGTGGAGCGGCGCGAGCCGGAGCCGCCACGCTACGATCCGGCCGAGTTGGCCGGCGTGATCCCGGCGGATCCGCGCCAGAGCTACGACGTGCGCGAGGTGATCGCCCGGCTCGTCGACGGCTCGCGCTTCGACGAGTTCAAGCACCGCTACGGCACCACGCTGGTCTGCGCCTTCGCCCGGCTTTGGGGCTATCCGGTCGGCATCGTCGCCAACAACGGCGTGCTGTTCGGCGAGAGTGCCCTGAAGGGCGCGCATTTCGTCGAACTGTGCTGCCAACGGCGGATCCCGCTCGTGTTCCTGCAGAACATCACGGGCTTCATGGTCGGCCGCGCCTACGAGAGCGCCGGCATCGCCAAGGACGGGGCGAAGCTGGTCGCGGCCGTCGCCTGCGCCCAAGTGCCCAAGCTCACCGTGATCGTGGGCGGCAGCTTCGGCGCCGGCAATTACGGCATGTGCGGTCGCGCCTACGGCCCGCGCTTTCTCTGGATGTGGCCCAACGCCCGCATCTCGGTGATGGGTGGCGAGCAGGCGGCGAGCGTGTTGGCGCAAGTGCGCCGCGACAACCTCGAGGCGCGGGGCGAGAGCTGGAGCGCCGAGGAGGAAGAGGCGTTCAAGGCGCCGATCCGGGCCAAGTACGAAGCCGAGGGCCATCCCTACTACGCCACCGCGCGCCTCTGGGACGACGGGGTGATCGATCCGGCGGATACGCGGCGCGTCCTCGCTCTCGGCCTCGCCGCGGCCTTGGAACGGCCGATCCCCGAGACGCGCTTCGGCGTGTTCCGCATGTAGCCGAGGAGACGAAGGTGACGCCCCATCTGGTCGAGACCGCCGATGCGCCGAACGGCGTGCGCACGCTGACCTTGAACCGAGAGGAGGTGCACAACGCGTTCGACGATGCGCTGATCGCCGAGCTGACGGCCGCATTGGAGGCGGCGGAGGCGGCCGACGACGTGCGCCTCGTGGTCCTGACCGGCGCCGGCCGCAGCTTCTCCGCCGGCGCCGACATCGGCTGGATGAAGCGGGCGGGCGGCTATGGCGAGGCCGAGAACCTGGCCGACGCCGAAGCGCTCGCCAAGCTGCTCACCACGCTCGACCGGCTAGCCAAACCCACCGTCGCGCGGGTCAACGGCGCCACCATCGGCGGCGGCGTGGGCTTGGTTGCCGCCTGCGACGTCGCCGTCGCCGTCGAGCGCGCCGTCTTCGCCACCACCGAGGTCCGGCTCGGCATCGTGCCCGCCGTCATCTCGCCCTTCGTCGTCCGCGCCATCGGTCAGCGTCAAGCGCGACGGCTCTTCTTGACGGGCGAACGGATCGATGCGCGGCGTGCCTTCACCATCGGCCTCGTCCACGAGGTCGCCCGCGACGAGGAGGCGCTCGACGAGGCGGTCGGCCGCATCGTCACGGACGTGCTCCAGGGCGGGCCCGTGGCGCTCGCCGAGGCGAAGCGGCTGGTGGCGATGGTGGCGACGCACCCGGCCGACGATGCCCGGCTGGACGAAGCGGTGCGCCTGATCGCGCGGCTGCGCGCCGGCGACGAGGCCAAGGAGGGGCTCGGCGCCTTCCTCACCAAGCGCCCGCCCGACTGGAGCTGAGGCGAGGGTGTTCCGCCGCATCCTGATCGCCAATCGCGGCGAGATCGCCTGCCGCATCGCCCGCACCTGTCGGCTATTGGGGGTGGAGACCGTGGCGGTCTACACCGAGCCCGACCGGACGGCGTTGCACGTCGCGATGGCCGACCGCGCCGTCGCCATCGGCCCGGCATCGGCCTATCTCGACGGCCGCCGCATCGTCGCCGCCGCCAAGGCCGCAGGTGCCGAAGCGATCCATCCGGGCTACGGCTTCCTGGCCGAGAACGCCGACTTTGCCGAGGCCGTGGCCGCCGCCGGGCTCGTCTTCGTCGGCCCGCCACCCGCGGCCATTCGGGCGATGGGGTCGAAGGACGAGGCGAAGCGCCTGATGGCGGCGGCGGGCGTGCCCTGCGTACCGGGATACGCGGGCGAGGGTGCGAGCAGCGCACGGCTCGTCGCCGAGGCCGAGCGGATCGGCTTTCCCTTGCTGGTGAAGGCGGCTGCCGGTGGCGGCGGCAAGGGCATGCGCGTGGTCGAGCGCACGGCCGACCTGGAGGCCGCGCTCGGCGCCGCCCGGAACGAGGCCGAGCGCGCCTTCGGCGACGGCCGACTGATCCTCGAGCGCTACCTCGTCGGCGCCCGCCATATCGAGGCGCAGGTGCTCGCCGACGGCCACGGTCGCACACTCTTTTTGTTCGAGCGCGAGTGCACGCTCCAGCGTCGCCACCAGAAGGTGATCGAGGAAGCCCCCTCGCCCACGCTCGACGACGCCGCGCGGACACGGCTCGGGGCCATTGCCGTGCGCGCCGCCGAGGCCGTGACCTACGTCAATGCGGGCACCGTCGAGTTCCTCTACGCCGACGGCGAACCCTATTTCATCGAGATGAACACGCGCCTCCAGGTCGAACATCCGGTCACGGAGATGGTCACGGGAGTCGACGTTGTGGAATGGCAGGTTCGCATCGCCGCCGGCGAGCCCCTGCCCTTCCCGCAGGACGCGCTTCGGCCGAACGGCCACGCCATCGAGGCGCGGCTCTATGCCGAGGATCCGGCGTCGGGCTTCCTGCCGGCGACGGGCCTGTTGCACGCCGTCCGCTGGCCCGAGCCGTCCCCGCAGCTCCGCGTCGAGACCGGCGTGCGGGAGGGCGACACGGTTGGCCTCGACTACGACCCGATGCTGGCCAAGCTCGTCGCCCACGGCCCCGACCGCGCGACCGCCCTCGCCCGCCTCGACCAAGCCCTCGCGGCGACGCGGCTCGTGGGACTGGCCACCAATCGCGGCTATCTCCGCACCGTACTCGCCGACGACGCGGTACGGCGGAACGCCGTCGACACGACGTATCTGGAACGGACGGCGCATCCGCTGCCCGCAAGCCTGGAGGCCGACGCCATCCGCCTCGCCACGGCCGACCGACTGGCCGAGCGGGAGGCCCGCGCGCGGACGCTCGCCGCCACGGGGGGCAACCCGCACGGCCCCTTCCAGGCCATCGACGGCTTTCGCCTCGGCCGCCCGGCGGCGCAGGCGGTGCGCCTCGGCCTGGGCGGCCGACGGATCGAGGTCCGGGTGCTGCGCGAAGGCACCGGCTGGCGCGTCGACGACGGTGCGCGGTCGGAGCGCATGGACGTGCGCGCCGATGACGCCGAAACCGTCATCGAGGTGGACGGGCGCCGCATTGCCGGCACGGTCGTCCGCGATGGCGACACTCGCTGGGTCGCGACCGCAGAGGGTGACGTGCGGCTGGTGCGGGTCGCCGCCGTCGCCTCGGGGGCGGACGAGGGTGCCGCCGAAGGCGTGGCCCGGGCGCCGATGCCGGGGCGGATCGTCGAACTTGCCGTCGCCGCGGGCGATCGTGTCGACAAGGGAGCGCTCCTGGTGAAGCTGGAGGCGATGAAGATGGAGCACCGGGTCACGGCGGAGATCGCCGGCCGGGTCCGCGCGGTCGCCGTCGCCGTCGGCGCGCAGGTGGCGGCGGGCGACCCGCTGGTGGACGTGGAACCGGAGGAGGCGGGGACGTGAGGACGCCTGCCGAGGTCACCGTCGTCGAGGTCGGCCCGCGTGACGGCCTCCAGAACGAGACCGGCGCCGTGCCGCTGGCGGCCAAGCTGGCGCTGATCGAAGCCCTCGACGAGGCCGGCTGTCCACGCATCGAGGTGGGCAGCTTCGTCTCGCCCGCCTGGGTGCCGCAGATGGCCGACACGGGTGCCCTGGTGAAAAGCCTGCCACTCCTGCGCGCCAGCACCGCCGTGCTGGTGCCCAACGCCAAGGGCCTGGAGGCCGCGCTCGCAACCGAAGTGCCCGAGATCGCCGTCTTCGCCGCCGCATCGGAGAGCTTCTCGCGGAAGAATACCAACTGCAGCATCGAGGAGGCGGTGGGGCGTCTCGTGCCGATCATCGCCCGGGCGAAGGCCGAAGGCCGCTTCGTCCGCGTCTACCTCTCCTGCGTCGTCGCCTGTCCCTACGAGGGGCCGATCCGGTCGAGCGTCGTCGCCCGCCTCGCCGAACGCCTCCTCGCGGCGGGCGGCGACGAGGTCAGCCTGGGCGATACCATCGGCCGCGCCACGCCGCGCGACACCGAGGCGGTGATCGACGCCGTCGCGGCCGGCGTGCCGATCGCGCAGATCGCCTGGCACGGCCACGATACCTACGGCCAAGCGCTCGCCAACGTGCTGGCGGCGCTGGAACGGGGCGTCACGGTGATCGACGCGTCCGTGGCAGGGCTCGGCGGCTGTCCCTTCGCACCGGGCGCCGCCGGCAACCTCGCCACCGAGGACCTCGTCTACATGCTCGACGGCATGGGGGTGCGCACCGACATCGACCTCGACCGCCTGGCCGCCGCCGGCCGCGCCATCTGCCGCGTCCTCGGCCGTCCGGCCACGGGCCGCGTCGCCCGTGCCCTGGAGGCCTCGTCGTGAGCGACTTCGATCTGGTGCTGTTCGACTGCGACGGCGTTTTGGTCGACAGCGAGCACCTGAGCGCCCGCTCGACCGCCGTCGTCCTGCGCGAGATCGGCATCGACCTGGACGAGGCCACGGTGCTGCGCCGGTTCATGGGCACGAGCGACAAGAGCATGTGCGAAGCCCTCGCCGCCGAGTTCGGCGTGACCTTCCCGCCCGACACGCAGACCCGCCTCGACCGCGCCGCACTCGATCTGTCCGCCCGCGAGCTCCGCGCCATCCCCGGCGTCGCGGATCTCGTGCGCGGCCTCCGCCTACCCTATGCCGTCGCCTCCTCCAGCACGCCCGAGCGCATCCGCCGCTCGCTCGAGCTGACCGGGCTTTGGGAGCTGCTGGGGAGACACGTCTTCAGCGCGGTCATGGTCGAGCGCGGCAAGCCGGCGCCGGATCTTTTCCTCCACGCGGCACGCGCGATGGGTGCAGCGCCGGAGCGGACGGCAGTGATCGAGGACAGCACGGCGGGTGTCCGCGCCGGCAAGGCCGCCGGCATGACCGTGATCGGCTTCACCGGCGGCAGCCACGTCGACAGCGACGCCCACGGTGCCGTCCTCCACGGCCTCGGCGCCGACCGCGTGGTCGACGACATGGCGTCGGTTGCGGCACTTCTCGGACGGCGCTAGGTCAGCGACGCCGTCGGAGGATGCAAGGGGGCGCACCCCCTGCCCACTCGCCGTCGCTGCCAAGGAGTTGCGCATGCGCCCGTCCCTGCCCGTCGCCCTCGCCCTTGCCGTCTCCTTCGCCGCCGCGGCGGCGGCAGCGCCGCCGGCCGACGGCATGCGCCTGTCCGACATCGTCCGCGCGGTCGAGCAACGGCCCGACTTTCGCTATTTCGACGAGATCGAGTGGGACGACGACGGCTATTGGGAGGTCGAGTACGTCACCCGCGACGGCCGCAAGATCGAGCTGAAGATCGACCCGCGCACCGGCCAGCCGCGGCGCTGAGTGCGGCGGCTCACTCGGTGCGCCCGGTCAGGCGCGGCAGGAGATCAGGTGGAATGTCGAGGTGGTGGCGCGCGGCGTCGAGGACGCGTTCGTCGAGGGTGGGCGAGCGCAAGTCGACGTCCTGCTTCAATCTGTCGACGATGGCCCGGATCGCCATGATGCGGCCATAGCGCTTGTCCTCGAACGGGACCACCAGCCACGGCGCGGCCGTGGTCGACGTCCGCTCGAACATCTCGTCGATGGCCGTCTCGTAGGCTTTCCACTCGGTGCGATTGCGGAAGTCCTCGTACGAGAGCTTCCAGCGCTTCAGCGGGTCGAGCAGCCGCTCCTCGAAGCGGCGGAGCTGTTCTTCGGGGCTGATGTGGAGGAACAGCTTGACGATTCGGGTACCGTTGTCGACCAGCATGCGTTCGAATGCGTTGATCTCCCGATAAGCCGCTCGCCAGCGCGATTTCGGGGTCAGCTTTTCCACCCGCTCGACCAGCACCCGCCCGTACCAGGAGCGGTCGAAGGCCGCGATCGCGCCCTGCGGCGGCAACCGCTCGAAGAAGCGGGCGAGGAAATGCCGTTCGAGGTAATAGGGGCTGGGTGCGCCGATCGGCCAGACCTTGAAGCTGCGCGGGTCGAGGGAGACGGACATGCGGCGGATGGTGCCGCCCTTGCCGGCGGCATCCCAGCCCTCGAAGACGACGACGGCGCTGTCGCCGGAGAACAGATAGGCCTGCTGGACGCGCGCGAGCTCGAGCTGCAGCTCCGGCAACTTCGAGTCGTAGTCGGCGCGCGCCAGCTTCGCACCGAGATCGATTTGCGCCAGACGAGGCGCGTCGGCGGGCGGACTGCTCTTCGCCATTCGGATACCGATATCTGCACTACGATACCCACCACGGGTTGACACGGCCCACGGGCGGCCAGCAAGCCCCGCGGCCCTGCGACCTTGGATGCACCGAGGCCATCGGCGTCACAGCAGAAGCAGCCGTCGCGCCGCGCGCCACAGTTCCTGGAACGGCAGGTTGGTCGCCCCCGCCGCCACCAAGGGCAGGAGCGCCGCGGCCCCGAGCGGCACGATGGCCGTGCGGTCGTAGGGGATGGTGCCGAGCTTCAGTGCCGCCGCGTAGATGGCCTGCGGGTTCGGGACCTCCGCCGTTGCGGCCGCTGACGCGTCCTCCGGCGCGGCGACGTTGCTCTCCAGGGCCGACCGCTCGGCGGCGTGGAAATGGCGCATCGCCTGAGCGCTCGCCGCCAGCATGGTCGCCTGCTTGAGCCGCCTGAGCGTAGGTCCGAAGGCGGCGAGCGGCAGGGCGAACAGGACCACGACCAGCGTCAGCCAGCCGCCCATGATCTTGCTGTAGGTGGCGAGCGTGAGCACGTCCTCGGCGAAGCCGCGGGCGATGATCGCCGCAACGCTGACGGTCATGGCGCAGACGAGGGCGGCGAACGCATTGGGATACTGCCCGACGAAGCCGAGCCCGCCGACACCGTCCGGGTGCGTCACCGTGAGCCTGAGATCGAGCCGGGCGAGGTCGCGCAACAACAGCCCCCAGGCGGCGTGGCGCCACAGCCGCCGGCACAGCAAAACCAGAACAGCGGCCCGCTCACCAAAAGGCACCACCAAGCGGCCAAGCTGAGCGCCGGCTCGCCACCCGTCTCTGCCAGCATCCACGTATCGCGGTCGCGCAGCACCACCAGCCACGTACTCAGCAGCGACGCGGCGAACGCGACCAGCGCACAAAGGCCGGCCGCGAACGGGCTCTGCGCCCGCGCCAGCGCGCGCTCCACGGCAGCCGCCGCCGGGACGATCGCCGAGGGCGCCAACAGCGGCGCGTCGACGAAATGGCGCAAGTGCAGGCGCAGTCGCTGGTCGACCAGTCGAACCATGCCGACCAGGACCGCCACGCCAACGACGTACTGCGCCCAGATCAGCCAATCTCCGAGGAACGGGTTGGCGACGGCGGGTCCCCAGGCAGTCCCTTGGGCGGCGGTCAGCAGGAGCGGTACGCCCCAGGCGAGGCTCACGAGCAGAAGCGCGCGGCGTGGCGCCGTCCGCGCCTGCTCACCGAGCCAGCCGAGCCGCTCCCGCAGCCGCTCCAGCACCGGATCGTGCGCCAAGCCGAAGCGCGCGATCACCTGCTGCATCGGCGTGCGATCGGGGTCGGCCATGCAGGGGCTCCGGCGCCGGTGCGCGCTCGCTCAGAGCCCGCGGAAGGGATGGGCGCGATAGGTGCCGAGAATGCGCAGTTCGTCGGAGAAGAAGGCCAGCTCCTCGAGCGCGTTGGCGAGCGGCGTCGCTTCCGGGTGGCCGATCACGTCGGCGTAGAAGCGGGCTTGGTTGAAGCTGGCGTCGACGTAGCTCTCGAGCTTGGTCATGTTGACGCCGTTGGTGGCGAAGCCGCCGAGGGCCTTGTAGAGCGCCGCCGGGACGTTGCGGACGCGGAAGACGAAGGTCGTGACGACGAGCCCGTCGTCCGCCGGCGGCGTCCACGGCGCGTGCGCCAGGATCACGAAGCGCGTGGTGTTGTGGTCGGCGTCCTCGATGTCCGCGTCCAACACCTCGAGACCGTAGATCTCGCCGGCGAGGCTCGAGGCGATCGCGGCATGTCCCGGTTCGCACCGCTCCGCCACCTCGCGGGCGGCGCCGGCCGTGTCGGCCTCGACCACGGGCACGAGCCCTCGGTCGTGCAGGTAGCGCCGGCACTGGCCGAGCGCCTGCTCGTGGCTGTGGACGTGGGTCAGCCGGTCGAGCCGGCTCCCCGCGGGTGCCAGGAGCTGGTGGTTCACCCGGAGAAAGGTTTCGCCGACGATGTGCAGCTCGCCCTGCGGCATGAGCTGGTGGATGTCGGCGACGCGGCCCGCGACCGAATTCTCGATGGGGATCATGGCGAGGTCCGTCCCGCCCTCGCGCACGGCGGCGAAGGCGTCCTCGAACGAGGCGCAGGCGACGGCCTCCGCATGCGGCAGGGTCTGCCTGCAGGCGAGGTGGGAATAGGCGCCAGGGTGCCCCTGAAAGGCGACGGTGCGGGCGCGGCTGGACGGACTCATGCGGGGGCTCCACCGGGTCGGGGCAGGTTGTGGACGAGACGGCGGCGAGCGCCCTCGAGATCGTCGGGCGTGTCGATGCCGGGTGGGGCCGTGGCGACCGTGCGGACGCCGATGCGCATGCCGGCCTCGATGGCCCGCAGTTGCTCCAGCCGCTCGCGCCGTTCCAAGGGGCTCGGCGGCAGGTCGCAGAACCGCTCCAGTGCGTCCCGCCGAAAACCGTAGATGCCGACGTGGTGCAGCAGCGGTCCCGGTCCCGAGGGCGCGGGCGCGCGCGTGAAGTAGAGGGCATTGCCCCGACTCCGGCCCTTGTCGGTAAAGCTCACGACGGCCTTCACGCAGCTCGGGTCGTCGCGCTCGCGGGCGTCGTCGGTGGGCACGACGAGGGTGCCGATGTCGCAACCGTCCTCGATCACCGGCGCCAGGGCCAAGGCGAGGTAGCTCGGGTCGACCTCGGGCATGTCGCCCTGGAGGTTGACCACCAGATCGACGGTGCGGCCGGGGTCCAACTCCTCGACGGCGGCGAGCACGCGGTCGGTGCCGGAGGCGAGGTCGGGGTCGGTGAGGACGGCGTTGCCGCCCGCCGCCTCCACGGCGAAGGCGATCTCGGGATCGGCGGCGGCGACCACCACCGGTCCGATCCCGGCCTCCATGCCACGCCGCCACACGTGCAGGATCATCGGCTCGCCGGCGATATCCAACAACGGCTTGCGCGGCAACCGCGTGGCGGCGAGCCGCGAGGGGATGACGACGAGAACCGAGGGACGGTCGGGCATCATAGCGTTGGTTTCGGCCAGGACGATACCGCGTCCGACGGGAGGCGGCGAAGACGTTGTGGTCGCTTGACACCCTTTGGTACCCTGTCCATGCACCGGCGCCAGGGAATGCCAACGGGCGGCCGAACGATCACGAGTGATCGGGTAGCGCCCGCCACCACCGTTGTGAAGAGGGAGACAGATGGCAGGATCGCTCGAGACGAACAAGCTCATCGGCGGGATGCTCACGGCCGGCATCATCGTCGTCGGCTCGAGCGTGATTTCGGACCTGCTCTACTACGTCCCACGCCTCGACCAGCCGGTCTTCGCGATCCTGGTCGCCGACGACACGGCGGTGGCCGAGGCGGAGGACGACACCCCCGCCGTGCCGCTGGCCGTCCTGCTCGCCTCGGCGTCGGCAGACGACGGCCAACGCGGCTTCAGGGCCTGCGCCGCCTGCCACTCGGTCGACGAGGGCGGCGCCCATCGCGTCGGCCCCAACCTGTGGAACGTGCTCGGCAACGACATCGCCGGCAAGGACGGCTTTCGCTACTCGGCCACGCTCGCCGGTCTCGACGGCGAGTGGACCTACGAGAAGATGGACGGATTCCTGCGCGCGCCCGGCACCTGGGCGCCGGGCACCAGCATGAGCTTCGCCGGCATCGCGAACGACGCCGCACGGGCCGACATGATCGCCTATCTGCGCTCGCTCTCCAACGATCCGAAGCCGCTACCGGAAGCCCCCGACGACGCGACCGAGGAGGTGCCCGAGGGCGGCGAGGCGAGCGGCCAGGGCCGCTGAGCGGCCCCGTGGTCGACGCTGGGGACATCGTCCTCGCGCAGCGCCTGGCGGATGCCGCGGGCGCCGCCATCCTGCCCTATTTCCGCCAGCTCGACGCCCTGGAGCGAAAGGCCGACCTCAGTCCCGTGACCGCGGCGGATCGTGCCGCCGAGGTGGCCATGCGAGCCATCCTCGAGGCGGAACGGCCAGCCGACGGGGTGCTCGGCGAAGAATTCGAGGACGTGGCCGCAACCGGCGAGCGCGCGTGGGTGCTCGACCCGATCGACGGCACGCGCGCGTTCGTCGCCGGCAAACCCACCTTCACCACGCTCGTCGCCCTCGCCGTGCGCGGCCGTCCGGTGCTCGGCGTCATCGACCAGCCCTGGACGCGCGAGCGCTGGGTCGGCCATGACGGCAGCGCTTGGCTCGGTACGGCACCGTTGCGAACCCGCCGCGGGCGACGGGTGGAGGATGCGATCCTGTCGACCACGGCACCGGAGATGTTCGCTAGCCCCAGCGACCGTGCCGCCCTCGACCGGCTGCGCGCCGCCACCGCCAGCCTGAGTTGGGGCGGCGACGCCTATGCCTACGGCCTGCTTGCCGCGGGCTGCATCGACCTCGTCGTCGAGACCGGCTTGAAGCCGTTCGACCTCGCGGCCCTGGTGCCGGTGATCGAGGGCGCGGGCGGCGTCGTCTCCGACTGGCGGGGCCGCGCCCTGACCACGGCGAGCGCCGGCGACGTGGTGGCCGCCGGGGACGGGCCGCTGCACGCGGCGGCGCTGGCCCTCCTCAACGGCTGAAGCGGTCAAGATGAACAGGCCGGGTCTTTTCTTCCCCGGCCCGGCATGCCACCTCCTGTTTTCGCACTCCCGGAGGAGCCGAACCATGCAGCATGTCCGGCCCTGGCGCCTCGGCGCCCTCGTTGCCACGTTCGTTGTCGCCAGCTTCGTGGCCGCTGCGGGCGTGACCGGTGTCGAGCCGCGCCACGGCGCCTCGATGTACGGCGAGCTGAAGTACGGCCCGGACTTCACGCATTTCGACTACGCCGATCCCGACGCGCCCAGGGGCGGCACCATCAGCCTCTCGGCCATCGGCACGTTCGACAGCCTCAACCCCTTCATCATCCGGGGCGCACCGGCGGCCGGCGTCGGGCTGATCTTCGACAGCCTCACCACGCGCAGCAACGACGAGCCCTTCTCGGAGTACGGGCTGATCGCGGAGTCCGTCGAGATCCCCGAGGACCGCTCGTGGGTGGCGTTCAACCTGCGGCCGGAGGCCCGCTGGCATGACGGCGAGCCGATCACCGCCGACGACGTCGCCTTCAGCCTGGAGATCCTGAAGACCGAGGGCGCGCCGTTCTACCGCGCCTACTACGCCAACGTCGCCGAGGTGATCGTCGAAGGCCCGCACCGCATCCGCTTCGAGTTCGACGGCACCGTCAATCGCGAGTTGCCACTCATCATCGGTCAGTTGCCGATCCTGCCGAAGCACTACTACGAGCGCGATGACGTCACCTTCAACCAGACGACGCTGACGCCACCGCTGGGGAGTGGCCCCTATCGTGTCGCCTCGGTCGATCCGGGCCGCGCCATCGTCTATGAACGGGTTGGGGACTACTGGGGTCAGGATCTGCCGGTGAATCGCGGGCGCAACAACTTCGACCGCGTGCGTTTCGAGTATTATCGCGAGGCAAACGTGGCCTTGCAGGCGTTCCTTGCCGGCGAGTACGACTTCCGCGCCGAGAACACCGCGCGGCTGTGGGCGCAGGGCTACACCGGACCCGCCGTCGACGCCGGTCAGATCGTGCTGGAGGAGATCGAGCGCCAGGGCGGCACCGGCATGCAGGGCTTCGTCTTCAACACCCGCCGGCCGATCTTCCAGGATGCGCGGGTCCGCGAGGCTTTGGGCTACGCCTTCGACTTCGAGTGGTCCAACCGCACCCTCTTCTTCGGTCAGTACACCCGCTCGCGCTCCTACTTCTCGAACAGCTACCTTGCCGCCGAAGGCCTGCCCAGCGAATCGGAGATCCGCCTGCTGGATCCGTTCCGCGAAAGCCTCGATCCGCGCGTGTTCGAGGCCGAGTACCAGCCGCCACCAGGGGGTGGCAGCGACGTCATGCGCAGCCAGTTCCGCACCGCGCTGGGCCTCTTGCGCGAGGCCGGCTGGGAGGTGCGGGACGGCGTTCTGACCGAGACCGCCACCGGCCAGCGGATGGAGTTCGAGATCCTGCTCGACAGCCCGGCCTTCGAGCGGGTGGTGGGTCCCTTCATCAGCAATCTGGAGCGGCTCGGCGTGCGGGCGCGGCAGCGCACGGTCGATCCCTCGCAATACAGAAACCGGCTCGACGCCTTCGACTTCGACATGACGGTCAACGTCTGGGGCCAGTCGCTCTCGCCGGGCAACGAGCAGCGTGACTTCTGGAGTTGCGCCGCGCGCGACACGCCGGGTTCGCGCAACCTCGCCGGCATCTGCAACGAGGCCGTGGAATCGCTGATCCACCGCATCATCCAGGCCCCCTCGCGCGAGGCGTTGGTCGATGCAACGCGCGCCCTCGACCGCGTCCTGCAATGGGGCTTCTACGTCGTGCCGCACTGGCACTCGACCACCCAGCGCATCGCCCGCTGGGACGTGTTCGGCCGGCCGGACGAACTGCCGATCTACGGCCTCGACCTCTGGGCTTGGTGGGTCGAACCGGACAAGGTCGAGGCTGTCGGCACCCGCCGCCGCGTGCGTAACTGACCACCCCCCATGCTCGCTTACATCGCCCGGCGCCTCCTGCTCATCGTCCCGACGCTGCTCGGGATCATGGTGGTCAACTTCATCATCGTGCAGTCGGCGCCGGGCGGACCGGTCGAGCAGTTGCTCTCCGACATGCAGGGCGGCATCGACGTCACCGCGCGCCTCACCGGCGCCGACGGCGGCGAGGTGCGCGGCGCGAGCGACGAAACCACCACCCGCTATCGCGGCGCCCAGGGGCTCGACCCGGAGCTCATCGCCGAGATCGAGCAGATGTTCGGCTTCGATCAGCCAGCCCACATCCGCTTCTTTCAGATGATGGGCAACTATCTGCGCTTCGACTTCGGCAACAGCTTCTTCGTCGACAAGAGCGTGGTCGAGCTGGTTCTGGAGAAAATGCCCGTCTCGATCTCACTGGGTTTGTGGACGACGTTGCTAACCTACTTGATTTCGATACCTCTAGGCATCAGGAAGGCAGTAAACGACGGCTCGACATTCGATGTCTGGACGTCGGGTCTCATTATCGTCGGCTATGCCATTCCGGGATTCCTCTTCGCCATACTCTTGATCGTAGTGTTTGCCGGCGGCTCCTATCTCGACTGGTTTCCCCTGCGCGGGTTGGTTTCCGACAACTGGGAGCAACTCTCCTGGCCGGGGCGTATCCTCGATTATTTCTGGCATCTAACGCTGCCGATCCTCTCCCTGGTCATCGGCGCCTTCGCCGGCCTGACGATGTTGACCAAGAACTCGTTCCTCGACGAGATCAACAAACAGTACGTGCTGACCGCCCGTGCCAAGGGCCTGGAGCCCAACGCGGTCCTCTACCGGCACGTCTTCCGCAATGCCATGCTGATCATCATCGCCGGCTTCCCCGGTGCCTTCATCGGCATCCTATTCACCGGCGCGCTCCTCATCGAGATCATCTTCTCGCTCGACGGCCTCGGCCTGCTCGGCTTCGAGGCGGCTCTCAGGCGCGACTATCCGGTGATGTTCGGCACGCTCTTCGTCTTCACGCTGTTGGGCCTCGTCGTGAAGCTCATTTCCGATCTGACCTACGTGCTGGTCGACCCGCGCATCGACTTCGAGCGGCGCGAGGTCTGATGGACGAGGTGCGCAGCCCGACCGCCGTCGTACCGCCGCCACCGCGGGTACGGCCGCCCGTCCGCCTTTTGGGTGTGCCCCTGCGCCTCAGCCCGCTGAACGAGCGCCGCCTGCACAACTTCAAGCGCAACAAACGCGGCTACTGGTCGCTCAAGATCTTCCTGGTCCTGTTCGTCGTCAGCCTGTTCGCCGAGTTCGTCGCCAACGACCGGCCGATCTTCGTCTGGTTCGATGGCAAAGCGCACTTCCCCGTGGTGTTCACCTACGCGGAGACCGAATTCGGCGGCGACTTTCCGACCGAGGCCGACTACCGGGACCCGTTCGTCCGCGACCTGATCGCCGAGGGCGGCTTCGCGATCTGGCCGCTGATTCCGTACAGCTACAACACCTTCATCACCGATCTCGACCACCCGGCCCCGGCCCCGCCGTCTGCCCAGAACTGGCTCGGCACCGACGACCAGAACCGAGACGTCGTCGCCCGCGTCGTCTACGGCTTCCGCATCTCGGTGCTGTTCGGCCTGACGCTCACCATCCTGTCCTCCATCGTCGGCGTCGCCGCCGGTGCCGTGCAGGGCTATTTCGGCGGCTGGGTCGACCTCGGCATGCAGCGCTTCATCGAGGTCTGGTCGGGCCTGCCCACGCTCTACCTCCTGATCATCCTGGCAAGCGTCATCACGCCCAATTTCTGGTGGCTGCTCGGGCTCATGCTGCTCTTCTCGTGGATGGCGCTGGTCGACGTGGTCCGTGCCGAGTTCCTGCGCGCGCGGAATTTCGACTTCGTCCGCGCGGCGCGCGCCCTCGGCGTCTCCAACGCCACCATCATGTGGCGCCACGTGCTGCCCAACGCGATGGTGGCGACCCTCACGCTGATGCCGTTCATCCTCACCGGTGCCATCACCACCCTCACCTCGCTCGACTTCTTGGGCTTCGGCCTGCCGGCGGGCTCGCCCTCGCTCGGCGAGCTGTTGCAGCAGGGCCGCAACAACCTGAACGCCCCCTGGCTCGGCATCTCCGGCTTCATGGTGCTGGCGGTGATGCTGTCCTTGCTGGTGTTCGTCTTCGAGGCGGTCCGCGACGCCTTCGACCCAAGGAAAACGTTCCGATGACCGCCACGTCTCGAACGGGGCAGCAGCGTTGTCGCTGGCTGGGGGCCCCAGGGGGCCAAAAGCCCCCTGTCTATCGCCGTTCCCTCCGCTCGGGACCCGCCCCATGAGCCTCGTCGACGTCAACGACCTTGCCGTCCGCTTCGCCGTCGAGGGCGGTCACGTCGATGCGGTGAAGGGCGTCTCCTTTACCATCGAGAAGGGCGAAACCCTGGCGCTGGTCGGCGAGAGCGGCTCCGGCAAGTCGGTGACGGCGCTCTCACTGCTCCAGCTCCTGCCCTACCCCACCGCCACCCACCCCAAGGGCTCGATCCGGTTCGAGGGCAAGGAGGTGGTCGGCGCCGACGAGCGTACGCTGAAGCAGGTGCGCGGCAACCGCGTCGGCATGATCTTCCAGGAGCCGATGACCTCGCTCAACCCGCTCCACACCATCGAGAAGCAGGTCGCCGAAAGCCTCGTCATCCATCGCGGCATGACCCGCGCGAGTGCGCGCGGCCGGGTGCTGGAGCTGTTGCGCCTGGTCCGTCTCCAGGATGCCGAGCACCGGCTCGACGCCTACCCGCACCAGCTCTCGGGCGGCCAGCGCCAGCGCGTGATGATCGCCATGGCGCTCGCCAACGACCCGGCGCTCTTGATTGCCGACGAGCCGACGACGGCCCTCGACGTGACCATTCAGGCCCAGATCCTGACGCTGTTGAGCGATCTCCAAGCGCGGCTCGGCATGGCGATCCTGCTCATCACCCACGACCTGACCATCGTCCGCAAGGTGGCCCATCGGGTGGCGGTGATGAATGACGGGCTGATCGTCGAGCAGGGTCCGACCGAGCGCATCTTCGCCGCTCCCGAACATCCCTACACCCGCCATCTGCTGGCCTCCGAGCCGAAGGGCCGGCCCGAGCCCCCGCGCGCCGATGCGCCGGTGGTCGTCGAGACCACCGATCTCAAGGTCCATTTCCCGATCCAGCGCGGGCTCCTCAAGCGCACCGTGGGCTACGTCAAGGCGGTCGACGGCGTGTCGCTCGCCGTGCGCGAACGCGAGACGCTCGGCATCGTCGGCGAAAGCGGCTCGGGCAAGACCACCCTCGGCATGGCGCTCTTGCGCCTCATCAAGAGCGACGGGCCGGTGGTCTTCATGGGCAGGGACGTGCAGGGCTGGACCTGGAAGCAGATGCGGCCCTTGCGCAAGCAGATGCAGATCGTCTTCCAGGACCCCTATGGCAGCCTGTCCCCACGCATGTCGGTCGGCGAGATCGTCGGCGAAGGGCTCCAGCTCCACGGCTACGCCACGGACCGGGAGGGGCGCCGCCAGCGCGTGGTCGAAGCGCTCACCGACGTCGGCCTCGACCCGCTCACGATCGACCGCTACCCGCACGAGTTCTCGGGCGGCCAGCGCCAGCGCATCGCCATCGCCCGCGCCATGGTCCTGAAGCCCCGCTTCGTCGTCCTCGACGAGCCGACCTCGGCCCTCGACATGTCGGTCCAGGCGCAGATCGTCGACCTGTTGCGCGACCTCCAGGCCCGCCACGACCTCGCCTACGTGTTCATCAGCCACGACCTCCGCGTCGTCCGTGCGCTGTGCAACCGCATCATCGTCATGAAGGACGGCCTGGTCGTCGAGACCGGCGACCGCGACGCCATCTTCGAGCGCCCCGGCCATCCCTACACCCAAGCCCTGCTCGCCGCCGCCTTCGACGTTGCCGTCAAGGACGACGCGACGGCAGCCGCAGGCTGAGCGCAGCCGCGCTCGACCGTGCCACGAGCGTACCCGCCGCGACCGCAGGTAGGCTGCACAACTCGACCAAGGAACAAACACCGAAAATCGGACCGCTGTCTTGCCCGCCCGACACGTCGAGAAACCCGAGCCGTAAGGGCCGCCTCGACACCCCTGCGTACCATCGACGTGTCCCGTCACCAAGCGGTCCCCCAGGTCGCGGCAGACCGCCTGGGGGTGTTCCAAGGTGGATATTCCGTCGCGGAACCGCTTGGGTGTGTGCGGCGGCTTCACCATCGCTGGGCCTTTCGAGCTGGGCATGCGTGTGGCTCGGGCGGCCGTGGATTGCGGATCAGGCTGGCGCTCGAGCGACGCCCTGGAGAACGAGCCGATGGCCGCGTAGAACTCGAGCCAACCAGCCTCCGGGCAACCTGGGGTGGTTTACCTGGTCGATGTGCAGGGGCTTTGGGTGTACCACTCCTTGGTGAGTATTCGGTATGCGCGCACCGTCAGCACGCCCTACGTCGTGGCGTCGAACGCCATCCTCGATCCCTGGGCACCGCGGCGGCAGCGTGGACGTGGAGGCTCGCGGGTTGACGGCGGGTTCGCCCCGCGCGACCGCCCGAGCAACTGGCAACTTTGTTCCCTCCCAGCATTCGAAAAGAGCTCCAGATGACCCGCAAAGTAGCCCTGATCACCGGCATCACCGGCCAGGATGGCGCCTATCTCGCCGAGCTGCTGCTGGCCAAGGGCTACGAGGTGCACGGCATCAAGCGGCGCGCATCGTCGTTCAACACTCAGCGCATCGATCACCTCTACGTCGATCCGCACGAAATCGGTGCACGCCTGTTCCTGCACTACGGCGACCTGACCGATGCCACCAACCTGATCCGCATCGTGCAGAGCGTGCAGCCCACCGAGATCTACAACCTCGCCGCCCAGAGCCACGTCCAGGTCAGCTTCGAGACGCCGGAATATACCGGCAATGCCGACGGCCTCGGCACGCTCCGGCTGTTGGAGGCGATCCGCATCCTCGGTCTGCGGGACCATGTCCGCTTCTATCAGGCCTCGACCTCGGAGCTGTACGGCAAGGCCAACCCGCCGCAGAACGAAGATACGCCGTTCCTGCCGCAGAGCCCCTACGCCACGGCCAAGCTCTACGCCTACTGGATCACCAAGAACTACCGCGAGGGCTACGGCCTGCACGCCGCCAACGGCATTTTGTTCAATCACGAAAGCCCGTTGCGCGGGGAAACCTTCGTCACACGCAAGATCACCCGGGCGGTAGCGGCGATCGAGCTGGGGCTGCAGGACCAGCTTTTCTTGGGCAATCTCGACGCCAAGCGTGACTGGGGCCATGCCCGCGACTACGTCGAGGGTATGTGGCGGATCGTGCAGCAGGACCAGCCCGACGACTACGTCCTGGCGACGGGCGAAGCGCACAGCGTGCGCGAGTTCGTCGAGTTGGCCTTTGCCGAGGTCGGCAAGGTCATCGCTTGGGAGGGCACAGGCGTGGACGAAATCGGACGCGAAGCGACGACCGGCCGGGTACTGGTGCGGATCGATCCTCGTTACTTCCGCCCGCTGGAGGTCGACTACCTCCTCGGTGACGCGAGCAAAGCCAGGACGAAGCTCGGCTGGTCGCCGACGATCGGGTTCGCCGACCTGGTCAAAGAGATGGTGGCGGCGGACCTGGCGACGGTGCGCCGCGAACAGTTGAGCGGGCGCGTCCATCGCAACGCGGCGGAGTAGGTCCTTGGTCTTCGATCTGACAGGCAAACGGGTTTGGGTGGCGGGCCATCGCGGGATGGTCGGCTCGGCCTTGGTACGGCGGCTGCAAACCGAGCCGGTGACGGTATTGACCGTCGGCCGCGCGGACTGCGATCTCCGCCGCCAGGAGCAGGTCGAGGCCTGGATGCAGGCCAATCGCCCCGAGGTGGTGGTGGTGGCAGCCGCCAAGGTCGGCGGCATCCTGGCGAACGCCACCTATCCGGCGGAGTTCCTCTACGACAACCTGATGATCGAGGCGAACGTCATCCGCACGGCGCACACCATCGGGGTCGAGAAGCTGCTCTTTCTCGGCAGCTCCTGCATCTACCCGAAATCCGCCCCGCAGCCCTTGACCGAGGACGCCCTCCTGACGGGCCCGCTGGAGCCCACCAACGAGTGGTACGCCATCGCCAAGATCGCCGGGATCAAGCTCTGCCAAGCCTATCGCCAGCAATACGGCGCCGACTTCATCGCGGCGATGCCGACCAACCTCTACGGCCCCGGCGACAATTTCGACCTCGAAACGAGCCATGTGCTGCCCGCGCTCATCCGCAAAGCGCACGAGGTGAAGCGAAGGGGCGGCGGCACCCTGCAGCTTTGGGGCACGGGGACACCGCGGCGCGAGTTCCTGCATGTCGACGATCTGGCCGATGCCTGCGTGTTCCTGCTCAGGCACCATGACGGCGCCGAGCACGTCAACGTCGGCTGCGGCACCGACGTCTCGATCCGCGAGTTGGCGGAGCGCGTGCTGCGGATCGTCGGCATCGCGGCCGACCTCGTGTTCGATCCGACGAAGCCTGACGGCACGCCCCGCAAGCTGATGGACGTCGGCCGTTTGCGAGCAGCGGGGTGGGAGGCGCGCATCGGCCTCGATGAAGGGATCGCCCAGACCTACGACTGGTTCTTGACCCATGCCGCCCGCGAAGGGTGAGCCGGTTTCGGACGGCCTTCGATCGTGGCAGACCGGGCGGAGGGCACCGCGAAATGCGCGCTGACAGGTCGTCGGAGCCCGCGGTCGCATCGAGGCTGGGCGGTCGTGCCTCGATGCGTGGTGTAGCTGACCGAGGCGCTCCGGCCTTGGTGGGTCGTTTCAGTTCTACGGCATGGGTAGGCCCGAGGGTGGGATCACCGGCGATGGCGGCGATGTGAGGCAGATCAGGCCGTCGTCGAGGAAGCGGGCGAAGCGATCCCAGCGCTTCAGCATGTAGTCGATGGCCCCGGCCACGGGCGCCGACGGCCAACCTCGACCGCCTCCAGACGCGAGACTTCGCCACTGACCTTACGGGCATCCGCAAGCCCGGCCTCCAAGACCGACCCCAGTTCCGCAAGACGGCCTTCGACGCAGGGTTCCCGTCGGCCCGTTCCTCGGGATCCCGAAGCTCTGGAACTCTACCGCTTCGCGACGAGGACCCGAGCGCAGGTGCGCCACAGCGGATAGCCGCCTACCCCCTCGTCCGGCGGCTCCAGCGCGAGACCGGCTGCGACAGCGAGTGCATCGAGGCCGCCGAAGCCGGTCAGCCAGTCGCCATAGGCGTACGCGATCACGCGGTCGCATCGCGCAGCGAGGCGTTCGCGCAGGCGCGCGGCGGCCTCGGCCGGCGCTTCCAGCTGGCGGCCCGGCATCACGAGCGCGACCGCCCATCGTGGTCCGGCCCAGGGACCGTCCAGCGCGAACAGGTCGCCTTCGAACACCGACCCGCCGGTCGCCGACAACCGGACGCGCGCACGGGCGGCGCGTCCGCCGTCGATCTCGATGCCGTAGGGCACGACGCCCGGAGCGGCGTAGGTGATGGCCTCGAGCAGCGCGCCACTGCCGCATCCGAGATCGAGCACGCGGCCGCCCCGGTCACCCAGCACGCGGGCGACCAGTGCGACGATCGGGCGGTGCGCGGTCGCCCGTGCCGCAACGGTCGCAAAGCCATCGTCCCGGGGGTCCGGGACGGGCGTGGCGGGATCAGTCATTCAACCGCTCGAGCGCTCGATGGTGTGGCAGGCGGAGCGGCGCCCCCGGCGGCCGGTACGGGAACGCGAGACCGTGCGCCCCATGCTCCGGCCAGCGCGTGCCGTGGCGCCTGACGCGCAAACGGCCGGCGGTGGCGTCGGTATGCGCGGTAATCCGCACGACGGGTGTCTTGATCTCGGCGATACCGTGCAGCGCCGACCATTCCACCGGCCACTCGAGCATCTCGCCAAGGAGGGCGAGGGGCTCGTCGAGCCCCTCGCGCTTGAACACGCCGGCCAGCGCATAGCCCAGCATCGCGGTGGCGGCGCAGTCGAACGCGCAGGGCAGATGAGGTACGGCACGGAGGCCGAGCCATCGCAGCAGGATGTTGGCCGCTGTGGGCCCCTGCACGACGACGTCCGCGTCGTCCGAGGCTTGCGGTTCCCGTGCGGTCGTGCCCATGGCCATCGGCCAGGTCGTATCGACCCAGCGTTCGTCCACCCAGACGCGCTCGAAGAACCGCGCGCAGCAGGCAGGAAAGCCGAGCAGGCGGCCGACTTCCGCCTGATCGCCGTCGCGCCATGCGCCGGCCAGCGCCCGTGCCGCGCCCCGACGGCCGGCGGCCACCTGCAGGGCATAGGGTCGTCCGGGGTCGGGCGGCGCGACCGACGCCATGTACGGCCCGGACATCGCCACCGCGCCGAGCAGCTCGATCTCGAGCCCCGCCAGTTCGCCATCGGGCGCCGCGATCGCGGCCGGGTGCACGACGCGCACGGCCGCGGGACGGACGTCGTGGCGCACCGACGCCAGTTCGACCCGCGACCACGCGTCCTTCACCACTTCGAGTCTCGGCTCCCAGTAGCGCCGCGCCGCATCGTCCACCCACGCATAGCGCACGAACTCGGGCAGCCGGAACCCGAGCCTGAGCGCGGGTGACGTGGCGGTCATCGCCCGTCCCCCGTCGTCGTGGCCCGGCCGGCGGCCTCGTGCATGGCGGCGAGCGCCTGCCGCAGCGTGGGGTTCTCGCCGCGCGTCCAGGCGGCGAGCATCTCGCGCTCCAGCGATCCACGGTTTGGCTGCGCCGAGATCGGGAAGTGGCCGGCATCGAGCAGCCGCTCCTCCGCGCGCCGGAAGAGGGCCTTCCATTCGGCGCACGACGCGGTGCGGTTGCGCCAATCGCCGTCGATGCCGGTACCCGGACACTGTCCCTTGCAGGCGAGGAAGAACCGGCACCCGGCGCATCCGCCGTGCTCCTGCGGTGTGTGATAGAGCGCGATCTGGCGCAGGTGCGACGGATGGTCGGCCTTCACCATGTCGACGCCGTCCTTGTTGGTCCGCCCGCAGTTCGACCGCTGGCCGAAGCCCTCGATACCCCGGACGGCTGGGGTGGTGCCGGGGTCGCACGCCCGCCACACGCAAGTCGTTCCCTCGTCATCGGCGAGGAGCAGCGCGTCCAACTCCCGGAACACGTCGAAGCGCAGCGTCGGCAGTTCCTCCTCGAGCCGTGCGAGCCTGAGGAGCGCCTCGATGTGCTCGTCCGTCGAAAGCGCGAGATGGGCGGCCACGTCCGGGCTGTCGACCTCGAGCAGGTGAATGCGCGCGGCCGTCACGCCCAGCCGATCGATTTCGCGGAGCCACTCCACGAGGGTCTCGAGCCGTTCCCCGACGCCGTTGCCGCGGTGCAGCGTGACGATGAGGCTCGGTGGCCGTCCCACCTCGCAGAGCCGCGCGATGGCCGCCATGGTCCGGGCAGTGGCCGCGCGCGTGGCGGCCGGGGAGCCGGCGGCGCGGACGTCGTTCAGCGCCTCCGGGCCGTCGATCGAGATGCCGACGTCGACACGGTAGCGCGCGAAGTGCTCGATGTGCCGCTCGGTAATGAGTGTGCCGTTGGTCTGCACCGCCGACCCGCCGAAGTGCTCGAGGCCGAAGCGCCACAGCTCCTCGAGGTCGGCCAGCCGCATCAGCAGGGGCTCCCCACCGAAGAGCGTGAAGGGACCGCCTTCTTCCAGGACCGCTCGCTTCATCACCTCGAGGTCGTAGCGGCTGGCGATGTTGCCCGCGTCGCGCTGCGGGTTCTGGTAGCAGTAGGCGCAGCCGAGGTTGCATTTGACGCCGAGCGGTCGCAGTTCGACGCTCATCGCGATGGACCCGTATCGGCATGCGGCAACCGCGCCGTGTCCAGGTGGGGCGTGGGCGCGCGGTCGACGTGCGGGATCCTCTGCGGAGCATCGCCGTGTGGCGTCGCGGCGCGGTCGAGGTGCACCGAGGTGGCGTCGCCATGAACCGCGGTGGCACCGACGCGGTCGGCGTGGGGGATGATGAGGGTGCGGCGCAGATCAGGGCGCGCAGGACCGGTGTCGACGTGGCGCGCCGGAGCGTCGCCATGCCCGCCCGGTGGCACGTCGAGATGCGTGGTGAGCGCGGTGACGCTGTCCTGATGGGGCACGGCGGCGCGGTCGCCGTGCGGCACCGCCGGCGCGTCGGCGTGCCCTGCTACGCGATCGGGCGGCCGATGGAACCCACCGGAATCGCCGTGCGGGCTGGTGCCCACGTCGAAGTGCACGCCGGGCACGTCGATGTGGATGACGGTGTCCACATGCGCGTCGGCGACATCGAGGTGAACGAGCGGCACGTCGCCGTGCGTGGTCGCGTCGACGTGCGGAGGCGGTGCGGGGCCGTCGACGTGCGGCGACGAGGTGTCGCCATGCGCGGTGGCGCCGACGTCGGCGTGCGGCTTCGCGCTGACATCACCGTGGGGCACGGCCCCCACGTCGGTGTGCAGACCGGCGAGGTCTCCGTGCGCCGGCACGTGGCCATCGCCATGGGGAAAGCTGTGGACGTCGACGTGCGGACCGCGGGGGGTGTCGACGTGCCCAATTCCACTGATGTCGCCATGGAGCACGGTCCGCACGTCGATGTGGACTTGTGTGGCGGCGTCGACATGGGCCGAGCCGGCCACGTCGCCGTGAACCGGGGCGATGTCGGCGTGTCCTGCGGGGATGTCGGTGTGGACGATGCTGTCGCCGTGGACACCGGCGTACTCGTCCACGTGCGGCACCACGACCATATCGCCGTGCTGCACATCGTCGATATGGCCGATCCAGGTGTCGACGTGCGTGAGTGCCGGAACGTCGGCATGCGGCACGAACGTGAACAGCCGGTCGAGCACCTGCGCGGCCTGCGCGGGACCGATCGGCAGCCGGCCGATCGCCGCGACGACATCGTTGACGGCGGTGATGCCGTAGACGCGCGTGAGCAACGCCGCCAGGTTTGCCGGGTCGAAGTGCCACTCGGCCCAGCCGCCGGACACCGCGTCCGCGAAGGCGTCGAACGACAGGAGGTGGTCTTGGAACCCCGAGAGCACGGCCTGTTGGGCCGCGTGCAGCAGGCCGTCGATCGACGGCGGAGCGACGATGATCGCGCCGGTGTCGAAGGTGATGGATCGGCCATGCCATGTGCAGCCGCCGGTCGCGCGGACGGTCGTCGCCTCCGCGAAGCCGTCGAGCTCGACATGGAAGCGAACGCTCACGCCGACCGTCACCTTCGAGACCACCTGGATGCCGAGGAGGGACACCGGACCCACCTTGTCGATCGCGAACGAGACCTGCCCCTCCAGGCTGGTGGCCGCGGTGCCCTCGCCGGCGAGGCGCGCGCCCGCGACGTCGCTCGCGATCCAGGTTCGTCCGGTCGCCGGCTCGCGCAGGCGTAGCTCGTGCACCTGCAGCGACGCCGACCAGGGGCCGGTCAGCGAGAAGCCGAAGTCGTCGGTGGCTGGACCGTCGAGCGGCCCGCCGTGCAGGTCCACCCGAGCACGCGCAATGCCGAGGCTGGGGCTCACCTCGAGCCGCGCCGCCGAGACAAGGGCTCGCCCGGAGAACGCATCCACCGACAGCCGCAGGGGCGGGGCGCCAGGCGCCGGCAGGATCCGTCCCCATCCGAGATCGAGCAACCGGGCGAGGATATCGAGCTTCGCATGCACGGGATCGCTGTTGGCGAACGACAGGTCGGCCTGCTCCAGGTCGAGGCCCGGCAGATCCACACCGGTCGCACGGGCCGCGCCGCTCACCAGGGGCACGCCGCCAGGGCCACCGGCGGCGGCGATGGCCACGTGGTCGAAGGCGGCCTTCCAGCCGGCCGCGTCGAACGTGGCCCCGATCACCTCGAGCGCAACGCCGCCCAGGCGTCTGGCCCGTGCGAACGTGTCGTCGCCGTCGGCGCCGGGATCGAAGAACGGCGAGTAGCCCACCACGCGAACCGACGTCGCGGACAGCAGGCCGGCGAGCGGCGGCGGCAGGTTCAGGCCCGACGCTGTGGCCTCCAGCGCCACCTTCGGCACCAGACCGGCCAGGGCTTCGGCCAACGCCAGCGCGAGACCGCTTTGCTGCGCCGATGCCGATCCGGAGACGGGAATGCCGGCAAACGCCTCGGCCAATCGCGCCTGCACGTCCGCACGCCGATCGGGATCCTGCACGTGACCCGCCGCGGCCGCCGCCACCGCCGCCTCGATGTGCGCCCGTGTCAACTGACCCTGGATCGCGCTCGACACGAGCCCTTGCGCCACACCGGCATAAAGCTGCACGGGCAGCGGCGGTGGCGTTTCCACCAGTGCGGAGACCGCCACCTGCCCGACCAGGTCGGCCAGCCAGCCCTGCCCGACCTGTCCCTCGAAGACGAAGCGGCCGGGCTCGCCGGGCCCGGGCGCGTCGATGCGGCACGCCATGTGGCCCATCTCGATGCCGAACAGCGGCATCACCACTTCGCCACTGCAGAAGAACAGGTCGGAACGCACGGCGCCCACCTGCGCGTGCTCGGCTAGGTGGCCGAGGCGGTCGAGCAACGTACCTGTGCCGTCGGCCGGCGGGCTCGGCGCGGGCACGTAGAACGCCATCGCGCCGACGTCGGTCGTCTGCGCCAGGTACTCGCCCATGAGCGTGCTCGCCGCGCCGAGGCGATCGAGCACGTCGTCGTTCTCGAG
>JBJHBG010000023.1:46871-47550 GCA_050485385.1 Geminicoccaceae bacterium | reverse complement strand
CCGTGATCGCGTCGCCCGCCGCGCCGAACAGCGTCTTGAGGTCGATGACGTCGACCATCGGGTTGAAGTCGGTGAAGCTGTGCGGCTGGCCGGTCGGCAGCGAGATCAGCCGCATGGTGTCGGCGCCGCTACCGCCGGTGAAGGTGTCGGAGCCGGGACCGACGATGGCGACGTCGTCGCCGCCGCCGCCGAAGATGGTGTCGTTGCCGGCGCCGCCGCGGAGGATGTTGTCGCCGCCGTCGCCGATGATGGTGTCGTTGCCGTTCGAGCCGATCACGTTCTCGATCGAGATCAGCTGCTTGACGGTGCCGAGCGGGAAGCGTGCCTCGCCGGTGGCGAGGTCGAGGATGATGCCGTTCTGGCTGCTGTAGGAGAAGTCGACGGTGTCGTTGCCGGCACCGCCGTCGTAGATGTCCGAGCCGAGATTGGCGATGATCAGGTCGTCGCCGGCGCCGCCGACCAGCACGTCGTTGCCGGTGGTGGCGATCAGCACCTCGCCCTGGGGCTCGGCCGGCGGCGCGTCGTTGACCAGAAGGTTGGCGCCGAGGCTCAGATCGGCGTTGGTCACCCCCGCCGGCAGGGCGATGGCGTTGACGAAGCTCGTGCCGGCGCCGCTGACGTCGATCTGCAGCATCTGCGTGCCGCCGACGGTGGCGATCCGCACGTAGCCGGCCAGGTT
>JBJHBG010000023.1:605-46861 GCA_050485385.1 Geminicoccaceae bacterium | reverse complement strand
CCGTGATCGCGTCGCCCGCCGCGCCGAACAGCGTCTTGAGGTCGATGACGTCGACCATCGGGTTGAAGTCGGTGAAGCTGTGCGGCTGGCCGGTCGGCAGCGAGATCAGCCGCATGGTGTCGGCGCCGCTACCGCCGGTGAAGGTGTCGGAGCCGGGACCGACGATGGCGACGTCGTCGCCGCCGCCGCCGAAGATGGTGTCGTTGCCGGCGCCGCCGCGGAGGATGTTGTCGCCGCCGTCGCCGATGATGGTGTCGTTGCCGTTCGAGCCGATCACGTTCTCGATCGAGATCAGCTGCTTGACGGTGCCGAGCGGGAAGCGTGCCTCGCCGGTGGCGAGGTCGAGGATGATGCCGTTCTGGCTGCTGTAGGAGAAGTCGACGGTGTCGTTGCCGGCACCGCCGTCGTAGATGTCCGAGCCGAGATTGGCGATGATCAGGTCGTCGCCGGCGCCGCCGACCAGCACGTCGTTGCCGGTGGTGGCGATCAGCACCTCGCCCTGGGGCTCGGCCGGCGGCGCGTCGTTGACCAGAAGGTTGGCGCCGAGGCTCAGATCGGCGTTGGTCACCCCGGCCGGCAGGGCGATGGCGTTGGCGAAGCTCGTGCCGGCGCCGCTGACGTCGATCTGCAGCATCTGCGTGCCGCCGACCGTGGCGATCCGCACGTAGCCGGCCAGGTTGGCCGCCGTGATCGCGTCGCCCGCCGCGCCGAACAGCGTCTTCAGGTCGATGACGTCGACCATCGGGTTGAAGTCGGTGAAGCTGTGCGGCTGGCCGGTCGGCAGCGAGATCAGCCGCATGGTGTCGGCGCCGCTACCGCCGGTGAAGGTGTCGGAGCCGGGGCCGACGATGGCGACGTCGTCGCCGCCGCCGCCCTGGATGACGTCGTTGCCGGCGCCACCCTGGAAGACGTTGTCCTCGTCGTTGCCGATGAGGGTGTCGTTGCCGTTCGAGCCGATCGCGTTCTGGATCGAGATCAGCGGCTTCACCGTGCCGAGCGGGAAACGGAGATTGCCGGCGGCGAGGTCGACGATGACGCCGTTCTGGCTGGTGTAGGAGATGTCGATGGTGTCGTTGCCGGCACCGCCGTCGTAGATGTCGGCGCCGAGATTGGCGACCAGCACGTCGTCGCCGGCGCCGCCGAGCAGCACGTCGGGTCCGGTGCTGGCGATCAGCGTGTCGTTGCCGTTGCCGCCTTCGACCGTGCCGCCGCCGGGCGGGGCCGTCAGCACCAGGTCCTGCAACGGCACGAACACGCTGCTCGGCACCTCGAGCAGACCGGTCTCGTTGCTGGTGAAGAAGACGACGTTGTCGAGGTCGACGCCGAGGTCGACGCCGCCGACCACGTAGTCGAGGGTGGCGACCTGCACGGCACCGGCCGGCAACACGTCGTTGCCGTCGCCGGTGAAACCGCCGCCGTCGTCGACCAAGACGAGTTCCTGGCCGAGGGCGGTGCTGAGGCTGTCGCTGAGCGAGACGCCGGTGAGCGCCGTATCGCTGGTATTGGTCAGGGTGTAGGTGTAGCGGACGACGTCCTGGTATTCGACGATGCCGTTGCCGTTGCCGTCGACCACCAGATCGATGCTGATGGCGAGGTTCAGCCCGGCCGTGGTCGCCAGGATTTCGTCCAAATTCGTGGCCATGAACCTACCCCTCTCGGAAAGCGATCGTGCCAAGACAGCCGAATCGGCAATACGGGCATTTTCGACGCATTCGATGGAATTCACTAGGGCTCACATTGTCGCCGATGCGTACCTGATGGCGCCCGCACGAAGTCGTGAAGACCTCGCCGCGTAGTGCGCAGCCCTCAACTTCGGGTTAGAGAAATAGGAGTATAGGATACACTCTTTATCGCCCGGCTTCAGGCGCCGGCGCGAAACGCCGCGTAGCCCTCGGCGATCGCCTCGACGATCTCTTGGCGGAAGCGGGCGGCGGCGAAGCGGCTCGCCTGGCGCCGGCAGGCGTCGGCCGCGAACGGCCGGGCGCGGAACCGGCGCACGGCGTCGGCGATCGCCGACGGGGTCTGCGCCCTGAAGAACAGCCCGGTCGCGTCGTCGCCGTCGGCCTCGATCACCGTCTCGCAGGCACCGCCCTTGCCGTAGGCGATGACCGGCGTGCCGCAGGCCTGCGCCTCCACCGGGACGATGCCGAAATCCTCCTCGGCGGCGTAGACGAAGGCCGCGGCGCGGTGGAAGTGGTCGCGCACGACGTCGTCCGGCTGGCGGCCCATGACCGTCACGTTGGGTCCGGCGAGCGCCTCGATCCGCCGTCGCTCCGGGCCGTCGCCGATCACCACCAGCCGCGCATCGGGCAGGGCCGCGAAGGCCGCGACGATCAAGTCGACGCGCTTGTAGGGCACCAGCCGCGAGACCGTAAGAAAGAAGTCCTCCCTGGCCGGGGGTACCACGCCTGCGGTCAGCCGGTCGACGTCGACCGGCGGGTAGATCACCGTGGAGTCCCGCCGGTAGGTCTTCCGCACACGGCGGGCGATGTAGTGCGAGTTGGCGACGAAGCGGTCGACTCCGGCGGCCGTGCGCGCGTCCCAGATGCGCAGCCGATGGAACAGCCGGCGCAGGACGAAGCCGCCGATGCCCCGCTCCATCTTCATCTCGCGCAGATAATCGAGCTGCATGTCCCACACGTAGCGCATCGGCGAATGGATGTAGCACAGATGAAATTGATCCGGCCCGACGATCACACCCTTCGCCACCAGATAGGAACTGGAGACGATCACGTCGTAACCCTTCAGATCCAACTGCTCGATCTGAAGCGGCATGAAGCCGAAATAATGGCGGTGGAAGCGGCGCAATTGAGGAAAGCGCTGCATGCCGGTAGTGACGATCTTACGGTCCTGGAGAAAGCCGCGGTCGGCCTCGGGCAGGATGTCGAACAGCACGAACAGGTCGGCGCCGGGAAAGCAGGCGAGGATTTCCTTCAGGACCAGCTCGGCGCCACCCATGGTGTAGAGTTGGTCGTGGACCACGGCGATGCGGCAGTCGGCAGGGAGAGAAGCGGTGGAAGACATGCGGATAAGGACCGGCACGACGGGAGGGGAAAGGCAAGATCGAGCGCCCGTCGTTTGTAGCGTGATCGACCTTGGGTTGACGTGATGTCGAAAAGGCGCAGGCGGTGCGCTGCCCCGGACGGCGACGTCGTGATGCGCTCTCGTACGAAAGTCGAGGTTTTGCCCTGGCCACCGCGGCAGCTTCGCCTATAGCTCCCGCCACCTGCATCCCCTCCCCCCTTCCTGTCGGCTCGCCTTCGCCATGACGCCCACCGAACCGCCCAAGCCCTCGCCCGCGCCCGGGGGACTGGGCGTCGTCGCCGGCCGCGGCATCTTCTGGATGTTCTCCTCGACCGTGCTCGCCAAGCTCCTGGCGATCGTCAACCAGGTCGTGCTCGGCTGGTACCTGACCGCCGAGGAGTACGGCATCTTCGCCCTGTCGCTCGGCTTCGCCGCGATCTTCATGACGCTGGCCAATGGCGGTATCCAGCACATCCTGGTGCGCCGCGGTGCCGAGGCCTTCGACGACCTGGTGAACGCGGCCTTCTGGTTCGCCACCGCCTTCAACCTCGCCGCCGCCCTGTCGATCCTCCTGCTCACCCCGGTCGCGATCGGCCTCTACGGCGAGCGCGACCTCGCCCCGGTGCTCGCGGTGATGGCGCTCGGCGTCGCCCTCGCTGCGCCCAGCATCGTCTTCCAGGCGCGCCTCCAGGTCTCCTTGCGCTTTCGCCAGCTCGCCCAGGTGACGCTGGCGAGTGCGGTCGCCTGGTCGATCACGGTCTGCAGCCTCGCCTATCTCGGCTTCGGCGCCCTCACCTTCGCCTGGGGCAACGTCGCCATGGCACTGGCCGAGGGGGCGATGGGTTGGTGGCTGACCCGCGAGGCGGTGCATCGCTGGCGGCCGACGGTGCGGGGCTGGCGCTCGTTCTGGCGCGACAGCGCCTGGCTCAACCTCGGCAACGTGTTCTCGGCGCTGACGCAGCGCGGCGACTATTTCGTGCTCGGCTTCTTCCTCTCCACCAGCGTGCTCGGCGTCTACACCTTCGCCTTCCTCCTGGCGGCGCAGATCAACGTCATCGTCGGCCAGCAGACGCAGAAGGTGGTGGTGCCGGTGCTCCGCCGCTTCGTCGACGACGCCCCCCGCCTCGCCCAGGCGAGCGAGCGCTTCATGCCGATGATCGTGGTCATGACCGCCCTGCCGAGCCTCGCCCTCGCCCTGGTCGCGGCCCCGCTCGAGCAGCTGATCTGGCGCGGCAAGTGGGAGCCTGCGGTGGTCGCCATCGTCGTCTTCGCGGCGATGGCACCCTTGCGCATGATGAGCACCGTGCCGCACGCCCTGGTCGCGGCCCAGGGCCGCTTCGCCCTGCGCGCGCTGCTGATCGGCTTTCAGGCCTTCATGGTGATGGCCGGCGCCGCGCTCGGCGGCTGGCTCTTTCCCGACCACGTCGCGGGTCTCGCCCTCGTCGTCGGTCTCGCCTACGTCGTCGCCAACCAGCTGGTCGTCCAATACGTCATGCCGCAGTCGAAGCTGGCCCTGTTCCGGCTCCTGCTGCGCTGCCTCTACGTCTACGGCCTCGCCGCGCTCGCGGCGCTCGGCGCCTGGGCCGCCACCCATCTCTGGTGGCCCCTGGAGCGGCCGTTCCTCGTCCTCGCCGCCGGGCTCGCCGTCTACGGCGTGCTCGTCACGCTGCTGTTGCGCCTGTTCGCCGTGACGCAGATCGAGGAGGCCCGCAACGTCCTGCCGGCGCGCTTGGCGGAGCTGGTCGACCGGATGCTGGTCCTGCGCCGTCGAACCTAGGTCAGCCGGCGGGAAAGAGGCGCGCCTGCCAAAGCCGGGCGATGACGTCCGGGTGGTAGCGCTCGGCCCGCGCCGCAGCACCGGTCCGCAGCCGCTCGAGCAACACCGCGTCGTCGTCGAGCCGGCGCAGCCGCTCGGCGAAGCCGGCGGCGTCCCCCTCGGCGACGAGAAAGCCGTCCTTGCCATCGGTCACGATCTGACGCGGGCCGACGTGATCCGAGGCGACGGGCACCACGCCGGCGGCTTGGGCTTCGACGATCACCATGCCGAACAGCTCCTGCCAGCGGTCGGTCCGCTGCGAGGGCACCAGCAGGACGTCGTGCTCGGCCACCAGTGCCGCCAGCCGGTCCTGGTCGCGGATCTGGCCGTAGGCGCGGATCGGATGCGCCTCGGCGAACACCGCCACGGTACCGTCGAGCGGACCCTCGCCGACGATGGAGACCTCGATCGGCCGCTGGCCGAAGCGGGCCAGGATCTCGGGCCAGAGGCCGATCCCCTTCTTGGCGCTGACCTCGCCCACCTGGATCACCTTCAATGGCCGCCCCGTCGGTCGCGGCGCCGGTCGGCGACGAGCGAAGAAGGCGCGGCCGGCGACGTGCGGGACGACCGACGTGCGCACGCCCGGAAAGCGCCGCTCGAGCGAGGCCGCGACCATGGGCGTCACCGCCACCACCTCGGCGTTCGGCTGGGTGAGCGCCCGTTGCCAGAGGCGGCCCAAAAGGCCGTCGAACGGCCCGTAACGGCGCGGCACGGCGCCGCTCTCCCAATCCGGCCAGGAGGCCGAGTAGAGCAGGCGGTTGCTCCGCGCGAGCCGGCCGTACCAGGCGATGCGCGGATCCCAGGGGCCCATGCCGAGCACGATCGCATCCGCCCGCACCCACGGCACCGACAACCGAAAGCGCCAGTTCTTCGCCCAGAACGCCAAGGCACCCGCCGGCATGCGACGGCCGTGCAAGGCACGGCGCACGAGTTCGCGCTCGATCATGGTCTCGACGAAGTCGAGCGCGAAGCCGTCCCGCGCCGCCAAATCCTTGATGACGCCGTAATATTTCTCGCCGCCGGTCTCGTGGGCGACGATTACCCGCCGATGGCTACCCGCGACGGTCGCGCACCGCGCTGCCGGTGCGGCATGCGTGCCACCGTCCACGCCCCTGCCCTCAGACCGCGGCTTCGGGCCGGGCCACCGGCCGGCCGATCGAGTGGTAGGTGAACCCGGCGGCGATGGCGTCGGCCGGCTTGTAGACGTTGCGCAGGTCGACGAATACCGGCCCCGCCATGACTTGGCGCAGACGATCCAGATCGAGGCCGCGGAACTGGTTCCACTCGGTCAAGAGCACCAAGGCGTCGGCGTCCTGGGCGGCCGCGTAGGGGTCGAGATGCCACTCGACACCCGGCAGCTGCGGCTCGCCCTGGTGGCGGCCCTCCGGGTCGACCACCCGCACCGTGGCCCCGTCGGCCTGCAGCATCGGCAGCACGACGAGGCTCGGCGAATCGCGCACGTCGTCGGTGTTCGGCTTGAAGGTCACGCCGAGCACGGCGATGGTCCGCCCGCGCACGTTGCCGCCCATGGCCTGAACGATGCGCCGCGCCATGTTGCGCTTGCGGCCGTCGTTGACGGCGACCACCGCCTCGACGATACGTTGCGGCACCCCCGCCTGCTCGGCGGTGCGCAAGAGCGCCAGCGTGTCCTTGGGAAAGCACGAGCCGCCATAGCCCGGGCCGGCGTGCAGAAACTTGCGGCCGATCCGCCCGTCCATGCCGATGCCGCGCGCCACGTCCTGAACGTTGCCGCCGACCGCCTCGCACAGATCGGCGATCTCGTTGATGAAGGTGATCTTCATCGCGAGGAAGCTGTTGGCGGCGTACTTGGTCAGCTCGGCGGTCGGAATGTCCATGAACAGGACCGGCGTCTCGATCAGGTTCAACGGCCGGTAGACCTCGGCCAACACCTCGCGGGCGCGCTCACTCGCCACGCCGCAGATCACCCGGTCGGGCCGCATGAAGTCCTCGATCGCCGAGCCCTCGCGCAGGAACTCGGGATTGGAGGCGACGACGATGCCGAGGTCCGGGCGCAACTCGTCGAACAGGGCCTGCAGCCGCTGGCCGGTGCCGACCGGCACCGTCGACTTGGTCACCACGACCGTTGGCCCGGTGAGCTTCTCGGCAATCTCGCGGGCGGCGTCGAACACATAGGTCAGATCGGCGTGGCCGTCCCCACGCCGGCTCGGCGTGCCGACGGCGATGAACACCGCATCGGCGTCCTGGACCGCTTCTCCGAGGTCGGTGGTGAAGGTCAACCGGCCGGTGGCGACGTTACGGGCCACCAGGGCGTCCAGGCCCGGCTCGTAGATCGGGATTATACCCTGCTGCAGAGCCTCGATCCGCGCGTCGTTCTTGTCGACGCAGACCACGTCCATGCCGAACTCGGCGAAACAGGGGCCGGAGACGAGCCCGACATAGCCGGTGCCGATGATCGCGAGCTTCATGGCGGCGTTCCACGCGAGCGTTGAGGAGAACGGCGCGCCGGCAACGACGGCCGAGCGACCGTTTCGGGGAACTCCGGCCGGCCGTCAACCGCCGCGATCATCGGGCCATCCCCGAGGACGCACCCAAGCTGCGCGGGGCACCGGCACACCGGTGCCCCGCCGCGGATCAGATCAGCAGATCGCCGTTCGCCACGAGACCGGCGATGGTCGCGTTGCCGAGGTCGATATTCGTGAGCTCGAACGCCACCCCGAAATTGCTCCGTCCGGTGGGATCGAGGTCGATCGCGTAGTGCTCGTCGCCGAGCTGCCGCAGACGCGTAAATGCTGCTAAGTTGCCGTGAATCTGACCGTAGAGCTGCGTGTAGATGCGCAGATCCAGCGTATCGACGCCGCGGGTGAAGTCGTGGATCACGTCGCGGTCGCCGGTGCCGGCCCAGCCACTGAGCGCGAAGACGTCGGCGCCGGTGCCGCCGTAGAGCTGGTCGACGCCGGGACCGCCGCTCAGCCAGTCGTTGCCCGAGCCGCCCTGCAGCACGTCGTTGCCGGCGCCGCCGAACAGCACGTCGTTGCCGGCCCCGCCGAACAGCTGGTCGTTGCCGCCGCCGCCGACCAGCAGGTCGTCGCCGCCACCGCCCTGCAGCACGTCGTTGCCGGCGCCGCCGATCAGCAGCTCGTCGGCCGACGTGCCCTGCAGCGTCTGGCCGCCGTCGCCCGCGCGCAGCACGTGCGGCAGCATGTCGGCCATGGTCACGTCGACCCGCCCCTGGCCTGCGGTCGACGTGTTCGGATTGATCTGGTTGAGCGCGGTACCCCATACGATCGGCCGGATGTCGGTGAGGAAGGGCTCGTCGAGCCTCCACTGCGCGGCCTGCGCGTTGGTGACCCGCTGGTCGGCCACCATGTTGCCGGACGTCTCCAGGTTGTGGGGTCCGAACACCTCGATGGCCTCGAAGCGCAGTCCGGCGAAGACGTTGCTCTGCGCGGTGACGTCCTTGAGCTGGGCGCCAGTGAGGAGCAGGGCCTGCTTGCCGGCGTGCAGGACGATGTTGTCTTCGATCACGACGTTGGTTGCCGGGCTGCGCGACGCGGCGATGGTGATCGCCCCCTGGCCGTAGGTGAAGCCGCCCGCTCCCTGCACGACGTTGCCGGCGATGTAGATGTTGTCGGTCGGCGCCAGGTCGTAGTGCGTGTTGACGTCGACCATGATCCCGCTCAGACCGGGCAGGTTATCCGAAACAAAATTGTCGATGATTTGTATGTTGCGCGCCCCTGCGGCATCGATATTTTTGCCCCAGACATTGTCGATCACCACGTTGTCACGAATAGTGATATTCTGTGGTTGGTGCCAATGTTTGTTGTATCCAATGATTTCGATGCCCGTATCGCCGGTGTTCTGCACCCAGTTGTTCTCGATGATGATGTTCTCGGCACGCTGGGTGACGTGGATGCCGGACGACTTGGTGTTGAGAACGACGTTGCCGCTGATCAGGCCGCCGAAGCTGCCGCCGGGCGATTCGACGTGGATACCGGTGCCGCGCGCGCCCTCGATCATGACCCCCTGGACGACGAAGTCCTCGGCGTCCTGCACCACCACCCGGTGCCAGCCCCAGCTGTGCGCCCGGGTCTGGGCGAACGGCATGGCCATGGTGAAGTCCGCCACCATCGGTGCATCGCCGGTCAGGGTGACGTTGGTGTGGCTCGAGTTGGTCGGCACCAGGATGGTGCCGAAGCCGTCGCCGAGCAGCGCCGTCGAATCGACCCGCAGCCCGTTCGAGTAGTGGAAGGTGCCGGCCGGCAGCTTGACCTGGGCGCCGATCGCCGCCGCCACGTTCAAGGCGGTCTGGATTGCCGCCCAGTCGTCCCGGCCGTCGTTGGCCACCGCACCGTAGTCGCGCGGGTCGATGTAGGTGACCTCGACCGGCGGTGGCTGGTCGGGCTGGCTCGGCCCGCCCTCGGCGACCAGGAGGTTGTCCCCGAGCACGAGGCTGCTCGAGGTGAGCCCGGACGGCAGGGTGACGGCGTTGACGAAGCCGGCGGGGCCGTTCGGCCCGTCGACGTCGATCTGCAGGGTCGGCGTGCCGCCGACGGTGGCGATGCGCACGTAGCTGGTGAGGTTCGACTGGGTGATCGCGTCGCCGGTGCTGCCGAACAGCTCGCGCAAGTCGATCACGTCGACGTTCGGGCTGAAGTCGGTGAAGGCGTGCGCCTGGCCCGTGGGCAGCGACTGCAGCACCATGGTGTCGGCGCCGGAACCGCCGGTGAAGACGTCGCGGCCGGGGCCGACGATGGCGACGTCGTCCCCGGCCCCGCCGAGCAGCGTGTTGTTGCCGCCGTTGCCGATCAGCGTGTCGTTGCCGCCGTTGCCGTCGAGCCGGTTGTTGCCGCCGTTGCCGATGATGGTGTTGCTGCCGTTGGTGCCGACGATGTTCTCGATCGAGACCAGCTGCTTGACGGTGAAGCCGTTGGCGAAGTCGGCGGTGCCGGCCGCAAGGTCGATCACCACGTTGTTCGAGTTGCTGTAGGAGAAGTCGACGGTGTCGTTGCCGGCGCCGCCGTTGTAGGTGTCCCAGCCGACATTGGCGTAGATCAGGTCGTCGCCGGCACCGCCGACGATCACGTCGTTGCCGGTGGTGGCGTAGAGCACCTGGCCCGAAGGCGGCGGCGCCGAGCCGTCGCCCACCAGGAGATTCGAGCCGAGGGAGAGGCTGCTCGAGGTGAGCCCCGACGGCAGGGTGACGGCGCTGACGAAGTTGCTGCCGGTGCCGCCCGTGTCGATCTGCAGGGTCGGCGTGCCGCCGACGGTGGCGATGCGCACGTAGCTGGCGAGGTTGCCCGCCGTGATCGCGTTGCCGGCGCTGCCGAAGAGTTCCCTGAGGTCGATCACGTCGACGTTCGGGCTGAAGTCGGTGAAGGCGTGCGGCTGGCCCGTGGGCAGCGACCGCAAAACCATGGTGTCCGAGCCGGAACCGCCGGTGAAGACGTCGCGGCCGGGACCGACGATGGCGACGTCGTCTCCGGCCCCGCCGAGCAGCGTGTTGTTGCCGCCGTTGCCGATCAGCGTGTCGTTGCCGGCGCCGCCCTCCAGCCGGCTGTTGCCGCCGGTGCCGACGATGGTGTCGTTGCCCTGGCTGCCGATCGCGTTCTCGATCGAGATCAGCTGCTTGACCGTGCCGCCGGTGAAGGTGGCGGCGCCGGCGCCGAGGTCGATGATGGTGCCGTTCTGGCTGCTGTAGGAGAAGTCGACGGTGTCGTTGCCGGTGCCGCCGTCGTAGACGTCCCAGCCGCGGTTGGCGACGATCACGTCGTTGCCGGCACCGCCGCGCAGGATGTTGTCCTGGGTGTCGGCGATGATGACGTCGTTGCTCGGCGTGCCGATGATGTTCTGGATGTTGACGAACGTTTCGATCTCGCCCGTCGGAAAGTACAACTCGCCCGCCGTCAAATCGAAGCGGATGCCGTTGGCGAAGGAACCGGTGAAATCGAGGGTATTGTTGCCCGACCCGCCATCGTAGTGGTTGACGCCCCAACTGGTCAAGAAGACGTCGTCGCCGCCGAGGCCGTACTTGATGTCGGCTTGGTCGGTGCCGGCAATGATGTCGTTGCCGTTGGTGCCGTAGATGATGGCCATGTGGTGGGAACCCTCGATTGTGCGCGCCGCGGATCGTCGGTGGCGGAACGGTCCGAGGGTGGCATCCTCCGCCTGGCGGCGCGAGGCACGACCTGAGCGCGTACCCGGAGCCGCCCTGGTCGTGTCGTGCCGGTTGCGCGGGCTGCCCCTCGATACGCTCCCGTCGTGAAAGACGCCCTCCGGCATGATCTATTCCGGCTTTTCCGGCAAATATTAACGAACTCCTGTCGACCTTCTGGCAAAGTGAACGAGCCCGGCGCCGAGCGTGGCGGCTGGAACGATTGCGTCGCTCCAGGGTTGCGGCTAAGCAGGCGCCGCCGCCGGGCCGGGCAGCAAATCACGAGGAGACGCCGTGCCATGAGTGCGCTTGCCAAGATCAAGCGGACGGCCAAGTCCTGGCTGAAGAAGCGGGTCTTCGGCCTGTCGGATCGGCGCTTTCGCCAGTCGCTGGGCCGTCGGCTCGAGCGGCTGCGCGCGGCGCGCAAGGGCGCCGCGCTGCCGCCGACCTACGTCGTCATGGCGCCGTCCTCGCTCGGCAACATCGGCGACGAGGCGATGATCACGGCCACCGTGCGGGGCCTGCGCAGCCGCGGCGTCGAGCGGATCGTCGTGCTCGCGATGGCGGAGGAGGACCGCTTCGACTTCGCCGATGGGAACCTGGAGGTGGTGGCGCTGACCAGGTTGATGCGACCGGCCGGTTGGGGCGAAGCGCACGACCGGTTCGAGGCGGTCCTGCGGCGAGGCACCCACTTCGTGCTCATCGGCGCCGACACCATGGACGGCGGCTATCTGCCGTCCTTGAGCCTGCGCCGGCTGTGGCTCGCCGGGCTCGCCGCGCGTGCCGGTCTGCAGACGTCGGTGGTCGGCTTCAGCTTCAAGAGCGACGGCGACCCCGCGGTGCGGACGGCCCTCGCCGAGCTGTCGGCCGATGCCACCCTTTGCGTGCGCGATCCCGTATCCTTCGCGCGGGTCGCGCCGCTCGCCCGCGGCCCGGTCCACCTCGGCGCCGACCTCGCCTTCAGGCTGGAGCCGGCAACCGCGTTCGGCCCGGCGGCGCAGGCGGCGCTGAGGTGGATCGCGGCGGAGCGTGCGGCCGGTCGCACGGTGCTCGGCTACAACGCCAACCCGCTCGGCGCCGGCATGGCGCTCGGCGCCAAGGGCAGCGACAGCATCCCCGACCTCGACGCCGAGGCGGCGCTGCTGGCACGCACGGTGGCCCTGCTGCTGGAGGGGCCGGAGGAGCACTCCTTCGTCTTCGTCGCCCACGACTACCGCCGCCACAACAACGACGTCGGCTTCCTGCGCGCGGTGCACGCGGCGCTGCCGCCCGAGGCGACCGACCGCGTCTTCCTGGCGCTGGCCGATCTGCGCGCCGCCGAGGTCAAGGCGCTCTGCCGTCAGCTCGACTTCGTGGTCTCCGGACGGATGCATTTCGGCATCGCCGCACTGGGTGCCGGCACGCCGTGCATGTTCCTCGACTACATGGGCAAGGTGCAGGGGCTGCTCGACCATTTCGGCGTGCCGGAGTTGGGCTTCACCATGACCGAGGTGGCCGATCCGCCGCGCTTCGCCGCCCTGATCGCGGACCAGCTCGCGGCGCGCGACGCGCACCGCGCCAAGATCGCGGCCACCCTGCCCCGCATCCGCGCCCTGTCCGCCCTCAACCTCGACCTCGCCACCGGCACGGCGGCGACGGGCGCGGCGGCGAGCGCCGCCTCCTGAGGCGTTCCGTTCGGACGTCCGAACCGAGCCGCCGCCGTTCGGACGTCCGAACGGACGCCGGCTTGACGGCGGCGCGGCACTGCGGCCAAGGTCGCCGCATGGCCGCGCGCATCCGCCCATGACGTCCGTCGTCGCCGTCGTCAACCAGAAGGGCGGCACCGGCAAGACCACGACCGTCGCCAATCTCGCCTCCGCATTCGGGGCCGAGGGGCGGCGCGTGCTCGCCGTCGACGTCGACCCGCAGGCCTCGCTCACCTTCTACCTCGGTCACGACGAGCGCCTGCTGGAGGCCGAGGAGCGCACGCTCTACTGGGCGCTCACCGGCGCCAAGTCCTTGGCGGAGCTGGTCCTGCCGGGCTCGCCGGCCCTGGTGCCGGCGAGCATCGCCCTGGCCAGGGCCGACGCCGAACTGCTCGCCGAGCCCGGGGCGTCGTGGGTGCTGAAGGAAGCCCTCGCCCCGGTGCGCGACGGCTACGACGTGGTCCTGCTCGACTGTCCGCCGACCCTCACCCTCCTCACCGTCAACGCGCTCGCCGCCGCCGATGCCGTGCTGATCCCGGTCAAGACCGACCTGCTCTCCAGCCTCGGCATCACCCAGTTGCTCGACACCATCCGCAAGGTGCAGCGGCGGGCCAACCCGGCCTTGACCGTGCTCGGCGTGCTGCCGACCCTGTTCAACGCCCGCTTCGGCCACGACGCCGAGGTGCTGGCGGAGCTGCGCGGGACCTTCGCGCCGGCGTTGGCGGTGTTCGAGCCGATCCCGCGCTCGACCGCCTTCGACCGCGCTGCCGGCACCGGTCAGCCGACCGTGACGCTCGAGCCGGCGAGCCCCGGTGCCGCGGCCTATCGCGATCTCGCCCGCCGCCTGCTGGAGACCGTCGATGGCCAAGGCTAAGCGTCCGGCAAGCCCGATCGCCGCCACCCTCCGGGCCCGGCGCGACGTGCTGTTCGATCTGGCCTCGCCCTTGCCGCAGTTGGTCGAACTCGACGTCGGCGCCATCCAGCCCAACCCGCACCAGCCGCGGCGCGAGGTCGACGAGGCCGCACTCGCCGAACTCGCGGCCTCGATCGAGCGGCACGGGCTGTTGCAGCCGATCATCGTCGCCGCCGCCGGCACGGGCTACGTGCTGGTCGCGGGGCAGCGCCGCTGGCTGGCGCATCGCCGGCTCGGCCGCGAGCGCATTCCGGCGCTGTTGACCACCGGTGCCGTCGACGAACTCGCCCTGATCGAGAACCTGCAGCGCGAGGACCTCAGCCCGCTCGACGAGGCGGCGGCGCTCGCCGCCCTGAAGGAGCGCCACGGCTACGGCCTCGACCAGCTCGCCAAGGCACTGGCCAAGGCCAAGAGCACGGTCTCGGAACTCCTCTCGCTGACCCGCATCGCCCCTTCGGTGCAGGACGCCATTCGCACGGCGCCGCGGCCGCCCTCGAAGTCGCTGCTGATCGAGTTGGCGCGGATCGAGGGCGAGGCGGCGCAGCGCGCCTGGTGGGAGGATCTCGACCGGGGGCAGGGGGCTACGGTGCGCGCGGCCCGGGCGCGCCGGCAAAGCAAGAGTCCAAACCCGGCCAAGCCCGCGGCCGACCTCGCCGGCAACGGCCGCCGGCTGCTCGCCGGCCTGGAGGGCGTGACCGGAACGGCGGTGCGCCGGGACGCGGCGGCCATGGAGGTCCTGCGGCGGCTGCACGACCGGATCGGGCGGATTCTGGCCGGTTGATGCGGGCTCGCGCTTGGACTCTTGCTACGGCAACAGCGGCGGTGTGGACTCTTGCTGCGGTCGCGCCGCCGGCAGCCGGGCCTGCCGCCGGCCGCTCCAGGCGATTTGGACTCCTGCTGCGCCCTGTGGACGACCGCCGTGGACTCTTGCTACCCCTTGTGGATGACTTGCGTCGGTTCTTGTCGGGGCAGGGCCGTTCCTTGGACTCTTGCTACGATTCTTTGGACTGTTGCTACGCTACCCCCGAGTTTTCCCTGGACTCTTGCTGCGCATACTAATAACAAACAAATATCCTTCTATGGATTCCGTAGCAGGAGTCCAAACTGCGGAAGCGGCGAGCGGCGCCATGGCAGACATTCACGACCTCCTTCGCGTGCACGGGCCGGACAAGGCCTTGGAGCGGGCAACCTCGCCTCGTGACCGGCGGCTGACGCAGATCGCCCAGGAGATGCTGCGGGAAGAGAGCCAGGCGATCGGCATCACCTACAGCGGCTTCTGCATGACGGCCCTGCCGCACAAGCGGCTGCCCGACGACGAGATCTGGCGCCGCGGCAGCGGCAATATCAGCCTCCTGATCGAGCCGGTCCGGGTGCACGGTCAGGGTGAGCCGCGCTATCTGGGCGTGCCCTACGGCAGCCGGGCCCGGCTGATCCTGCTCTATCTGCAGACCGAGGCGGTGAAGAACGCCAGCCGCGAGGTGGAGCTCGGCCGCTCGATGCGCGATTGGCTGCAGCGCATGGACATCGGCATCGGCGGCAAGACCTACAAGGACGTGCGCGAGCAGGCGAGCCGCATCGGCGCCTGCCGGCTGACCTTCAAGTGGCAGGCCGAGGACGGCCGGAGTTCGGCCTGGGACCACGACCACATCATCAAGGGCGGCTTCGCCTTCCACGACCTCGGCGAGGACGACCGCCAGGGCAGTTTGTGGAACGAGACGGTCCGGCTCGGCGAGACCTTCTACGAGGAACTGCAGCGCCATCCGGTGCCGGTGTTCGAGCCCGCACTCCGCCACATCGCCAACCAGAGCCTGACCATCGACATCTACGTCTGGCTGGCCTACCGCCTGCACTGCCTGGCGCGGCCGACGGCGGTCTCTTGGCTGTCGCTCCGCGAACAGTTCGGTCCGACCTACACCAATCTCCGCGCCTTTCGGCAGCGCTTCGTGCAGGGTCTGGAGCTGGCGCTCGCGGTCTATCCGCAGGCCAAGGTCGGGGTCACGGCGCGTGGCCTCGAGCTGCACCCATCGCCGCCGCCGGTCGAGCGCCGCCGGCTCACCGTGGTGCGCAAGGTCGAGGCGCGCTGACGGGCGGCGGGCGAGGGCAGGGGGGTCAACGGGCGAGCCAGACGGGCTCGCCCTGGTGCGGGTCGAGGCAGGCGTCCGGGCCGACGTCGACGCAGCGTGCTGCCGGCCGCTCGGCACCCAGCGCCATCCGCAGCGAACCGCCGGCGCGGTAGACCAGGTCGAGGCCTTGGCTCCGGCCGCCATAGCCGGGTGTGCGGCCGATGGTGAAGGGGCTCGTGACGTCGACCACGGTCCGGCCATCGCGCCGGATCGCGAAGCGGGGATTGCCGTGGGACGGCAGGGGAGCCCGCACACTGTGCATGCCGGCCTCGAGCGCGTGCGTCGTCGTTCCGGCGGCGGTTTCGATCCGCACCTCGGCCGGCGCGGTGAGAAACGCGACGACCTCGATCTCGTTCTCCCAAGAGGACGTGCCCGCGTGCTGCCGGATCCAAGGCCCGCCCCGATGGATGCGGTGGAAGAAGTAGAGTGCATCGCGCCGGATCTCGGGGCGTCGTCCGGTCTTGTACCAGGTGGCGTAGTAGGCGTTGAGGTCGGCGAAGCCGAACTGCGTGGCGGTGGTCGGCATGTGCGAGCTGTGCTCGCCATGGTCGTTCCAGGTGACGAGCTGCACCCAGTCGACGCCGTGGCGGATGGCCGCCTCCCAGTCGCGGCGCAACAACCGGCTGCCACGGCTCTCGGCGCCGACCGACCAGTTCTCGCGCCAGCGGAGGTCCTGGCTGCGGATCGGCCCCATGATCGGCTTGGTCGCGTTCGGCCAGAGGCGGTCGTAGGGGCGATCGTTGCGGTCGAGGTTGACGTTGCCCCAATCCGACCAGGTATCGCAGGCCCGCTCGAACGGACGCATGCGGCTCCGGTTCGAGGGCGAATTGAACACGCAGACGACGAAAATGTCCTCGCCATGCCGGGCGAAGACGCGGCGCAGCTCTTCCCACCATTCGGCTGGGCCGAGTTCGGCGGCGAAGCTGCCGACCACGAGCCTCCCCTGGTGTCGCATCAGGTGCGACGAGTGGCGTAGCCCCGCCGCCTCCAACGCGTCGAGGAGCGAGGTGGCGGCGAACTCGGGGGTGTAGAGCCGGGTGCCGGTACAGAAGCCATTGGGGGATTGGCCGCAGCCGACGAGATCGAGATTGGGGGCGATAGTGAATCCGCCGTCCAGCCGTTCGGCTGCTCGTAGCAGCAGAACGAGCTTGCGCAGCCCTTCCTCACCGCTCCGGCCGGTCGCCGTGTAGTTGAAGAGGAACCCGTCGACTCCCACCGCCTGTGCGAGCCGTATCTCGGCCGCGAAGTCGGCGGTCTCCCAGTCGTCGCCGCCACGGGCCGGACGGGCCAGTGGTCGGAACCGCAAGCGCGAGTCCCAGCGTACCGCATCGGAGTTCTGCAGGCGCGCATAGGCTTCCGGCGGTGCAGGCGCGCGTGGATCGCGGTCGTCGAGCGACAGCGGCCAAAGGAACCAGTGCGCCAGCACCTTGCGTGGCGAGCTCTGCAACGTTGCCGGCGACGGCATGTCGAACGGTAGGAGGGCAGGCGACGCGGCCGCTTGGGCGCCGCTCCAAGGAGCCATGCCGGCAAGTAGGGCGAGTGCGATCAATGACCTCGCCGCTGTCTGCATTCGGGGATCTCCGCTGCGACGTTCTTGGGGGGAGGGCGCGTCGGCTCGTGGTGACGCGCCGCTCAGCCATACCGAGCCGGCTTGCGGACGGGAAGAGGTCGTGCCGAGACCCGATCGAGGCGCAGGTTGCCGATCGGGTCTCGGTTGGTGGCGGCCTGCGGCTCAGCCGCTGACCGGGCCGATCTTCAGTTCGTGAATGGCCATGGTGCCGGCTGCGGCGGCACCGGCGCCGGCGGCAGTGAGATCGGCGGGTCGCTTGGACAGAGTGATCAGGTGATTGGTATCGTTGACCGCTATGCCGCGGAGATGGACCAGGTTCCAACCGACCTGGAGCTGCACGCCGGCGAAGGCGCCGACCGCCTGCTGTGGCGCACGCAGGGCTATCCATGTGGCGACATTGGAATAGACCCAGGCAGAGACGATACCCATTTGGCCGACGACCAGCAGGTTGGTCTGGGTCCAGAGCCGCGACCCGGCGGGGACGTCGACGAGCGGTGTCGTACCGCTGACACCTTCAGGCAACGCGATGGTGCTGCCGGCGCTGGTCGTGCCGTCTTGGCTCCACGTGGAGTGCAGCAGACTGTTGCCATAGGGTACGGTGGCGACTTGCGCGCGGTCGATGGTTTCGATCGACTCGGCGGCACCCGAACCACCACCGGCACCGCCCAAGGTCAGCCAGTCGGTGCCGGCGGCATGGCCGGCGCCGGTGGAGCGCCGTCGCCAGCCACTGACGTGCTGACCGTCGGCCCCGCGTGCTTCGACCGTCCCCGAAACGATCTCGCCGGCATACCAATAGCCCGAACTCGGCTGCGTCGATCGCTCGCCGAGACGTTGGCTGGCCGGCTTGATCTTGCGCCAGAGGAAGATTTCGGTCGGCGTCTCGTGCCGCTCGACGATGCGCCAGTCGTGGCCGAGGGCCAACCCCTGCACCGAGCCGATGCCGCGCGATGGCGCGCCCGGTTCCATCAGCAGGACGTTGGTACCGGTGACGACGACCGTCGCGTTGGCGAAGTCGGCGACCCGGCGCACCCGTTCGAAGACGTTGCCGGCGATGCGGGGACCATTGACCCAGCGCAGGCGCAGGCCGATGCAGTCGACGCCGCTCGTGCCCCAGGTTCCGTTGGCGTTGCCGCGCGGGTGTGTGCGGTAAGGATCGCCGGCGAACTGATTGCCGCGGATGTCGACGTCGAGCAGGGGCTGTACCTTGGCGAGGTCGGCCGCAAGGCTCTCGCCGCTGGCGAGAATCGGCTGATTCGCGCCCTGGGTATCGATGCCGACGGTGAAGTGGGTGAATTGGTTGTCGGCGATCAGGCCGCCGCGCATCGGCAGGAACCGTTGCGCCTCGATCTGGCCCCACTGGTCGAGGGTGCCGGCATTGAGGTGGATGCCGACGCCGACGCGGTCGTCGCCGGTATGGATGCCCGGCTCGAGAACGTTGCCGACGACCTCGAAGTCGAACAGGGGGCCCCGCAGCGTGATCGCCGGAAAGGCGAGTTGGCTCTCCGTCGGCGTGAAGTCCTGGAAGGGGTAGGTGGCGCCGCTCGGTACGTTCTTGCGCAACAGGCCGTAGGGCAGGATGCAGTCGCCGGGAACGTTCTGGCCGGTCACCGGATGTTCCACCATGGTGGCATAGCCGCCGGATTTCCAGGTGCGGACGGAGACGCCGGAAGGGAAGTAGCGGCCGATGACGTTGTTGGCGATGACGACCGACTTGGTGCCGAAGAACGGTTGACCGGCGCCGAAGAATGCCTGGTTGGCGGGGTAGGGCAGCGTTCCCGGTTGCCACCCGAAGGCGGCGTCGTAGACCGAGTTGGGGAAGGTGCCGGTGCGCTGCAGCGGCCGCTGCGAGACGTAGATGCCGAAGGACTCGTTGGGCGAGCCGTCGTTCTCGCCACGGAAGATCGGCCGGAGTACGTCGGAAATGACGTTGTCGGTGATGACCACACTGGCCTGGGAACGGTCGCCGATGCCGTTGTAGGCTTGGGTGATCTCGATGGCGTGGTGTTGGACCGCCTCGAAGACGTTGCCTTGGACGACGATGCGCGAGGCGCCATGGGCGCGCACGCCGTAGGTGTCGCGAAAGCGGCAGCCGCGCACCCGCAGGACGCCCGGATGGGAGAGGTCGCCCTCGGCATCGTGGTTGGCGATGGCGTCGTCGCGGCTGTGGGTGAAGGTGCAGGCGGAGACGTCGACGTCGGCGCAGTCGTTGAGCGAGATGACGTCGCGCATCACCATGAAGAAGTCGCTGTCGGCGATCCGCACCTTGCGCGCGCCCTTGAAGCTGAGGCCGAAGTGGCGGCCGCGCTCGAACAGGCAGCGATCGATCTCGATCTCTTCGACCTCGCCGCACTTGACCAGCGCGTTGCTCGCGTCGCCGGCCTCGCTCCAGTTGCCGCCGAGGCCGAGCGAGCCACGCACGGTGAGATCCTGCAGGGACAGGTAGCGGCAACGATTGGCGCCGGCGGCGAGGCTGTTGCCGATGATGTCGAAGTTGGTGACGGTCGGCTGGATGACGGAAACACCCTTGCCCGAGCCTCGCAGCCTGACCCGCCGGCCGTGGCAACGCAGGCCGTGGGCGATGCGGTAGGTGCCGGGCGGCAGCACGACCTCGGCGCTGCGGGTGTGGCCGACGACGATGGCGTGTTGGATGGCGAGCCAGTCGATGGTGTGGTCGAGGCTGATCTGGGTGAGGGCGTTGACCGCGGAGTAGGCCTGACGCAGCGCCGTCAAGCTGGCGAACCCGGTGCCGCCGTTGACCTCGGCGATGCGCTCGCCGGTGCCGCCGCCACTGGTGCGGATCCATTGGCTGACGGTGTCCGCATTGCAGTGGGCGCCGAAGTCGCAGGCGTCGATCTGGTTGACGAACTTGGCATCGATCGGGGCGATGACCCGGCGATCGTGCTCCGCCTCGTAACGGCCGCCGATGCCGGGCGGGCCCTGTTCGCCTTGCGGTCCCTTGGGTCCGGGCTTGCTGCCCGGGCCGATGATGTTGAGCAACGCCTGTCTCCTTCGCACGCCGGCCGCAGTCGCATTGGTGGTGACGATAATAGGTTTTTTTTCCTTTCACAAGCCGAATGATGCGGCGCATTCGGGGATGGCTCGGGCGTCTTGGCGGTTGCGGCGGCGGGTGCCGGATTGGTACAACCCGGACGTGGGACGACGACCGTCCGCCGCGTTGCGGCGGACTCGCCCGGCACCGGCCGGGGCGGCGGCTCCCCATCGAGAGGAGATGCTGCGTTGGCTGTCGCGAACCCTCCGGCTGCGATCGAGCGCGCGCCCGGTCGACCCGTCGCCGTTTCGGATGCGGCGGTCGTGCCCGGCCTTGCCGGTCCGCATCTGCGCATCGTCCAGCGCGAGCGGCGCGAGCCCGGCCGCGTCGTGGTCGAGATCGACGTCGTGCGGGTGGCGGGCGAGGGGGGGGAGGCGCCCGTCTTCACTTACGTCTTCTCCTTCGAGGGCGAGGTGCTGCCACCGCCGCAGACGAGCGCCGACATGGGACTGGTCTGCGTCCTCTTCATGGCCATGGAAGAGGGCTTGCCGGTACGGGTGGCAGGGGCCGTCTCGCGGCTCCTGCTCGCCAACCTCGAGGAGTTCCAGGACGCCTGGGCGTCCTGGCGACCCGAGCTTTATCGCGCGGTGCCGCTCGTCGCCGACGCGGTGATCGACGAACCGGCGGCGACCGGGTCGCAGGCGGTGATGCTCTACTCGGGCGGGGTCGATGCCAACTTCACCCTGGTCAACCAGCTGTTCGGTCCCTCGACCTATCGCCGCCACGAGATCGTCGCGGCGCTGTTGATCCACGGCTACGACGTGCCCTTGGACCGCGGCGACATCTTCGAGGAGCGGCGGCAACGGGCAGCGGCGATCCTCGGCGGCTACGGCATCCCGCTCGTCACCGTGCGCAGCAACTGGCGCCAGCCCAACAAGCATTACCGCGACTACGGCAACGGCCATGCGGCGGCGCTCGGCGCCTGCCTGCACGCCTATGCGGGTCTGGTCCCGAACGGCATCATCGCCAGCGACCGCAACTACACCTATCTGTCGTCCGAGCCGAACGGCTCCAACCCGATCACCAACTCCTTCCTGTCGTCGAGCCGGCTGCGCTTCTTCACCGACGGCGTGCGCGCCACCCGCACCGCCAAGGTGGCGTTCTTGGGCAACCATCCGGCGCTGCGGGACCAGCTCCAGGTCTGCCAGACCGAGTACGCCACCAATTGCTGCGTCTGCGAGAAGTGTATCCGCACCATCCTCTGCTTCGATGCCAACGGCATCGACGCCGGTAAGGCGTTCCCGCGACGCCCGGCGATGTGGCGTTTACTCGTCAACTTCTACTGGATTTCGGCCAAGGCCATTCCCTACTATCACGACATCATCGCCACCAGCCGGCGCAAGGGGACCATGCCCGGCGTGCGCCGGTTGCTCCGGCTGGTCGTGCTGTTGGCGCAGGCCAAGACCTCTGCCGGGGCTCTGGTGCGGCGCTTGGGTTTGTACCGCTGAGCGTCCGAGCCGCTAGGAGCCGAGCATGGATCGAGATGCCCCGAGCGAAGGCCGGGGAACGACCGCCGTGGCGCCGCGTTCGTCGGCGGTGCCGGTGCTGTTCGTCTGCCCGGTCGCCCATTTCTACGGCGGTGCGGAGCGCGTGCTGGCCGACATGCTGGCGAACCCGGCGGTGCGGCCGCATCTCTGCGTGCCGGCCGAGGGGCCGCTTGCCGACTACGCGCGCGAGCGGGGCATCCCCTACGGTATCGTCGACATCCGCCGCATCGCCGAGGTGCATCGGCCGGTGCGCCCCGGTGCCGTGTTGGCGGCCGGGCGCGACGCTTGGCGAGCGGCCGGCGAGCTGCGCGCCCTGGCGCGGCGTTTCGGCTGCTCGATCGTTCATACCAACGGCCTGAAGGCGCACGTGGTGGGAGCGCTCGCCCGGCGCCGCGGCGGCGGCGTGCCGTTCCGCCTGGTCGCCCACTTCCACGACATTCCCTACACCCGGCTGGAGCGGGCGATCTGGCGCTTCGTCACCACCGCGGCCGACGGGGTGATCGCCGTTTCCCGGCCCTGTCTGCCGAACCCCGATCGCCGCCACGTCACCATCCTGCCCAACGCCCTGCCGGTGCCGGCGGCCTTGCCCGCGCGCGCCCCCCAGACGCCGCTGCGGCTCGGCTTCGTCGGCCGCTACGCCAAGTTCAAGGGGCTGGGGCTGCTGCTCGACTGGTTCGAGGCGACGCGGGCGGCGGGCCTCGACGCCTTGCTCCGCCTGCGCGGCCGCACCACGCCCGAGGACCAGGCCTATTGGGACGGTATCCGGGCGCGCATCGCCGCCTCGCCGTACGCGGCCTCGATCGAGGACCAGGGCTTTCGCGAGCGGGTCGTCCTCTACGACGATCTCGACCTTGTCCTGGTATCGTCCGACCTCCCGGACCCGCATCCCTTCGTGGTCAAGGAGGCGCAGGCCGAGGGGCTGCCGGTGGTGGCCTATCCGGCGGGCGGCATCCCCGACATGATCGAGCACGGTCGCACCGGCTTCCTCGCCGCCACGCCCGCGGATCTCGTCGCCGTGTTGCGCCGGCTCGGCGACGAGCCCGGCCTCTACGACCGGGTGCGCACCGCCGCCTGGGAGAAGGCCCGGGCGGAGTTCGACATGGCGACCTTCCACGGCCGCCTCGCCCGCGTCTACGCCGGGCTCGGCGGCTGAGGGGAGGGGGTGCGCGCGGTTGTGCCTGCGTCGTTCGACGCCTATATCAGCGTCAGATGACGATGTCCTGACCGTCGCGAGAGCCGCCATGACCGCCCTGACCGCCTATGCCGAGCCCGGCCGCCTGCCGGCGAGCGAGCCGGCGCGCCTCGCCCGGCTGCTCGCCCTGCCGCCGGACGAGGGGACCGACGACGTCGCCCTGGCGCGGCGGATCACCACCGGCCTGCCGGTACGCTCGGTCAGCGTCCTCGCCGAGCTGCTCGGCAACGCGCACGTCGTCGGCCCGGTGGTGCCCGAGGCGACGCTCCGGCGCATGAAGAAGGCACGCAAGCCGCTGTCGCGCGAGCACAGCGAGCGGCTCTACGAGCTGAGCCGGGTCGTCGATGCCGTCGGCCGCGTCTTCCACGGCGACGACGCGCGGGTGCGGGCCTTCATGACCCGGCCGCACCCGCTGCTGCAGGGCGCGAGCCCGCTCGACCTCGCCCGCTCCAGCTCGGCCGGGGCCGAGGCGGTGTTGAACCTGGTGCGCCGCGCCGAGGCCGGCGTCGCTCTTTGAACGCGTCGCCGCGGCGCCTGCCGCAGCCGCTCACCGGGTACCGTATCGGCGATCCGGCGGGCGCCCATCCGGTCTACTCGGCCGAGGGCGCAAGGCGCGTCGAGGGCCGCTGGCACGCCGCCGGCAACCGGGTGATCTATCTTGCCGAGCCCTACTCGACGGCGATGCTGGAGAAGCTGGTGCACTGGAACGGCCAGTTGCCGCCCAACCAGCACTTCGTCGAGGTGACCCTGCCGGCGGGCCTGCCCTACGAGGTGGTGACGCCCGACGTGCTGCCCGACTGGCATCGGCCGGACGGCGAGGTCGCCCGCCGCTTCGGCCACGACTGGTACGTCCAGGGGCGCAGTGCCGTGCTGATCGTGCCCTCGGTGGTCGCCCGACAGGAGCGCAACTTCGTGCTCAACGCCGAGCACCCGGCGTTTGCGACCGTCACGGCGGGGCTGGAGACGCCCGTCTGGTGGGACGAGCGCCTGTTCCGCTGACGCGCGGGCACGCCGGCGGAGAACGCAGGGCAGGGGCTTTTGGCCCCTGCACCCCAGGCGGCGGCAGTGCCGCCGCACGCAGTACGGCCGACTACTTCCCGATCAGCCTTGGCAGAGCCGGACGTAGAAGGCTTCGGTGGCGGCGGCGAGGGCCGGCCAGTCGAGTGGCGCCAGGGGCGCCTGGGCATCGGCCGGGCGGCCGGCCGCCCAGGCGAAGGCGTCATCCAGGGTGGCGGCGTCGAGCGGCGGCGTGAAGCCACGCACCCAGTCGGCGCCGATGGTCGCCGCCAGCTCGGCAGCTGCCGGACCTTCGCGCATCAGCACCGGCCGGTCGAAGGACAGCGCCAGGATGGCGCTGCCCGAGTTCAGCACCAGCGACGACGACTGCACGAACAGGTCGGCGGCACGCAGGTAGGTCTGCACGTCGTCGTCGGCCACGAAGCCGAGTTCGGCCCGGATCCGCGGATCGGTGGCGACAGCGTCGAGGAAGGCGCGGCCGAACGCCGTTTCCCGCAAGCGGTCGTCGAAGCGGCCGGCCAGCACCAGCCGGGCCTGTGGCCGATCGAGCTGGCGAAAAGCGTCGAGCAGCGTGTCGACGTCCTTGTGCGGGCCGATCGAGCCGAGGAAGACCGCAACCTCGGCCTCGGGCTCGAGGCCGAGCCGGGCGCGCGCGGTTCGGCGGTCGAACTCGTCCCGGTAGCAGCCGCGGTAGTGGCCGTGTGGGATCACCGCCGCGGGGAGGGCGGCGAGTTCCGGCCGGACCTCCAGCAGCAGCGGCCGCGAGGCTTCGGTCAGGTAGATCACGCCGTCGAGCCGCGGCAGGAGCCAGCGCCAGAGCCACGCCTCCACGTCCGGATAGCGGCGGTTGTGCGCTTGGAGGTTGTGCGCGGTCCAGACGATCCTGGCGCCACGCCGATGCTGCACCTCGACCATCAGACGCAGCGCCCAGGCCTTGGCGAGGGCCCTGCGGCGGTTCGGATTGTCGTCGATCAGCGCATCGGGCCAGTGCAGGTGATAGACGTCGAAGCGGCCGAGCAGGGCGGTCTTGGGGGTGAACTCGACCACCGTATGACCGCGCGCCTCGAGCGCTCGGTAGAGCAGGTGCTGGTAGGGGTTGACCGCGCGGTTGGCGTGGGCCGGGTGGGCGAGGATGCGCAAAGGGCGCGTCACGGCCGTGTCTCGAGCTGGCGGCGCATCGCCTGCCAGCGCCGTTCCCAGCGCCAGGCGGAGGCGACGATGCGCTCCAGGTCGTCACGCTCTGGCCGCCAGTCGAGGGTCTCGAGGATGCGGCGGTTGTCGGCCACCAGCTCCGCCGGGTCGCCCGGCCGGCGCGGGCCGACCTCGGGGTCGAGGTCGATGCCGGCAACCCGGTGGAAGGTCTCCAGCACCTCGCGCACGCTGTAGCCGTGGCCGTAGCCGCAGTTGAGCACCAGAGGATCCGGCCGGTCGAGCAGCCGGTCGAGGGCGGCGACGTGGGCAGCGGCGAGGTCCTGGACGTGGATGTAGTCGCGGATGCAGGTGCCGTCCGGGGTGGGGTAGTCGTCGCCGTTGATGCGCATGCGCTCCCTGAGCCCGAGCCCGGTCTCGCAGGCGACCTTGACCAGGTGCACGTTGTCGGGCGTGGCCTCGCCGATCAGGCCGTCGTCGTCGGCGCCGGCAACGTTGAAGTAACGGAGGATCGCCGTGCCCTGACCGTGGGCTTCGGCGATGTCGGTGAGGATACGCTCGGCCATCGCCTTGGAGGCACCGTAGGGGTTGATCGGTGCCGGTGGCGTGTCCTCGGCGATCGGCATGGTCGCCGGCTGGCCGTAGACGGCGGCGGTCGAGGAGAACACCACGTGACGCACGCCGTGGCGCGCGGCGAGGTCGAAGAGGAGCGCGGCGTTGGCGGTGTTGTTGCGGTAGTAGCGGCCGGGTTCGGCGACCGATTCGCCGACCCAGATGTGGGCGGCGAAGTGCAGCAGTGCATCGAAGCGGCCTGCGGCGAGCAGGGCCTCCAGCCGGGGCGCGTCGCCGACGTCGAGCTCGACCAACTCGGCATCGCCGATCGCCCAGCGGTGGCCGGAGAAGAGGTTGTCGGCGACCACCACCCGCGCGCCGCGGGCGCGCAGCGCCTTGACCACGTGCGAGCCGACATAGCCGGCGCCGCCGGTTACGAGACAACGAACCGAACCCATTTCCGCCACGACGTTTTCCTTCCCGCGATGCCGCCGCGTAGCTACGCGGCGGCGGCGGCGCGTTCAACCCGAACGGCAGGGACAGCGTACTCCGAGGGTTGCGGGGGAACGGGGGCTCTTGCGTCCAGGTTCCAGAGCGCCGATCAGAGCGCGCATCGTTCGCGCCGGGAGACCCCGCCATGACCGCCGTCGCCCATGTCCTCGCACCCGTCACCGACCGTTGGCGGCGCTGGTTCCGGGATGCGGCCCTACCGCTCTGGCGCACGACCGGTTGGAACGCGGACACGGGGCTGTTCTTCGAGCGTCTCGATCTCGACGGTGCGCCCGACCGTGCTGCGGGGTCGCGGCTGCGCACCCAGGCACGCCAAGTCTACGTCTACGCTCACGCCTATCTCTCGGGTCTCGATCCCGAAGGGCTGGCGACGGCGCGCACGACGCTCTTGCGCCTCGGCCGCTCGGCCTGGTCGCCCGACGGCCGGCCCGGTTGGGTGCATCGGCTCGATGCGGCGGGCGAGGTCGAGGACGCCACTCGCGATCTCTACGACCACGCCTTCGTGCTGCTGATGCTCGCCTACTGGCTGCGCGCCAGCGGCGAACCCCTCGTACGCGTCTGGATCGACCGCACGCTGGCCGAGATCGACGTGCTGTTCCAGGCGCCGCACGGCGGTTTCGCCGAGACCGAGACGGGTGGCCTGCCACGCCGCCAGAATCCGCACATGCATCTGCTGGAGGCGATGCTGGCGCTTTACGAGGCCACCGGCGAAGCTCGCTTTCTCGCCCGCGCCGGGGAGCTGTTCGCGCTTTTCCGGACGCGTTTCTTCGACGAGACACACGGGGTGCTGCGCGAATTCTTCGCGGACGATTGGGCGCTTCTGGTCGGCGGTCGGAGCGACCATCTGGAGCCCGGCCACCTGGTCGAATGGACTTGGCTCTTGCGCCGTTACGCGGCGGCCAGTGGACGGCCAGTGGACGATCTCTGCGCCACTTTGCTCGATGGCGGCCGTAAGTTCGGCGAGGTCGGGACCGACGCGCCGTTCCTGATCGATGCGACGGGTCTCGACGGTACTCCCGCCAGCGACGGCCGCCGGCTCTGGCCGCAGACCGAATTGATCAAGGCCTTGGTGGCGGAGGCCCGCGCCCGCCAGGACACCGCACTGGCCGCCGCGGCGGCGGCGGCGAGCGAGTCCCTGTTCACGACCTACTTGGCCGAGACGGCGTCGGGCACTTGGCGCGACCGCTTCACCATGGATGGCCGTCTTGCCGTCGATCACATTCCGGCCTCGACCCTCTACCATCTCTTCGGTGTGCTGGCGGAGTTGGAGCGGGGCTGAGTCGTTCTGGAAGCGGTGGAGCCGGCCCTGGTCCGTGCGGTTTCGGTGCAGCGGCTGGCGGGCTCTCGTGGGAGCGCGTCGAATCCAGAGACCACAAATTCGTCATAACATTTCTTCCTCGGCGAATGGAAACGACGGCGCGGCAATGGCTTGACGGGGTGAGGACGCCGCTGGGCGCTAGCCGTCGAGGGCGGCGCTCGACGGGGCCACCGGGCGCAGCGCCAGGCAGGCGAGGCCCGCGAGGGCGGCGATGCAGACGGCGCTCGTCATGGTGGCGGCACCGACGCCCGCCACGAACGCCGCCTGCGCCTCGGCGAGCAGCCCCGCCGGCAGCCGGTCGGCCAAGGCGGTCGCTGCCCAGAGGCTGTCACCCACGGCCAGCCGCACCTCCTCGCCCAGGCTCTCGGGGATGCGGTCCTGCATCAGGCGGCGATAGACCGCGGTCGAGAGGCTGCCCAAGGCAGCGATGCCGAGGGCTGCCCCCAGCTCCTGTACCGTCTCCGACAGAGCCGACGCCGCGCCCGCGTTCTCGGGCGGCGCGGCGCCGACCACGAGGTCCGTGCCGAGCGCCGCGATCGTGCCGAGCCCGAGATAGGCGAGCGCGAAGCCGGCCATGACGGTTGGAACGTCCGCGCCACCGGGATCGAGCCGGGCCAGCAACGCATAGCCGACGGCGGAGAGGGCCAAGGCCGCCGCGACCACGTCGCCGGGCCTGATCCGCCGGGCGACGAGCGGGGCCCCTACCCCGGCCGCGACCATGGCGAGTGCCGGCGGTCCCATCCAGTAGCCGGCCTCGAGCGGGGAGAAGCCCGCCACGAGCTGGAGATACTGCGTAACCAGCAGGATCGTCCCGCCGACGGCGACGAGACCGACGAGGAGCACGACGAGGGCGGCGGTGAAGGTCCGGCTGGCGAAGAGGTCCAGGTCGACCAGCGGGCTCGCCAGCCGGCGCTGCCGGCGGACGAACGGCACCGCGGCGGCGACGCCGAGAGCGACGGCGAGCGCGGCCGTGACGGTCGGGCCGTGCTTGGCGATCTCCTTGATGCCGTAGATCATGGGCAGCATGGCGCAGAGCGAGAGCCCGACGCTCGCAAGGTCCGGCCGGCCGCTCTGCGGTGCTCGGTATTCGGGCAGGAGGAACGGGGCGAGCAGGAGGAGCAGCCCGACGATCGGCAGTGCGACCAGAAAGGCGGCCCCCCACCAGAAGCGGTCGACCAAGAGCCCGCCGACCACCGGCCCCGCCGCCATGCCGAGCGCGAACATGGTCGCCCAGATGCCGATCGCCAGCGCGCGCTGGCGCTGGTCGGCGAACATGTTGCTGATGAGGGCAAGGGTCGACGGCATGAGCGTCGCACCGGCGACGCCGAGCGCGGCGCGGGCGAGGATCAGCATGGTGGGACCGGTCGAGAACGCGGCGACGACGGAGGCGACGCCGAAGGCCGCAGCGCCGATCAGGAGCAGCTTGCGCCGGCCGATGCGGTCGCCGAGCGTGCCCATGGTGACGAGGAAGCCCGCGATCATGAAGCCGTAGGCGTCCATGATCCACAGCGCCTGCGTACCGGTCGCGCCGAGGTCGGCCGCCAGCGCCGGCAGGGCGAGATGGAGCAGGGTGAGGTCGAGACCGAGGAGCACGGTCGGCAGGGCGAGGAGCGCGAGCCCCGCCCACTGGCGCGCGGTGGCGACCGCTGGCGGCACGGATGCGACCGCCGCCGGCACGAGGTCGTCGAGGTCGGAGCAGCAACGAGCGGTCATGTCGCCTCCTGGTGAGAAGGCGGGACTGTCGGGACGGCAATATCGTGGTACAATATTAGAAATTATCCTATTACTATAGGTAATTGCTTTGCCCGACCGCACCCTGGAGCGCACGCGCCGCGAGCTCGGCGACTTCCTCCGCCACCACCGCCAGAAGCTCACCCCCGCCGACGTCGGCCTGCCGACCACCGGCCGGCGTCGCACGCCGGGGCTCAGGCGCGAGGAGGTGGCGACGCTCGCCGGGGTGGGGCTCACCTGGTACACGTGGTTCGAGCAGGGGCGCGGCATCCGCGTCTCGGAGGCCTTCCTCCTCGCCGTCTCGCGCGCCTTGAAGCTCGACGACGCCGAGTGCTGCCATCTGTTCCTGTTGGCGCAGGGACGGCCGCCGCCGGCGGAGGCCCACCAATGGCCGTCGGTGACGCCGCTGGTCCAGCAACTGATGGACGACCTCGTCCTGCGGCCGGCCTATGTGATCAATCTGCGCTGGGACGCGGTGGCCTGGAACACGACGGCGGATCGCCTGTTCGGCTTCGCCGGCCGCGCGCGGGAGGCCCGCAACCTGCTCCGCATGGTCTTCGCCGACCCCGCTCTGCGTCACCGGCTGCCGGCCTGGCACGACGACGCGCCGCGGCTGCTCGCCCAGTTCCGCTGCGATCTCGCCACCGCCCCGGACGATCCGGCGATGGGCGCCCTCATCGGGGAACTGAAGCGGCTCTCGGCGGACTTCCGGCGTTGGTGGGAGCAGCCGCGCCACGAGCGCTACAGCCGCGGCATCGGCGCGATCCTCGACGCGGACGGTGCGCGTCTCGACTTCCGCCACGAGGTGTTGACGGTCGACGAGCACCGCCACCTTCGGATGGTCGTCCATTTCCGGGAGCCGTCAGCACCGAGCTGAGCCTCGAGCGGCCGCGCTGCGTTCGAGCAGGGCCTCCCAGCCGGCCAGGACGCAGTCCGCCACCGCGCGCAAGTCCTCGCGCGAGGCGCCGTCGCGGGCTTGGATCGACATGCCGTGCTGCACGCAGGCAACGTAGGCGGCGATCGCCCGGCAGTCCGCCGCAGGCGGCAGCTCGCCTGTCGCAACGGCGCGCCGGAGCCGCTGCTCGATCCGCGCCGCGTTCCGCCGCCGCTGCGCCGCGAGCATCTCGGCGACGACAGCGTTGCCGCCCTCCATCTGCGGGGCGGCCAGAACGATCATGCAGCCCCGCGGGGGGGCGGTGCGGGTGTAGCGCTCGGCGGTCGCGGCCAGCAGCGCCCTGACCCCTTCCCTCGCCGTGGGCGCCTGGTCCAGCCGTTCCCAGATGCCGCTGCCGGCGGTGCGGGCGTAGTGGTCGAGTGCCGCCCCGAACAGCGCCTCCTTGTTGCCGAACGCGGCATAGAGGCTGGGCGGTGCGAGGCCCGTCGCGGCCGTCAGCTCGCCGATGGAGGCGTTGTCGAAGCCCTTGCGCCAGAACAGGTCCATGGCCTTCTCGAGCGCCTCGGTTCGATCGAAGCTGCGTGGCCGTCCACGCTCCGGCATCGGCCTTCCCTCATTTTTTATCGATCACTACATAAAGTGCTTGACGCCGCACTGCAAGCGGCTACCGGTATATGTAGTGATCACTATTGAATAGGAACGGATGCATGGACCTGACAGGCAAGGCCGCCTTGGTCACGGGCGGCGGACGGGGCATCGGTGCGGCGATCGCCCACCGGCTGGCGCGTGAAGGCGCTGCCGTCACGGTCACCTACGGCCACGCCGCGGACCGTGCCCGCGCCGTGGTGCGCGCGATCGAGGACGCGGGCGGCCGGGCTCTGGCGCTCCAGGCCGACAACCGCGATGCGGCGGCGATCGAGGCGGCCGTCGGGGCGACGGTCGGCGCCTTCGGTCGGCTCGACGTGCTGGTCAACAACGCCGGCATCGCCGACATCAAGCCGCTCGCCGAGTTGTCGAACGAGGACGTCGAGCGGACGCTGGACGTCAACGTCAAGGCCGTGTTGATCGCGAGCCGCAGTGCGGCCGCGCACATGGGCGACGGCGGCCGCATCGTCACCATCGGCAGCAACGTGGCGGAGCGGGTGCCCTACCCCGGCTTCAGCCTCTATGCCGCCAGCAAGTCGGCCCTGATCGGCTTCACCAAGGGTGCGGCGCGCGATCTGGGCCCGCGGGGGATCACGGTCAACCTCGTCCATCCCGGCTCTACCGACAGCGAGATGAACCCCGAGAACGGCGAGACGGCCGACCTGCAGCGCAGCCTGATGGCCATCCCACGCTTCAACCATGCCGACGAGGTCGCGGGGCTGGTGGCCTGGCTGGCGAGCCCCGCCGCGCGCGGCGTCACCGGGGCCGGCTTCACCATCGACGGCGGCGCCAACGCCTGACGGCCGGCTCGAGATGGTAGCGGCTGCGCGGCCAGAGGATTCGATGATCCCCCGCACCCCCGGCGCAGACTGCGCCTGCGCCGCGTTTCGGGGGCCGGAGGGGGCAAAGCCCCCCCCCTCTCCCTCCTGTACCGTGCTGCACTCGGCAGCGGCGTTGTCGGGCGCGGCCGCCTACGCTTGGAAGAGCGCTTCGACGTCGATCGCCACGGACGGGACCAGGACTGGCGCCAGGAGGCCGGCAAGCAGCCGCTCGCGCGCACCGTAGACCTCGCCGCGCGGCGCCCGGCAGACCTCCACCGCGGCGCCTGCGAGATCGACGATCCAGAGTTCCGGAATGCCGTGGCGGGCGTAGAGCGGCAGCTTGGTCGTACGGTCGAAGTTCAGCGAGCTGGCAGCAACTTCGACCGCCAGCAGCACGTCCCCGGCCCCCGGATGGGCCGATCGGTAGCGATCGGGGCGCGGGCGCAGCAGGACCAGGTCGGGTTGGGGTTCGTCGAATGCGCCCAGTCGGACCGGACGCTGGACACCGACCTGGACGGTGCCGGCCAAGGCTGCGGGCGCGAACAGCTCGTTCAGGAGGTCGGTCACCGCCGCGTGCGCACTGCCGATCGGCGACATCTCGATGATCTCCCCGTCGATCAGCTCGACGCGTTCGTCGGACGCCAGGATTCCCGCCTCGGCCATCCGGTAGTAGCCGTCCACGTCGAGCCGCCGGCGCATCGGCGGCTTCTCCAGCTGGAGCGTCTCGGCCATCCCCTGCCCTTCGTACCGACCCCGCCCTTCGTACCGACGAGGTGCGGCGACGGTAGCAGACACGGCGGCTGCTGACGATTCCGTGGCGTAGCCGGGCGTGGCAGCCCGAACGACGGTAGCCCCCTCCCTACCGCGTTCTCTATGGTGACCGCGACCCTCATCCAGACTAGGCCGCCGCATGATCGCCCCTGCCCTTCTGCTGCCGAAGGTTCTCGCCCTGGTCGAGCAGGCCGCCGGCGTGATCCTCGAGCACTATGGCGGGAAGGTGGAGGTCGCCATCAAGGCCGATGCCTCGCCCGTCACCGCCGCCGACCGCGCGGCGGAACGGCTGCTGGTCGACGGCCTGCGCGGCCTGACCCCGGACGTTCCGGTCGTCGCCGAGGAAGAGATGGCCGAGGGTCACCTGCCGGGCGCGGTCGGCGACCTGTTCTGGCTGGTCGATCCGCTCGACGGCACCAAGGAGTTCATCGGCCGCAACGGCGAGTTCACGGTCAATGTCGGGCTGATCGCGGACGGCCAGCCGCTGTTGGGCGTGGTCGCCGCCCCCGCCATCGATACCTGTTGGTGGGGGGCGATGGGGCACGGGGCCGTCATGCGGCGCATGGGCGAGGTCCGCGCCATCCAGGCCCGGTCGGTGCCGGCCGCGGGCCCCGTCGCCATGGTCAGCCGTAGCCACGGCAGCCCGGACGAGGCGGGCTTTCTCGCGGCCGTCGGCGCCACCGACCGGGTCGCGGCCGGCAGCTCCATGAAGTTCTGCCGGATCGCCGAGGGCGAGGCCGACCTCTATCCGCGCTTCGGCCGCACCATGGAGTGGGACACCGCCGCCGGCCATGCGGTGCTGCGCGCCGCCGGCGGCCGCGTGACGACGCGCGACGGCGCACCCTTGACCTACGGCAAGCCCGGCTTCGTCAACGACACGGGCTTCATCGCCCGCGGCCGCGGCTGACGGGGGTGACAGCCGCCGGTTTCGGTGGCGACTTGTACCCAAGTGCTACGACGATCGCTGATACGGTGGAGGTGGGTGCCGGAATTCGCTATACCCCGACACTCTGTCCGTCCGCTCCTCGACGACTTCGACCGCCGCAAGCGAGACCACCGCCATGGCCCATTCGCCCACGCTCGCCCGGACGCCGTTGCGCACGGCCGATCTCCTGCCCTGGCTGGCGGTCGTCGCCGTCGTCCTGGTGACCGGCTACCTGCTCTTCGGTGGCGGCGTCGTGCACGCCGCCACTTGGTGGGCGACGCCGGAGTACAGCCACAGCTACGTCGTGCTGGCGCTGAGCCTGTGGGTCGTCTGGCAGCGGCGCCACGCCATCCTGGCGGAGCGGCGCGTCGGCAGTTGGCACGGCGTCGGCGTGGTCGCGTTCGGCATGCTGGTCTGCCTTGCGGGCGTCGCTGCGTTCATGCTGCGCCTGCCCTACATGGCGCTGGTGATCACGCTCGTCGGGCTCGGCATCGCCGGCCTCGGCTGGCACGCCATGCGCCGTTTGTGGCTGCCCGTGTTCCTCTTGCTCTTCACCTTCCAGCTGCCGGGCTCGGTCTACGTCTTCGTCTCGCTGGAGCTGCAGCTCGTCTCGTCCAGGCTGGGTGCGATGATGCTCGAGCTGATCGGCATCCCGGTCTTCCTCGACGGCAACGTCATCGACCTCGGCCTGATGCAGATGCAGGTGGCCGAGGCCTGCAGCGGGCTGCGCTACCTGTTCCCGCTCGCCGCCTTCGGCTTCATCTGCGCCTGGCTCTACCAGGCACCGCTGTGGGCACGCGCCCTCGTGCTCCTGTCGACGGTGCCGATCACCATCGTCACCAACAGCTTCCGCATCGCCATGACCGGGGTGTTCCTCGACTTCGGCAATCTCGCCATGGCCGAGGGCTTCATGCACCTGTTCGAGGGCTGGGTGGTGTTCCTGTTGGCCCTCGCCCTCCTGTTCTTGTTGATGTGGGGGCTCGCCAAGCTGCGCGACCGGCGGGTCCGCTTCGTCGACATCCTCGACTTCGACCGCATCCAGGGCCCGCCGGCGACCGCCGGCGCCGTGCCGGAGCGGGCGATCGGCCGGCCGCTGCTCGCCTGCCTCGGCATCATGACCCTGGTGGCGGTGGGGCAGGGGCCGCTGTTGGAACGCGAGCAGTACGTGCCGGAACGGCCGGGGCTGGTCGCCTTTCCGCGGGCGCTCGGCACCTGGCAGGGGCTGGAGCAGCCGGTCGAGCAGGAGGTGCTGCGCGCCCTCGGCACCTCCGATCATCTCATGGTCGACTACGCGCGGCCGGGCGACGTCCAGCCGATCAACCTCTGGGTCGCCTATTACGCCACGCAGGTGGACAACGCGGCGATCCACTCGCCCAAGGACTGCCTGCCGGCGGGCGGTTGGGAGTTCGTCTCGATCACGCCGACCACCGCACCCCTGCCGGGCCGCGACGGCGAGCCGTTCCAGTTCAACCGCGCGGTCATCACCAACGGCCCGTCCGAGATGGTCATGTACTACTGGCTCGACATGCGCGGCCGCAAGCTGACCAACGAGGTCTATCTGAAGTTCGTGAACCTCTACGATTCGATCGTCGACCGGCGCTCCGACGGCGCGCTCGTGCGGCTGGTGACCGCGGTCGGCACGGGCGAGACCGTGGCCGACGCCGACCGCCGGCTGATGGCGTTGTTCGAGGAGGTCTACCCGGAACTGGCGCCGCATCTCGAGCGCTGAGAAATCATGAGCGGGGCTCGGCGATCTTGTTGTCGCCGCTGCCGGTCGCGGCGACAGTTCCGTTTCGGAGCGACGGAATCGACTGGATCGCGGGACGCCGCGACTCCCGCTACGCCCAACCGTGGATGGCGCTTGACCCGAACCGTACGACGCATTTGAAACCGCTGGCCGGGGCGCATCTCCCACCATTGCACGCACGCCTTGCGGTGGCCGGTGGTTGCCCTGCGCCCTCGTCCGGCGGCGGCGGCGGCGGCGCGACGCACCGCGGTCGATGCGCTTCTTCGTGCCGCGGGAATTGCCGATGACCCACCTCGACGCGCTCGAAGCCGAGAGCATCTACGTTTTCCGCGAGGCCTACGCCAAGCTGAAGAACGCCGCCATCCTCTGGTCGCTCGGCAAGGACTCCAACGTCGTCTTGTGGCTCTGCCGCAAGGCGTTCTTCGGCCACGTGCCCTTTCCGGTGATGCACGTCGACACCGAGAAGAAGTTCCCCGAGATGTACGCGTTCCGCGACCGCTACGCGAAGGAGTGGAACCTCAACTTCGTCCGTGAGACCTGCCCGCCGGTGGAGGAGATGGACCCCACCCTGCCGCCGGCGGCGCGCTCCGCGGCGCGCAAGACGGCGGGGCTCAAGGCCGCGGTCAGGAAGTACGGCTTCGAGGGCCTGTTTGCCGGCATCCGCCGGGACGAGGAGGCACTGCGCGCCAAGGAACGCTATTTCAGCCCGCGCGACGACACGGGGGCTTGGGACCTGCGCAACCAGCCGCCCGAGTTCTTCGACCAGTACATGACGAGCTTTCCGCCCGGCATCCACGTGCGCATCCACCCGATCCTGCATTGGACCGAACTCGACGTCTGGCGCTACACCAAGCGCGAGGGCATCCCCCTGATCGACCTCTACTTCGCCAAGGACGGCAAGCGCTACCGGTCCTTGGGCGACCAGGACATCACCCACCCGGTGACGAGCCAAGCGACGACGCTCGACGAGATCATCGCCGAGCTGGAGACGACGAGGACGCCCGAACGCGCCGGCCGGGCGCTCGACCACGAGACCGAGGACGCGTTCGAACGGCTGCGCGCCGACGGCTACATGTGAGGCAGTCCGATGCGGCCCGAGGCCATGCTGAAGATCGTCATCGTCGGCCACGTCGACCATGGCAAGTCGACCCTGATCGGTCGGCTGCTCCACGACACGGGGGCCTTGCCCGAGGGCAAGCGGGAGGCCATCGAAGCGGTTTGCGCGCGGCGCGGCATGCCGTTCGAGTGGGCCTTCTTGATGGACTCGATTCAGGCCGAGCGTGATCAGGGCATCACCATCGACACGAGCCAGATCCGCTTCGCCACCGAGAAACGGGGCTACGTCGTCATCGATGCCCCCGGCCATGTCGAGTTTCTGAAGAACATGGTCACCGGTGCTGCGGCGGCGGAAGCGGCCCTGCTCCTGATCGACGCCGAGGACGGGCTCAAGGAGCAGTCGCGGCGACACGGCTACCTGCTCTCGCTGCTCGGCGTCCGTCAGGTGACGGTGCTGGTCAACAAGATGGATCTGGTCGGCTACGACGCCGAGCGCTTCGGCGCGGTGGCCGAGAGCTGTCGGGCCTATCTCCGATCGATCGGCGTCGAGCCGGCCGGCTTCGTGCCCATGAGCGCCCGCGAGGGCGACAACGTCGCCCGCCGTTCGACGCGCATGCACTGGTATCAGGGGCCGACGGTGCTGGAGGCGCTCGACCGGTTCGAGTCCAGACCCGGCCTCGCCGACCGACCGCTCCGGATGCCGGTGCAGGGCGTCTACAAGTTCGATGCCCGGCGCATCGTCGCCGGCCGCATCGAGGCCGGCACGCTCCGGGTCGGCGACGAGGTGATGTTCTCGCCCTCCAACAAGACCGCGCGCGTCGCCTCGATCGAGGCCTGGAGCGTGCCCGAGACGCCCGTTGTGGCCCGCGCCGGCCAGAGTATCGGCGTCATCATCGAGCCCCCGATCTTCGTCGAGCGCGGCGAGATCATGAGCCATGTCGGCGACGCGCCGATCGAGACGTCGGTGTTCCGCGGCCGGTTGTTCTGGCTCGCCGACGCGCCGTTGCTGCCCGGTAACGTCTACACCCTGAAGCACGGCACGCTGGAATGCCCCTGCACCGTCGAGCGGATCGAGCGCGTGGTCGATACCGACGCGCTCGCCGGCGGTAGCGATGGCGCCATCCGCCGCAACCAGGTGGGCGACGTGATCCTCAGGGCGCGGCGCCTGTTGGCGGTCGACGAGCACGATACGAGCCCTGCCACCGGCCGCTTCGTGCTCGTGGAGAACCACCTGCCGGTTGCCGGCGGGCAGGTCTCGATGGAAGGCTATCCCGACCAGCGGGCGCTGATCACCGTGCGCGCGACCAACGTCACCGCGGTCGGCCACGCCGTCAGCACCGCGGCGCGCGCCGCGCGCAACGGCCACGAGGGGGCGGTCCTGTGGTTCACCGGCCTCTCCGGCGCCGGCAAGTCGACGCTCGCCCTGGCGTTGGAGGCGGAGCTGTTCGCGCGCGGCTATCAGGTCTACGTGCTCGACGGCGACAACGTCCGCACCGGTCTCAACGCCAATCTCGGCTTCTCGCCCGAGGACCGGGCGGAGAACATCCGCCGCGTCGGCGAGGTCGCGGCCCTGTTCGCCGATGCCGGCTTCGTCGTCATCAGCTCGTTCATCTCGCCCTACCGCGCCGACCGCGAGCGGGCGCGGGCGGCGGCGGGGGACCGCTTCCACGAGATCCACGTCGAAGCCAGCCTCGAGGTGTGCGAGGCGCGCGATCCCAAGGGCCTCTACCGCAAGGCACGGGCCGGCGAGATCACCGACTTCACCGGCATCCAATCGCCCTACGAGCCGCCGGAGAGCCCCGACCTCGTCGTCGATACCGCCCATTGCTCGGTCGAGGAAGGCCTCGACCGCCTGGTCGGCTACGTCCAGACGCGGCTCGGCTGACGACGTGCAGCCGTGGAGACCATGATGCCCCAGCCTCGATCCCGACGGCCGCTCGCCACCGAGCCGGGCGGCGAAGCGCCGCCGCGGGTGCGGCCCGCCCTGCCCTGGTTCGCGTGGATCGCGGCCCCGCTCTTCGCCGTCGGCGCGACCCTGGCGCTCGGTCTTCTGCTCGACGGCTTCGGCAGCAACGCGCCGCCGGTCTTCGCCGCCCTCGTGTTCCTCACGGGCTGCGCCTTCGTCGGCCTCCTGGTATCGGCGTTGAGTTTCCAGCGCAGTCTGATCGACCTCTGCTACTACCTCTACCTCGCCTATTTCCTGCTCGCGCCGGCGGCGATGCAGGTGGCCGTCGGCCGCTTTCCCTGGCAGCCGGTCGTCCACGAAGCCGCCGATACGGTGCACACCACCTGGCTGATCGCGCTCGCCATGATCGGCTACGAGGTGGGCCGCTTCCTGCACCGCCGCCGCCTGCCGCCGGTCTCGACCCTGGCAGCGCCCGCCGTACCGACGGGCTGGCTGCTGACGTTCGCCGTCGGCTGTTCGTTGGTCGGACTGGCCGTGATCCCGCTGATCGGCGTCGAGACGCTGCTCGCCAGCCGTGGCGATCTGGCGACGTTGCAGGGCGCGGATACGCGGACCACCTATCAGGTGTTCCTCAGCGGCCAGGGGCTGGCCCTGGCCGGAGCGGTCGTCGCCGTCGCCCTCTTCGTCAACCGCGGCCTGCTGCCGCCCGGCAGTTGGTTGCGGCCGATGCTGACCCTCTTGGTCCTCGGCGCCGTGCCGCTTGCCCTCTTTCTCTACAATCCCTTGGCCAACGCCCGCTTCGTCTTCGCCGGCTGCCTGCTCGCCCTCTTCTACGTGACCTTCCGCGGCCTGTTCCAGCGCACCAAGACGTTGCTGATCATCGCCTTCCCGCTGATCATTTTCTATGTCCTGCCGGCCATCAAGCTGCTCGGGTCGGCAGAGGGTCGCAGCCAGTTCTTCGACGTCCTGCTGACACGGCGCTTCGATTATTTCTACACCGTCGACTTCGATACCTTCCAGGCATCGGCAAACGTGGTCCGCTTCGTCGACCTCCAGGGCCTGCTCGGCCTGCAGAACCTGTTCGGCGTGCCGTTCTTCTTCGTGCCGCGGGGATTGTGGTCGGGCAAACCGATGCCGAGCGGCGCCACGGTCTTCGAGCAACTCGGCTACTGGTACACCAACGTCTCGACGCCGCTGTTCATGGAATTCTACCTCGCCGCTGGCCTGCTCGCGGTGCCGCTCGGCATGATGCTGGTCGGTTGGTTGGTCGCCCGCGTCGAGGTGCGCGCGAGCCTCGGCGGCATGGATGGCAGCCGCACCGGCGGCGACGTGGTGGTGGCCCTGGTCGGTGGGTTCACCATCATCGTCATGCGCGGCGCTTTGGCCGGGATCATGGCCTGGGTCGGCCCGCCGATCGCCGCTGCCCTCGTGGTCCTGCTGCTCCTGGCGCGCCGCCGGGCGCCGTCACCGGCGGCGACCGAGGCGGTGCCGGTTTCGCCCGCGCGGCGGCTGGGGCAGCGTTGGAGCGGTCGTGTCGAGGGCTTGCCGCTGGGAAAGGACGGTGGCCGCTCGCACTGAAGGCGGCGGCGTTCGCGCGGCTCGCGTTCTTGCCGGCAAGCGCCTGTGGCCTGCTGTCTTCAGGACTGTGCGGGCCGCCGCGACGGCGGCACCAGCGCCCGGCAGACCTTGCGGCCGAGTTCGACCGGCAGCCGCTCGCGCAAGCGGAGATGACGGTCGGCCCAGGCAACCGCCCGCAGGGATGCCGGCAGCCGTACCTTGCGCCGCTGCACCTCGCGCTGGATCTGCATCATCAGCATCGAGTGGTCGTCCTTCAGCATGTTGACGACGAAGGTCGGCCAGCCCTCGCGATAGGCCTCCATGTCGAACAGGTGCGCGTACTCGTCGACGATGCCGAGCATGGTCATGGTGAAGAGGTTGGGCGCGCACTTGTTGAGGCAGCGGCCGCAATTGGCGACGTGCGCCGGCGAGTAGGTGCAGATGTCGAGGAACTCGTGGGTAAAGGGGATCTCCGGCAGCCGCGTCAGCTTTTGGATGCGGTCCATCTCCGCGCCGGCCGAGACCAGGTCGATGCGCTCGGTCGAGAGCAGCGACAACAGCAGCGGATCGGCGATGTCGACCGCGTCGTGCGGGTAGACGCCGAGGTCGTCCAGGGTCACCGCGGCGGCGTGGTAGAAGCGGTGCGCCACCGTCTGCAACAGCAGGGGCACGGTGGCGTTGCGCACCGATTCGAACTGCATGAAGTCGGTGCCGAGCAGCTCGTCCTGGTTGCTCGTGGTGACGACGAGCGGCATGCCGATGAGGCTGGCGAGCCGGCGGATGCGGGCGAGCCGGCGCTGGAACACGCTCTCGCGGTCGAACGGCGGGTGCGCGCCGACCGAGTTGAACAACAGATGCGTCACCCGGTGGCCGGCTACGGTCGGCTGGAACAGGTGGTCCTGCAGCACGTTGAAGCTGTCCACTCCGCCGGAGCAGCCGGTGCACACGCCACGGTTCGGCCGCGGCGGCGGCGCGTAGGGCAGCGACGCGGTCACCGGCACCTGCGCCGAGGGGGCGTGGATGCGGGCGAGGATGGCGCCGAGATAGCGGTTGGCGTGGTAGAGCAGCCGCGGCGACAGGGGGGCTTCGACGTGCAGCGGGCGGTGCGTCTGCATCGCCACCAACAGCGCCACCGGCAACAGCCCGTCGGCGCTGTCGACCTCGACCGGGCCGTCGTCGGACTCGATGCGGAATTCGATCGGCCGATGGCCGTCGGCATCGCCCAGCTTGGCGCGAACCGCGGTATGCCGCTTGCCGTCGCTCTCGACCGCGAAGTCGTACAACGTGAGCGCCGCCGAGCAGCCGCCGAAGAACGGGGAACCACGGAACGAGGCCGAGCGATGCTGCTCGTCGAGCATGGTCACATCTCTTCCTTGGTCATCGAGAAACAACGAGGACGAAACGTGCACGAGAAGGGTCGCAGGTCCGACCCATCGAGGCACCGCGGCGCGCCACCGTCACCATAACGTCATACACGGCGGCCACCAATCGCGTTCCACGCGAACACCCGCGCTTTCGCGTACCATGGGGAGATGCGCAAGACACCGGGCTTGTGCCGTATCCGCCGCGGGCGTAGGCCCGAGGGAAAGCTCGGAGACGCTTAAAATGCGATGGATCGTCGGCCCCGCTCTCGTGCTCGCCATCGCGCTCGGCGCGGCTCCAGCCGCCCGTGCCGCGGTCCAGGAAGTCCATTTCGGCGGAACGCTGTCCGGCAACTTCCTCCAACCCTCCCCTTGGGATCATGCGCACCTGCCCTACACGGCGACACTGCGCATCGACATGTCGGTTCCCGGCACGATCGAAAACGTTCATCACCAACTCGGTCCCGAACTGCCCGGCACCCTGCTCGGCCCGCTCGGCAGCTATGTCGGTGCGGTCGAACTCGACCTCCACCTCGATGGCTTCAGCGTCACCGGTTGGCAGGGCGATCTGATCGCCACCGACTTCGTCTGGGGCGAGGGCGCGGCACTCGAGGAGCGGATCATGAGCCCCTACTTCTACGACGGTGTGCTCCTGAGCTGGTCGGGCGCGCCCGGCGGCGGTCAGCTCGACCTCACGCTCGCCATGCAGAGCACGGGCGACATGCTTGCGGGCGTCGGCCTCGACGCCGTGGTCGCCGCCCTGATCGGCGGCCTTACCGGCAGCCCGGGCCACCCGCCGGTCGCCATCGACCTCGCGGGTGCGGGCCACGGTGCTGCCGGCGGCGGGGCGGCGCTGATCGAGACGCCGTTGCCGGCTGCCGGCGTGCTGTTCGTCGGCGCCCTCGCCGGCCTCGGCCTGTGGCGGCGACGGGCGCGCGGCTGAGCCCTCCCCTGCCCGCGACGCCGACCGACCACCTCGCACGCCTCGCCTGGCGCCTCGGCAGCCACCGTCGTCCGGCCGTGGCGTTCGTGTCCGGTCCGCCGCGCTCGGGCACGACCTGGGTGCTCGAGGTCATGGAGGAGCTGCTCGCCGCACGGCGGCACTGGGAGCCGCTCAACCACCTGCAGCACCGCCTGGGCGGTCCCTCGCCGGCCTTCGGCGGCGAGCGCCCACACCTCGCCGCAGATGCTGCCCTGCCCGCGCTCGAAGCGTTCGTCCGCGGCGTGCTCGCTGGCGGCGCACCCACAGCCGCCCACCAGATGCGCAATCCCCGCCTCGGCCGGCTCGCCAACCTGCACCGCCTCGCCACTGCCGACGTCACCCTGGTCAAGTTCGTGTTCGCCCAGCGCCTGTTGCCGTGGATCGCGCGGGCGACCGACGTGCGGGGCGTCGTCCTGCTGCGCCACCCGTTCGCCGTGGTGGCCTCGATGAAGGCCTATGCCGGGCGCTCGGCCGACTGGGGTCGGGAAACGGTCGAAGTTGTCTTCGACCCGGCGCTCTGCCGGCTCTGTCCGGGTCTCGAGACCTATCGCGGGCGCCGTGTCCGGCGGATCGAGGCCTATGCGCTCGACGTCGCCATCGACACCCTGGTGCCGCTGGCCGATGCCGCCTGCCGCGAGCGCTTCGTCTTCGCCGCCTACGAGACGCTGACGGCGGACCCCGGTCGCTTTCACGATATCGCCCGAGCGCTCGACCTCGGCGGCCGGCTGCGCGAGGGGCCGATTGCGAACCGGCCGAGCGCGACGACCCGCGCGGACTCCAACGTCCTGCACGGCGGCGACCCCAACGCATCCTGGCGCCGCCGGCTGGCAGCCGACGAGGTGGCGGCAATCGCGGGCGTCATGGCCGCCCTGGGGCTCGACGACTACGATTCCGAGGGGCGGATCCGCGTCGACCGTCTTGCTCGGCGGGGTTGCATTCGACTGATCGTCTGAAGGCTGGCCGGTCGGCCGCACCGCAGCGATAGGCGAAGCTACCGCTGCGGTGTGCGGGTACGATCAGATGATGAATTCGCTCGGCGGATCGGCCGGGGCGAAGAACACCATGTATTCGAGGTTCGAGCTCTCGTCGAACCGGCTCCAGATGACGTGCTCGGTCTCGCCGTAGATCACGCTGCGGGTCGAGCTGCCGTTGTAGTGGGCGTACCAGCGGCTGCCGTCGCCGCTCTCGGCGTAGCCGAACACCACCTGGGTATGGCCGGGGATGCCGAGGAACACCGGCCGGTCGTTGTCGATCTGGAAGGTGAACTTGTCCCACAGCGCGTCCTTGTTGTCGGACGTGATGTTGAGATAGCCCCAGTCCTGATAGGCGTTGAAGTTGTAGCCGCGCGACGCCGCGAACTCGACCATGATGTCCGAAGTCAGCTTGTCGGGCGGGAAGCGCCAGGGATAGTCCGACCAGCCCTGATGCGTGCGGAAGAAGTCGCTGATGCTGGTCCCACCTTCGGCCGCGGCGATCAGATCCGGATCGCGGAAAAGGTTGTGCGGACCGTAGGCGGCGAAATACTCCGGGCTGGTCATCTCGTGGGTGATGTTGTCGGTCACCCGCAGCTCCTCCCAGCCCGCCGCCTCGAACAGGTTCGGATAGCCGTGCATGTCCCAGTAGGCGAAGATCGCCCCTGCGGCGATGGTCTCGCAGCTGAACACCCACTCGTAGGACGGTACGTAGGGGATCATCTTCACGGTGGCTGGGGTCGCTCGGACGAGTCCCTGTTCCAGATCGCTCAGGTCGAACTGGTCCGCCGCCGATTTGAAGAAGTTGATGCTGAAGTTCGAGATGCCGGCGATGGTCAAGATGGTGTTCTGCGTGCCGTGGTCGATGACGATGTCTTCCCACGTCTTGCCGGCGTCGGCGAGGAAGCCCGAGAGGTCGACCACGTCGTTGCCGAGCCCCCAGTCGCCGATGGTCTTGGTGCCGCTCACCTGCTGATCGAACAGGAAGGTGTCGTCGTCGCCATCGCCCCAGAGGGTGTCATTGCCGTTGCGGACGACGATGACGTCGTCGCCGGAATTACCGCGCAGAATGTTGTTCGAGTTGCTGCCGATGACGGTCGAGTTGCCGTTGGTGCTCTCCACCCGCTGGATGTTGATCAGGGTATCCTGGCGCCCGTCGGCGAAGGTGGCGATGCCCTGGCTGAGATCGATCACCGCCCCGTCGGCAAAGTCGAAGAAGTAGTCGACCGTATCGGTGCCGCCGCCGCCGTCGACGATGTTGTTGCCGAAGCCGGGGGCGATGACGTCGTTGCCGGCGCCGCCGAGCAGGATGTTGTCGCCGGAAACGCCGTAGAGGAAGTCGGAACCGCCGCCGCCATCGAGGATGTTGTTCTCATGGTTGCCGCGGATGTAGTCGATGCCACCGCTGCCGATGACGTTCTGGATGTTCTTCACCTCCGAGTGAGTGCCCTGCGGTGCATGCACGCGGAAGTGGCCCTCGACGGCGAAGCCCCCTTCCAGGCTGACCGACACGCGGTAGTCCTGGCTGAGGCTGAAATCCAACGTGTTGTTGGCGCCACCGCCGCCGTCGTAGACCTTCGGCAGCTCCATGTAGCGGATGTCGAGGGCGTCCCAACCCTTCTGCTGCCAGTTGGCGACCAGCCAGTCGTCGCCGGTGCCGCCGATCAGCTTGTCGGTGCCGAAGCTCGCCACCAGCGTGTTGTTGCCGGCGACGCCCATCAGCGTGTCGTTGCCGTCGAAGCCGAACATGGTGTCGCCACCTTCGGTGCCGATCAGCGTGTTGTTACCCGAATTGCCGTAGATCCGCTCGCCGTCCTGGGCACCGCCGCCGACGAAGAAGATGCGCGTGCCGATGCCCAGATTGTTGAGCGAGATGCCGGCCGGCAGCCACATCGTCGGGATGAAGGTGCCGTCGTTGCCGTTGCCCTCGGGGTTGATCGACAACAGCGTCTTGCCGTCGATCTGCTCCACCCGCATGAAGTTCGGACGGTCGGCATTGGTGATGGTGTGTCCGGGCACGTTCAGGACGTTGTAGAAGATGATCGTATCGAGGCCGCCCTGCGCACTGCTGACTCGGAAGTCGGTGAACTCGTCGATCGTATCCGGCGTCAGCTCGGTCACCTGGAAGACGTTGCGGCTGCCGCCATTGCCGGTGAAGACGTTGGCCTGCTCGTTGCCGGTGAAGATGTTGTTCTGCGAATTGCCGATGAAGTTCTGGACGTTCACCATCTGCTCGTGAACGACCGAGGTGACGTAGTCCTGCGGGCCGTTGCTGCCGACGTTGATGTAGTCGATCTTGGTGCTGAAGCCGGCACCGCCCGGCAGCAGGGTGACGTGCCACTCGCTCGTCGACCAGGCGTAGCTGATGGTGTTGCTGCCGGAGCCGCCATTGTAGAAATCGAAGCCGGCGCCGCCGATCAACAGGTCGTTGCCGCCGCCGCCGTTCAGCGTGTCGTTGCCGCCCGCACCCCAGATGATGTCGTCGCCGGCGCCGCCATTGTGCGTCTGCGCGCTGTTGGTGCCGAGGATGACGAGGTTCGGCGCCGCATTGGTCGCGTCGGTCTGGTCGCTGTCGACGGTGCCGGTGTTGGCGACCGTCGTGCCGACGTCGCCGCTGACGATGGTGTAGTCGAAGGTCACCGTCTCACTGGCGCCCGCCTCCAGCGTCGGCAGGGTGGCGAACACGCCGCCCGCCAGGGTCGCGGCGATCGTCACGTTGGTCGCCGCCGTGTTGCCGGTGTTGGTGACGGTGTAGCTGTAGCGGACGACGTCACCCGGGTTGGGGGAGCCGTTGCCGTTGAGGTCGATCAGGTCGAGCGTCGAGGTGAACGCCAACTCGACCGTCGGCACCTCGGGATTGCTCTCCAGGGGCGTGCCCGCGACCGGGTCGATCTGGTCGGCGTCGGCACTGGCCGTGGCGGTGATGGTGGTGCCGAGGTCGTCGGCGGTGATCACGTAGTCGAAGGCGAGCTCCAGCTCGCCGCCGACGCCGAGGCTGCCGTCCGCCAAGAGGACCGCCGGCGCGCCGAGGGTGCTGAGTGCCAGGTTCACCTCGATGCCGGTGAGCGCGACGTCGCCGGTGTTGGTGAGCACCACGGTGTAGCGCAGCGTCTCGCCCTCGTCGGCGACGCCGTTGCCGTTGGTGTCCAGGAGCGCGACGCTGGAGACCAGCGTCAGCTCGGGGTTCTCCACCGGGTCCGGCGTCGGGACGCTGCTTTCCAAAGGCGTGCCCGCGACCGGGTCGATCTGGTCGGCGTCGGCACTGGCCGTGGCGGTGATGGTGGTGCCGAGGTCGTCGGCGGTGATCACGTAGTCGAAGGCGAGCTCCAGCTCGCCGCCGACGCCGAGGC
>JBJHBG010000023.1:0-505 GCA_050485385.1 Geminicoccaceae bacterium | reverse complement strand
TGCCGGTGAGCGCGACGTCGCCGGTGTTGGTGAGCACCACGGTGTAGCGCAGCGTCTCGCCCTCGTCGGCGACGCCGTTGCCGTTGGTGTCCAGGAGCGCGACGCTGGAGACCAGCGTCAGCTCGGGATCGTCCGGCTGCGGATCGACCGGCGGCTGGTTGTTGACCAGGAGGTTGACGCCGAGCTGCAGGTTGGACGTGGTCACGCCGGCCGGCAGGGCGATGGCGTTGACGAAGCTCGTGCCGCTGCCCGAGACGTCGATCTGCAGCATCTGCGTGCCGCCGACGGTGACGATGCGCACCGAGTCGGTGAGGTTGTCGGCGTCGATGTCGTCGCCGGCGTCGCCGAACAGCACCCTGAGGTCGATGACGTCGTTGCTCGGATCGAAGTCGGTGAAGCTGTGCGGCTGGCCGGTCGGCAGCGAGATCAGCCGCATGGTGTCGGCGCCGCTACCGCCGGTGAAGGTGTCGGAGCCGGGACCGACGATGGCGACGTCGTCGCCGCC
>JBJHBG010000022.1:0-49109 GCA_050485385.1 Geminicoccaceae bacterium | reverse complement strand
GCCCGAGACCCCCCGAACGGCCCGAAAAGCACATCGAGCGCGTTCGCGTACCCGCGCCCAACCCCGCCGCCCCGCTCATCACTCGTTCAACGGCGCCGAGAGCGGGGTAGTTCGAGGTCTCCGCTTGGCTAGCCGCATTGCTGGCAGGTGGAAGGCGGCGATGGCGATACCCGATTTTCAGACGTTCATGCGGCCTTTGTTGGAGCTCGTCGCGAACGAGCCCCGACGCATCCGCGATTGCATCGTCGAACTCGGCGACCGCTTCGGCTTGAGCGATGACGAACGCGCCGAGATGATCCCGAGTGGTCGCATCAGCCGCTTGGGTAGCCGGGTCCATTGGGCAGCCACCTACATGGCCCAGGCGGGTGTCGTCGAGCGACCGAGGCGTGGCGTGATCGTCGCCACCGAGCGCGGCCGCAGGCTCCTGACCGACGAACTGGGACGAATCGACATTCGCACGCTCGAACGGTTCCCCGAGTTCCAGGTGTTTCGCGAGCGTGGTCGAGGGAACGGCGCGGTTGCCGTGGCGGACGAGGCGTTGCCCTCGAGTACGGTAGACATCATTCCGAAGAGCCCGAACGAGCGCCTGGAGGAGGCTGCGAGCGAGATCGACGCGGCGTTGCGCGAGGCACTCCTGGCTCGAGTCCTCGACGCCGAGCCCGGCGTCTTCGAGAACCTCGTCGTGAAGCTCTTGGAGGCGATGGGCTACGGTGGCGGTCGAGCGGGGGCGGGTGCGCGCGTGGGCAAGTCCGGCGATGGCGGCATCGACGGTCTCGTCAACGAGGATCCGCTGGGGCTCGACGTCGTTCACGTGCAGGCCAAGCGTTACGCAACCGATCGCCCGGTTGGGGCAGCGGCTCTCCGCGAGTTCGGGGGCGCGCTCGACGAACGGGGTGCGGTCAAGGGCGTTTTCGTCACCACGTCCAGCTTCACTCGAGACGCGTCTGCATATGCCGCGCGCAGTCCGAAGCGGCTGGTGCTCATCGATGGTGAACGGCTGACCCAACTCATGGTCCGCTACGGTGTCGCGGTGCGGCTGGTGCAGCGGGTGGATCTCTACGACATCGACGAGGCCGCGTTCGACGACCTCGGCTGACAGCACCGCTCGACCTCGACCTTATTTCCAGTACCGTGCCGATGGGCACCACCTAGAGTGCCTTGGGGAAGCTAAACACGGGAGTAGGACACATGGCTGGACGAGTGGCCCTGGTCACCGGCGGGACGCGCGGCATCGGCGAAGCGATCTCCGTCGCTCTCAAGGATGCGGGCTACCGCGTGGCCGCCAACTACGGCGGCAACGACGAGAAGGCCAACGCCTTCAAGGACGCCACCGGCATCCCGGTCTACAAGTTCGACGTCTCCGATTTCGCCGCTTGCGAGGCCGGCATCAAGCAGATCGAGGCCGACCTCGGCCCGATCGAGGTCCTGGTCAACAACGCCGGCATCACCCGCGACGCGCCCTTCCACCGGATGAAGCCCGAGCAGTGGGCGGAGGTGATGCGCACCAACGTCGACAGCCTGTTCAACCTCACGCGCCCGCTGATCGAGGGCATGCGCAGCCGCAATTTCGGCCGCATCATCTCCATCAGCTCGGTCAACGGCCAGAAGGGCCAGTTCGGCCAGACCAACTATTCGGCGGCCAAGGCGGCGGTCATCGGCTTCACCCGAGCCCTCGCCCAGGAGGGGGCCGCCAAGGGCATCACCGTCAACTGCGTCGCCCCCGGCTACATCGCGACCGAGATGGTGATGGCCGTGCCCAAGGACGTGCTCGACAGCAAGATCATCCCGCAGATCCCGGTCGGGCGCCTGGGTCAGGCGGAGGAGATCGGCCGCTGCGTCGTGTTCCTCGCCTCGGACGACGCGGGCTTCATTACCGGCTCGACCATCAGCGCCAACGGCGGCCAGTTCGTCTCCTGAGGCCCGTCAGCCGACCGCCCGGAGCGCGTGGCGCCGGGCCAGTGCCCGCGCTTCGTGGCTGAGCGAGAGCGCGTTGCGGCCCGGCATGAGGTGCGGCAGCGCCCAACCGACGCGCGCGCGCAGCCCGTCCGGCCCGTCGCCGACCGCGGTGCGCCGCACCACCTCCTGCAGCCGCAACGCCAGGTTCGGCAGCACCTCGGCGTCGATGTGGTCGAGCCAGATGCCGAACGCGGCGCCGCCGACGCGGGCGACGAGGTCTTCCGCCCGCACGCGCGACGTCAGGCGGGCCGCGACGTTGCGCAGGGCGCGGTCGCCCGCAACGAAGCCACGCTGCAGGTTGAGGCGGTCGAAGCCGTCGAGTTCGACCGCGACGAGCGCGCTGTTGGGCGCGTCGTCCGCCGCGAGTCGCTCGGCGACGTAGGCGTGAAAGGCGCTGTAGCCGAGCGCGCCGGACACGGAATCCACGAGCTGTTCGAAGCCACGATGGCGGCGCAGCCCCGTGCGCAGGCCGGCATCGGCGATGGCGCGGGCGAGGCGCTGGTGGATGAGGTCCTGGGGATCGGTCACCTCGATCACGTCGTCCGCGCCGAGGGCGATCACCTGCGCAGGCGTATAGTCGGCCTCGCGCGGCCGCAGCACGACCAGGGACGGCCAAGCCGGCGTCGGTGCCTCCGCGAACTGGCCGAACAGCGCGGCGAGGCGGCCCGCCTCGGCCACGCCGGTCACGACCACGGCCTGGTAGTCGGCGGTCTGCCAGTGGCGAATGGCGTGCTCGGCGGTCTCGGCGTAGGCGGCGATGCTCCAGCCGGCGAGTGCGTTGACGGCCTTGATCTGGTCGCCGCCGGCGCGGCCGACGAACAGGACGAACGGCCGATCCGGCGGGCGGCGATCGCCGGATCGGCGGCCCGGCCGGGTGGGTGGCGCAAAGCCTGCGGCGGTACGGCGGCGCCGCTCGGTCTCGGCCCGCAGCACGGCGGTGTCCGCCAGCCGGCGCAGCCGCGCCGCGAGCATCGCCGGCTCCTCGTCGAGCAGGAGCACGTCGTCGGCGCTGAGGCTGGCTGCCAGGGTTGCCGTGCCGCCTTCCATCCGCTGCGCCACCAACGCCGCGGCGAAGCGGTCGGCGCGCGACGGCACCGGCGCATCGGCCCAAGCGGCGCTGCGTTCGGCGAGGAGGGCGACCTGGGCCGCACCCTCGTCATCCGCGTTGGCGTCGAGCCACGCCGACAGCACGGGCGGAGCGGCCTCGCCCCGAGGGCCGGGATACCAGACGAAGCGCGCACGACGTGGAATCATGGGCGAGCCCTCGGTGAACGGTTGATACCTACCGCGTTGGTCGGTCTCGTCCTATCAACCTATGGGCGTTATCGTTAATTTTGCGTCAACTCGTCGGTTGGTCTTGGGCCAGGGCGACCGTGAATCGGCGGTTCTGCTTGCCCTTGTTCTCGATCTTGACCACCGCGACGGCGCCGATCTCGCCGGTGCGCGCCACGTGGGTGCCGCCACAGGCCTGAAGGTCCACCCCCTCGATCTCGACCAGCCGGACCCGGCCACCGGTGCGCGGCGGCTTGACCGACATGGTGCGGACGAGGTCCGGGCGGCGGTCGAGCTCGTCGGCGTCGATCCAGCGATGGCGGATCGGGAGATCGGCCGCGATCCAGGCGTTCAGCCTCTCCGTCACGGCTTCCTTGGTCGGCACTTCGCCGGCGATGGCGAAGTCGAGGCGGCCCCGATCCTCGCCGATCTGGCCGCCGGTGACGGCCTCGTCCACGGCGCGGCAAAGCAGGTGCAGGCACGAGTGGACGCGCATCAGCCGATGGCGACGCTCCCAGTCGAGCACGGCCTCGACCGCGCTGCCGACCGACGGCAGGGGCGTGTCCGTCGCCGGGACGTGCACGAGGACGCCATCGGTCCAGCGGGTATCGACGATGGGGGTGGTGCCGCCGTCGTCGAGCACCAAGCGGCCCCGGTCGCCCGGCTGGCCGCCGCCCGTCGCGTAGAAGACCGTGCGGTCGAGGACGATGCCGTCCGGTGCCGCCGCCATCACCACGGCCGTCGCGCGGCGCAGGCTCGCGTCCTCGCGGAACAGCTCGACGGTGGGCTCAGCCATGGTCCGGATCCTCCAGGCTCGGGGCGATCGCATCCAGGTCGTGGCCGCTGCGCGCGGCCGTGGTCGCCAGATAGCGGCGGTTGTGGGTGTTGGCGGGAAAGGCGTGCGACAGGCGCTCGACAACGGCGACGCCCTTGGCCTCCAGCGCGGTCGCCTTCTCCGGGTTGTTGGACAACAGCCGCACCTTGTCGATGCCGAGGAGCCGGAGCATGGCGGCGGCGGCGGCGTAGTCGCGCTCGTCGCCGGCGAACCCCAGTATGTGGTTGGCGTCCACCGTGTCGACGCCCTCGTCCTGGAGGCGATAGGCGCGCAGCTTGTTGACGAGGCCGATGCCGCGTCCCTCGTGGGCGAGATAGAGCAGCACGCCTGCACCCTCCTCGTGCATCCGGCGCAAGGCGCCGCGAAGCTGCTCGCCGCAGTCGCAGCGCAAGGAGCCGAGCACGTCGCCCGTGAAGCAGGCCGAGTGCAGCCGGCAGAGCGGTGCCGCCTCGGCCTCGACGTCGCCGACGAGGAAGGCGAGATGAGCCGCCGGCGCTCCGGGCTGGCGGAAGGCGAGCACGCGCGTGTTCGGCGCGTCGGCCAGCGGCAACGGCACGCCTACGGCCGGCTCCAGCACGCCGTCGACGCGGCCGCGATGGGCCATCGCCGCGGCGGCATCGACTTGGCCGAGTTCGAGCCGGGCGACGTCGGCGGCGTCGTCCGGCGTTTCGATCCATAGCGCCACCATCGGCAGGAGTTCGCCGATCCGGCAGAGTTCGACCGCTGCTTCGGCGAGTGGCTGGGGGAGGGGAGGCGAAGCGATGGCCGTGCCGACGAGGTCGCCGGGTGCGGGGTCGAGGTCGAACAGGCGGTGCCAGCTCGCCTCCGGCAGCGCGAAGACGCCCCACCGGCCGGCCGGCGCCGGCAGACCGAGGGCGCGGGCACGGCGCACGCTGGTGACCAGCCACGGCTCGCGCCCACCGAGCGCCTGGCCGACATGCGCGCGCTCGGCGTCGGCCGCCAGCTCGGCGGCGAGCAGCACCGCGGCGGCATCGCCCGCGACCATGCGCACGGGCCAGCCGCAACGAAGGTCGTGCGCGGCGCGAAGGACCGCGCGCTCGCGGGCGTCGCCAAAGGGTGAGTTGGTGGCCATCTGCACGTCCCGAAGATGGGCGGGCGTAGCCTCCGGACCGAGCCCGGTCAAGCGGGCGGCCGTCCCATGTTTCGACGGCGCATGCTACCACCCTGCGTGCCACCCCTGCGAACGGAGCCGATGAGCGCTAGACGAAGCGTCCTGGAGCTGACCGCCGACGGGCTGTTCTGCCCGGCCGGCGGCTTCCACGTCGACCCCTGGCGGCCGACGGCCACGGCCGTGGTGACGCACGGTCACAGCGACCACGCCCGCCCCGGTCACGGCCGCTACCACGGCACCACGGTGGGCGAGGGCATCCTGCGGCGACGTCTGGGCGCCGGCCTGCCGTTCACGGGCCACGCCTACGGCGCGCCCTTCCGGCTCGGCGCCGCCACCGTCTCGCTCCATCCGGCCGGCCACGTGCTCGGCTCGGCGCAGGTGCGGATCGAGGTCGACGGCGAGGTCTGGGTGGTCGCCGGCGACTACAAGCGCGAGGCCGACCCGAGCTGCGCCCCGTTCGAGTTGGTGCCGTGCGACGGCTTCGTCACCGAGGCCACCTTCGCTTTGCCGATCTACCGCTGGGATGCGGGCGCGCGCGTGATCGACGACCTGCTCGCTTGGTGGGAGGCCAACGCCGCGGCCGGCCGCACCTCGCTCGTTCTCTGCTACGCGCTCGGCAAGGCGCAGCGGCTGCTCGCCGAGATCGGCCACAGGAACGGCCGTACCGTGTTCCTGCACGGCGCGCTGGTCGCCATGGTCGAGGCCTATCGCGAGGCCGGGATTGCCCTGGCGCCGACGGCGGCCGTCACCGACCAGCCGAAGACCGAGCGGTTTCGAGGGGAGTTGGTGCTGGCGCCGCCCTCGGCGATGGCGACGCCCTGGATGCGGCGCTTCGCCGAGCCCGCCACGGCCTTCGTCTCCGGCTGGATGCGGGTGCGCGGCCAACGTCGACGGCGCGGCTACGATCGTGGCTTCGTCCTCTCCGATCACGTCGACTGGCCGGACCTCCTGCGTACCGTGGAGGAGACCGGCGCCCGGCGTGTCGTCTGCGCCCACGGCTACACGGAGACCATCGCCCGCTACCTGCGCGACGAGAAGGGTCTCGATGCCGTCGCCATCCGCTCGCTCCACGACGGCGAGGGGGACGACGGGTGAAACGGTTCGCCGACCTCTACGCCGCCCTCGACGCGACCACCAAGACCAACGCCAAGATCGCCGCGATGGTGGCCTATTTCGAGGCGGCACCGCCGGCCGACGTGGCCTGGGCGCTGCATTTCCTGACGGGCCAACGCCTCAAGCGGCTGGTCGGCTCGCCGACACTCCGGGCCTGGGCGCTCGCGGCGACGGGACTGCCGGACTGGTTGATGGCGGAGTGCCACGCCGCCGTCGGCGACAGCGCCGAGACGGTGGCGCTCTTGCTGGACAGCGTGCCGAGCGAGCCGGACGCCGAGTGCCTCGGCCTCGCCTCGTGGCTGGAGACGCGCGTCCTGCCGTTGCGCGCGCTGGAGGAGGTCGAGCGTCAAGCGGCGGTGACGGGCTGGTGGCGCCGGCTCGACCGCGAGCAGCGGTTCGTCCTCAACAAGCTCCTCACCGGTGCGCTTCGGGTCGGCGTCTCGCGTGGCCTCGTCGTGCGCGCCGTCGCCAAGCTCGCCGGCCTCGATCCGGCGGTGGTCAGCCACCGGCTGATGGGCCATTGGCGGCCGACGCCCGACGCGTTTCGGGCGCTCCTGGCGGCTGACGACGGTGCGGCCGACGCCAGCCGGCCCTACCCGTTCTTCCTGGCCTCGCCCCTGGAGGCCGACCCGGCGACGCTCGGACCGTTGACGGACTGGCTGGCGGAGTGGAAGTGGGACGGCATTCGCGGGCAGTTGGTGCGGCGCGAAGGGGCCGTCCATCTCTGGTCGCGCGGCGAGGAACTGCTCACCGAGCGCTTTCCCGAGATCGCGCGGGCGGGCCACGCCCTACCCGACGGCACCGTCCTCGATGGCGAGGTCCTGGCGTGGAATGCCCGAGGGGTGATGCCCTTCGCTGCCCTGCAGACGCGGATCGGCCGGCTGCAGCCGGGTGCGAAGACGTTGCGCGAGGCGCCGGTTCGCTTCCTCGCCTACGACCTTTTGGAGCAGGCGGGCACAGACCTGCGCCCGCTCGACCAGTCGGCCCGCCGCGAGCGGCTGGCAGCGCTGCTCGAGGGTGCACCGCCGGCGCTCGGTCTCTCGCCCTCGATCGAAGCCGCGGATTGGCCGGCGCTCGCGGCCTTGCGCGCGGCGGCCCGCAGTCGCGGTGTCGAGGGGCTGATGCTGAAGCGCCGCTCGGCACCCTATCGGGCCGGGCGGCGGCGGGGCGACTGGTGGAAGTGGAAGGTCGATCCGCTCAGCGTCGATGCCGTCTTGATCTACGCCCAGGCCGGCAGCGGCCGGCGCGCCAATCTGTTCACCGACTACACCTTCGCGCTTTGGGACGAGGGCCGGCTGGTACCGTTCGCCAAGGCGTATTCGGGCCTCGACGACCGGGAGATCGCCGAGCTCGACCGCTGGATCCGACGGCACACGGTCGAGCGCTTCGGCCCGGTGCGCTCGGTCGCGGCCGACTTGGTGTTCGAGGTGGCGTTCGAGGGCATTCAGGCGTCGGCGCGGCACAAGTCGGGCATCGCCGTCCGCTTTCCGCGCATTGCTCGCTGGCGCCGCGACAAGCGCGCCGAGGAGGCGGACAGCCTCGCCGCACTCGAAGCCCTGCTCGTCGAGCGCGCTTGACGCCCGCGTTTTGGGCATCGACGATAGGCGCAAGGGTGCATGACGGTAGCGCGCTGCACGCAAGGGAAAGCGGCACGCGCTTTGCAAGGAAGGTTGTCACGTGACGACGACGGATGGGGCTCGAATGGCCGGCACCGAGGCTTATGTGCGTTTCACCGAGGTGCAGAAGAGTTACGACGGCGTGACGCTGGTCGTGAAGAACCTGAACCTCGAGATCGCCCCCGGCGAGTTCTTGACCATGCTCGGACCCTCGGGGTCGGGCAAGACGACCTGCTTGATGATGCTCGCCGGCTTCGAGACGGCGACGCATGGCGACATCGTGCTCGATGGCCAGCCGATCAACAACGTGCCGCCGCACAAACGCAACATCGGCATGGTCTTCCAGAACTATGCGCTGTTTCCGCACATGACGGTGGACGAGAACCTCGCCTTCCCGCTCGAGGTGCGTGGCATGGACAAGGCCGAGGTCGCCCGCCGCGTGCGTGACGCCTTGAACATGGTGCAACTCCGTGAGTTCGGACACCGTCGCCCGGCACAGCTCTCGGGCGGTCAGCAGCAGCGTATCGCCCTTGCCCGCGCCCTCGTCTTCGAGCCCAAGCTGGTGCTCATGGACGAGCCTCTGGGCGCGCTCGACAAGCAGCTCCGCGAGGCGATGCAGTACGAGATCAAGCACATCCACGAGAGCCTCGGCGTGACCGTCGTCTACGTGACCCACGACCAGTCCGAGGCGTTGACGATGTCCAACCGCATCGCCGTGTTCAACGACGGTGTCGTTCAGCAACTGGCCACACCCGAGGACCTCTACGAGCGGCCGGCCAACGCGTTCGTCGCCCAGTTCATCGGCGAGAACAACCGCATCACCGGCAAGGTCAGGGCCGAGAACGGTCAGCACTGCGAAGTGGACCTGCCGACCGGTGAGACGATCAAGGCGCTGAAGGTCAACGTCGGCGGCGTCGGTCAGACCACCCTTTTGTCGCTGCGCCCGGAGCGGGTGACGGTAGCGGCGGAGCCCGGCAGCCTGCCCAACGTGTTCGAGGCTCGGGTCGAGGAATTGATCTACCACGGCGACCATATTCGCACGCGGGTGCGGGTCTGCGGCAGCGACCAGTTCGTCATCAAGGTGCCCAACCGCGCCGGCCACGTGCATCTGGCCCCCGGCGACGTCACCACCGTGGGGTGGCTGCCGGAAGACTGTCGGGCGCTGGATGCCGCCTGACGCGGCCGATCCGAGCGGCACCGGTGCCGATCGCACCGGTCCTCGCGGCGGGCGATCGGATCGGATCGTCCGATATCGTCAACGTGATGGGAGACGACACATGCGTATGAGACACTTCGCACTGGCAGCCGGCGCCGGTGCGCTTCTGCTCGGTGTGGCACCGCCGCCGGCATCGGCGCAGGAGAGCATCACCGTGGTGTCCTGGGGCGGTTCCTACACGCGCAGCCAGGTGGAAGCCTATCATCGGCCGTGGATGGAGCGGACCGGCAATCGGATCATCTCCGAGGACTACAACGGCGGCATCGCCGAGATCCGCGCCCAGGTCCAGGCCGGCAACGTCACCTGGGACATCGTCGATCTGGAGAAGTCCGACGCGCTCCGGGCCTGCGACGAAGGCTATCTGATGGAGCTCGACTTCTCGCTGTTGCCGCCCGGCAGCGACGGCACGCCGGCCGAGGAAGACTTCGTCGAAGGCGGGCTCGACGTGCCCTGCGCGGTCGCCAACATCGTCTGGTCGACCGTCTACGCCTACGACAGCACCGTGCTCGACCCGGCGCCCACCACCATCGCCGACTTCTTCGACGCCGAGGCCTTCCCGGGCCGGCGCGGCATGCGGCGCAACCCGAAGAACAATCTGGAGTTTGCGCTGATGGCCGACGGCGTGCCCGCCGCCGAGGTCTACGACGTGCTGACGACGCCCGAGGGCGTCGACCGCGCCTTCGCGATGCTCGACCGGATCAAGGACCAGATCGTCTGGTGGGAGGCCGGCGCGCAGCCACCGCAACTGCTGGCCGACGGCGAGGTGGTGATGACCACCGCCTACAACGGCCGCATCTTCAATGCCATGGCCGACGAGGGGCAGCCGTTCGAGATCGTCTGGGACGGTCAGATCCTCGACTTCGATCTGTGGGCGATCCCGGCCGGTGCGCCGAATCCCGAGTTGGCGATGGACTTCCTCATCTTCTCGACCGAGACCGAGCAACTGGCGAACCAGGCGTCGTGGATCGCCTACGGGCCGGCGCGGCGCTCGTCGGCCGCCTACGTCGGCATGTTCCACGACGGCAGCCTCGAGATGGGGCCGCACATGCCCACGGCACCGGAGAACATGACCAACGCCCTGGTGAACGACGACCTCTTCTGGGCGGACTTCCAGGAGGAACTGAGCGAGCGCTTCAACACTTGGCTCGCCAACTGAGCTAGCCGCGCGGGGACCGGCTTCGCGCCGGCCCCGCCGCCTTGCTCTCGACGCAGCGGAGCCGCGCCATGGCCACGCTCACGATGCCAGACACTCAGCCCGAGGGGGAGTTGCGCACGGCCGACGGCACGCCCCTCAGGCGGCGGCTGGCGCAGGCGCAGGTCCGCGCGCGCAGCCGGGCGTTTCTGCTGGTGGCGCCGCTGCTGGCCTTCATCCTCCTGAGCTTCATCCTGCCGGTCGCCAACCTGCTGTGGCAGGGTGTTCACGACCCCGTCTTCGCCCAGCACATGCCGCAGACGTCGGCGGCGGTCGCCGCCTGGGACGGCGACGGCCTGCCGGGCGAGGACGCGTTCCGGGCACTCGCCCAGGATCTGGCCAGTGCGCAGGCAAATCGGACGATCGGCCAGGTCGCCACCCGCATCAATCGCGAACTCGGTGGCACCCGTTCGCTCTTCACCCGTTCCGGCCGCGACGCCGGCGGCATCGACGGGCCGCCGTTCAAGGCCGCGATGCTCGACATCCACCCGAGTTGGGGCGACGTCGAGGTATGGCGGGCGATGAAGATCGCAGCCCCACCCATGACCGGCATCTTCTATCTCAACGCCGTCGACCTGCGGCTCACAGCCGATGGCGCCGTGCGCCTCCAGGACGAGGATCGCCGCATCCACGTCCGCATGTTCTGGCGCACGCTCTGGATGAGCGGGCTGGTTACCGCGCTCTGTCTGCTGCTCGGCTTTCCGGTTGCCTATCTCCTGGCCAACCTGCCGCTGCGTACGTCCAACCTGTTGATGATTCTCGTGCTGCTGCCGTTCTGGACCAGCCTGCTGGTGCGCACGACGGCCTGGATCGCGCTGTTGCAGAGCCAGGGCGTGATCAACGACCTGATGGTCGCCGTCGGGCTCATCTCCGACGATCAGCGTCTGCAGATGATCTACAACCAGATCGGCACCGTGATCGCGATGACGCACATCCTTCTGCCGTTCATGATCCTGCCGCTCTACAGCGTGATGAAGACCATCCCACCGAGCTATCTGCGCGCGGCGCGCTCGCTCGGCGCCAATCCCGTGACCGCGTTCCGGCGAGTCTATCTGCCGCAGACCGTCCCCGGCATCGGCGCCGGCTCCCTGCTCGTGTTCATCCTCGCCGTCGGCTACTACATCACCCCGGCGCTGGTGGGCGGCCAGAGCGGCCAGCTCATCTCCAACATCATCGCCTTCCACATGCAGAGCACGTTGAACTGGAACCTCGCCGCGGCCCTCGGCGGCATCCTCCTGGCGGGCGTGCTGGTTCTTTACTGGACGTACAACCGCCTGATCGGCATCGACAACATCAAGTTGGGCTGACGCGCGATGGCCTCCCTGCCCCCCTATGCCGGTCCCCTGGAGCGTACGTGGTACTACGTGTTCCGGCTGATCTGCGCGCTCGTCTTCATCTTCTTGATCGCGCCGATCCTCTTGATCGTGCCGCTCAGTTTCAACGTGCAGCCCTACTTCTCGTTCACCTCGGGCATGCTGGCGCTCGATCCCGAGGCGTATTCGCTGCGCTGGTACCGCGACATCCTGGTCAACGGCATGGCACGGCCGGACGCGCCGTTCGGCTGGCCGTGGCTGCAGGACATGTGGGTCAACGCACAGTGGATCCGTGCGCTGCGCAACAGCTTCTTCATCGGTATCTGCGCGACCCTCGTCGCCACGGTCCTCGGCACGACGGCGGCGCTCGGACTAGCCCGCAGCGAGATGCCCTACCGCACCCTGATCATGAGCCTCTTGATCTCGCCGATGGTCGTGCCGCTGGTGATCACCGCCGCCGGGATGTTCTTCTTCTACAGCCAGCTCAACCTCGCCCAGACCTATCTCGGCGTGATCCTGGCGCACGCGGTCTTGGGCACGCCCTTCGTCATCATCACCGTCACCGCCACCCTGGTCGGCTTCGACAAGAGCCTGATCCGCGCCGGCGCCTCGCTCGGCGCCAACCCGACGACGGTGTTCTTCAAGGTCATCATGCCCTTGATCCTGCCCGGCGTGATCGCGGGCGCTCTGTTCGCCTTCATCACCTCGTTCGACGAGGTGGTTGCCGTGCTCTTCATCGCCGGCCCGGAACAGCGCACCATCCCACGGCAGATGTGGTCCGGCATCCGCGAGCAGATCAGTCCGACCATCCTCGCGGTCGCCACCATCCTCGTGCTGATCTCCATCACCCTCCTCACGACCCTCGAGCTGCTCCGACGCCGTGGTGAGCGGCTGCGCGGTGTGACCCCGTAGGCAGAAAGGGGAGACGGTGCCGGAGGCGGGCGAAAGCGCTTGGCTGCATCGCCCGCGGACGGTCCGCGTTCGCCGATAGGCCGGCGCGCAATGCCCCTCGCGCCTGCCACCCTGTAGCGGCTAGGCTCTGGCCATCGATCAGCGAGGGAGGATGGCGATGGCAGGGTTTCACGTCGCGGTCGGCGACGAGGTCGCGTTCGCCAAGACGGTCGGCGAGTGCGACGTGTACGGCTTCGCCGGCATCACCGGGGACCTTGCCCCCAATCACGTCGACGAGCAGGCGATGGCGCGCACGCCCTACGGCCGATGCATCGCGCACGGCGCCTTGATCGTGGGCTTCATGTCGACGGCGTCGAGCCGGATGATCGAGCAGCGTGCGGCGACCGGCGGCGACGAAACCCCGGTCTCGCTCGGCTACGACCGCATCCGCTTCCTCGCCCCCGTCTTCATCGGCGACACCATCACCGTCCGCTACCGCATCGCCGCCATCGATGCGACGCGCCGCCGTTCGACGGCCGACATCGAGGTCGTGAACCAGAGCGGCGACACCGTGGCGGTGGCGCGGCACATCCTGAAATGGGTGGCGAGCCCGGACTGAGGTTGCCCGACCCAGCATGTTGACGCTCCTTCCCGCCGGCCGAACCCCGCTGCGGACCTGCTTTTGCCTGGGCGGCGCACTTTCCGCGTAGGTCCGTATGCGTGGGTGTGGAATGCGCCCAACGAGGCGGTCGAGGCGATTAACGAACGCCCATTCTCTGGTGTCCTGGAGTCGTGACGACCGATGAAACGATCTCGTGTTCGGACGGCGGCGGCCGTCCTCGTCCTTGGCGCCGGGCTCGTCGGCGCAGCCGCGGGTCAGGCGGCGCCGATCACCACGCAGGAGCTGTTGCACCAGTTCAACCTCGTGATTCTCGGCGACCTGGAAAAGGGCTCCAGCGTCTACGGCCGCGCCTATGTGGGCGGCAACCTGCACGGCAACCGGTCCGCCCAATTCAACGAGCGGCCGAACGCGCCGGCCTCGGACTACGATCATCTGGTCGTCGTGGGCAACGTCACCGGCGGCGGGGTGAACCTCCAGAACGGCGGCAACGCCACGGTCGGTGGCAACGTCGCCAACTCCAACTTCGAACTGAACGGGCACGGCACGCTCCGCGCCGGCGGCAGCATCACGGCGAACGCCAATCAGGGCACCAAGCTTGCCAACCAGGCGGTGGCGGACCCGGCGTTCGCGGCGCGCTTTCCGACCGACGTCGCAACGACCGTGCAGACCAGCTCGAACCAGCTCGCTGCGCTGGCGGGCACGGCGGCCACCGTCGCCCACAACGTGCTCGACCTGCGCTCGCCCGCCGGCCAGACGGGGGTGACCGTCTTCGACGTCCATGGCAGCCAGCTCATGGGCGGCGGCATCCAGCTCGGCCTCGTCGATGCCGACATGATCATCATCAACGTCGCCGGCCTCGACGTCTCGGTCACCAGCAACTTCCTCGGCGGCCCGGTCGAGGCGGCGGCCAACGTGCTCTGGAACTTCTTCGAGGCGCAGACCGTGCATCTCGCCACGCAGTTCTTCGGCTCGATCCTGGCGCCCTTCGCGCACGTCACCAACGGCAACGACGTCAAGGGTTCGGTGATCGCAGGCTCCATGGCGATGAACGGCCAGCTCCACCTGCACCCGTTCGAGGGCGACCTTTCGGTCGTGCCGGTACCGGCCGCCCTGCCGCTGCTCCTGAGCGGCCTCCTCGGTCTCGGCGCGCTCCGTCGCTACCGCCGGAAGGCCGCGTAGCTCCAGGCATCCCCGAGCACGGCGGCCGGCCGGTCGCTGCGCTAGGGTGCCGTGCCACTACGGGCGCCGCTCGTCGGCGTCCACGCTGGAGCCGGCGTCGGTCGGCGTGAAGAGGTTGCCGTCGGTCGCAGGCTCGGGCGGGCCGCTGGCGAAGTGCCGACGCTCGACGACGCGCCGTACGATCCACTCGCCCAAGGACGGTGCCAAGGCGCAGACGAGTGCGATCAGGCGACCGGCATTGCCCACGAAGACCTCGCGCCGGGGCCGCCGCGCGGCGCCGACGATGGCCTCGGCGACCCGCTCGGGCGGGTAGACCGGCTTCACGGGCTGCGCCGGACGGCCGCTGAAGTTGGCGGCTCGGTCGAAGATGGGCGTGTCGACCGCTGCCGGCATGATGGTGGTCACGAAGATCCGGGGCGCATCGGCGAGTTCCATGCGCAAGGAATCGGCGAGCCCGCGCACGGCGGACTTCGACGCGACATAGGCACTGGTGAAGGGCTGGCCCGTGCAGGCGACCACCGATGCGACGTTGATCAGATGCCCGTGGCCTCGGTCGCGAAACCGGCGGATGGCCGTGCGCGCGCCGTTGGCGTAGCCCAGGACGTTGATGCGCAGAACCTGCTCGACATGCCGGGGCGGCGTGTCCTCCAGGCGGCCGAACAGCGAGACGGCCGCGTTGTTTACCCAGACGTCGACGCGGCCGTGGCGGTCCAGGGCCGCGTCCATCAGGCGGTCGACGGCGGCGGCATCGGCCACGTCGGTCGGCACCGCGAGCGCCGTCCCACCCGCCGCCGCGCACGCACGGGCCACGTCCACGAGCGGCTGCCGGCGACGCGCGGCCAGCACGACTGCCGCCCCGCGCCGAGCGAAGGCGAGGGCCGTAGCCCGACCGACGCCGCTCGACGCACCAGTGATCACGACCACCGACGTTACGGTCCCGGTCATCCCGGAGCCCTCTCCTCGTCCAGCTTGCCAGCTCTAGAGACTACGCACGCGGCGGCGCGGGGTTGCATTCGCGCCGCGGACGGCCGGGTTGCCCGTCGATGACGGTCTCGTGGCGGCGGAACGATCGCTCCGGTCGTGCGTCCTTCCCTCGAGGCGAGCGACCCGTTGCGCTCGTGCACCGGCAGCGAGAGGAGACGGCCATGGCAGTCTGCGAAACCTGCGGCAACGACTACGACAAGGCCTTCGAGGTGATCGTCGGCGGCGAGCGGCACACCTTCGACAGCTTCGAGTGTGCCATGCAGGCGCTCGCCCCCATTTGCGCCAAGTGCGGCGTGCGCATCCTCGGTCACGGCGTGGAGCGGGACGGCACGATCTTCTGCTGCGCCCATTGCGCGAGCGAGGCCGGCGTCACCGGGCTCACCGACCGCGCCTGACCACCTGGGAGCTGCCCGGGCGGCGCCTTGCGGCCGGACCGGCCTGTTCGTGCCCCTGGATCAATCCGAGGAACTGGTCACGTTCGCCCCCGCGGACCAGCGCCATCCGTTCGACGCGCCGCTGACGGCGACGAGGCTCGAGGGCGGCCCTTGGCGCTGACGCTCGGGTCGGACCAACAGGACGAGGTGGCGCACCTCACGTCCGCGCCGACTCCCTTGAGCGTGCGGGGGTTGCAGGGGGCGAGGCCCCCCGCGGCTCCTTCCCCTCAGTGGTTGTGGCGCGGCGTGCCCTTGGTCTCGACGATGTTGAGATAGGCCACCGCGGGTTCGAGGCAGCCGCCGTTGCCGAGTTCGCCGACGAGCTGGCGCTGGATTTCCTGCCAGGGGGTTTGGCTGGCGGGGATGTTGGGCTGCCAAGTGGCGCGGCGCTTGGCCAGTTCCTCGTCGGAGACGAGGACGTCGAGGCGGCGGCTTTGCAGGTCCAGCCGCACGCGGTCGCCGGTCGCCAGGAGGGCGAGGTTGGAGCCCGAGGCTGCTTCCGGCGAGGCGTTGAGGATGGAGGGGCTGTCGGAGGTGCCGGACTGGCGGCCGTCGCCGATGCAGGGCAGGGCGGTGATGCCCTTCTCGATGAGGTAGGTGGGCGGGCGCATGTTCACCACCTCGGCGGCACCCGGATAGCCCTTGGGGCCCACGTTGCGGATGAAGAGCAGGGTGTTCTCGTCGATCTCCAGGGCCGGGTCGTCGATGCGGTCGTGGTAGTCCTCGGGGCCTTCGAAGACCACGGCCTTGCCCTCGAAGGTGCCGCCCTTGAGGTAACGCTCGCGGAACTCGGGGGCCACCACCGAGGTCTTCATCACCGCGTTGTCGAACAGATTGCCGCCGATGACGAGGAAGCCCGCCTCGGGCAGCATCGGCTCGGCGTAGGGGCGGATGACCTCGCGGTTGACGTAGTCGAGCGGCTGCGCGTGGTTCTCGCCCATGGTCTTGCCGCTCACCGTCAGCGCGTCGGTGTGGAAGCGGCCGGCGCCGATCAACTCGCGGATGACGGCCGGCAGACCGCCCGCCTGGTGGAAGTCCTCGCCGAGATACTTGCCCGCCGGCTGCATGTTGACCAGGAGCGGGATGTCGTAGCCGATCGTCTCCCAGTCCTTGATGTCGAGTTCGACGCCCATGTGGCGGGCGATGGCGATGACGTGCGGCGGGCAGTTGGTCGAGCCGCCGATGGCGGCGCAGACCGAGATGGCGTTCTCGAACGCCTTTCTGGTCATGATCTTCCGCGGCGTCAGCTCCTCGTGGACCATGTCGACGATGCGCTTGCCGGTGGCATAGGCGATCTGGCCGCGCTCGCGGTAGGGTGCCGGGATCATCGCACAGCCGGGCAGGCTCATGCCGAGCGCCTCGGCCATGGAGTTCATCGAGCTGGCGGTGCCCATGGTGTTGCAGTGGCCGACGCTCGGCGCCGAGGTCGCCACGTACTCCATGAACTCCTCGTAGGTGATCTTGCCGGTCGCGTACCACTGCCGCGCCTGCCAGACGACCATGCCGGAGCCGGTGAGCTGGCCGCGGAAGTGGCCGTTCAGCATCGGCCCGCCGGAGAGGACGATGGCCGGGATGTTCACCGTGGCGGCGCCCATCAGGCAGGCGGGCGTGGTCTTGTCGCAGCCGGTGGTGAGCACCACGCCGTCGATCGGGTAGCCGTAGAGCACCTCGACCAGGGAGAGATAGGCGAGGTTGCGGTCGAGGTTGGCGGTCGGCCGCTTGCCCGTCTCCTGGATCGGGTGGATGGGGAACTCGATCGGCACGCCGCCGGCCGCCCGAATGCCGTCGCGCACGCGGCTGGCGAGGTCGAGGTGGTGGCGGTTGCAGGGCGAGAGGTCGGAGCCGGTCTGGGCGATGCCGATGATCGGTTTGCCGGACTGCAACTCCTCGCGGGTGAGGCCGTAGTTGAGGTAGCGCTCCAGGTACAGCGCCGTCATGTCGGCGTAGTCCGGGTTGTCGAACCAGTCCTGGCTCCTGAGCCGCCTGCCTTGTCCGTTCCCTTGTGTCGCCACCCCGAAAGCCTCCACGTCTTGGTCTAATTGCGGGCGGACCCTAGCAGCGTCACCACGGCCTTGGAAGCGGGCGAAGCGGCGCCGGGGATGCGCTGGCCACCGCGGCCCGCTTTCCCGAAGCCTGGGCCAAAGTCCTGCAGCAAGGTCGAGCCGAGGCGATCCGACTGACGGCGCACGGTCGTAGGGCGGTCGGACTGCTCAGGAAGCAGGCAATGGCGCGGGTGCGACGACGCTGCCTGCCCGTCACGAGCGCGACTTGCTCGACGAAATGACAACGCGGTTGAGCTATTCCGATTCGGTGGGCATGAATGGCACATCGCTTGCGACCCGATCGACGACGGGCGGGCCCCGGACCGACGGGTCGCCATGGCGCTTTTCTAGGAGGCACGGAACGACATGAACCGCCATCTCCCCTATCTCGCGGCAGCCGCCGCGGTCGGCCTCGCGGGCTGGGCCAGTGGTGCCCAGGCGCAGACCCTGAACCAGGTCCAGGAGCGCGGCCATCTGAACTGCCAGGTCGGGCTGCCGACGCCGGGGTTCTACCAGCTCGCCGACGACGGCACCTGGTCGGGCATCGACGTCGACGTCTGCCGGGCGGTGTCGGCCGCCATCTTCGGCGACCCGGACCGCATCGAGTACCAGTCGGTCACCTCGGCGGTCCGCTTCACCTCGCTCGCCAACGGCGAGAGCGACATGCTGAGCCGCACCACCACCTGGACGGCCGTGCGCGACACCCAGCTCGGGCTGAACTTCGCGGGTGTGAACTTCTACGACGGCCAGGGCTTCATGGTGCCGGTCGACAGCGGCATCAGCTCGGCACTCGAGCTCGATGGAGCAACGGTCTGCGTGCTCACCGGCACCACCACCGAGCTGAACCTCGCCGACTACTTCCGCGCCAACAACATGGAGTTCACCCCGGTCACCAACGAGAACGTCAACGTCCTCGTCGAGACCTACCTGGGCGGCGGCTGCGACGCCTACACCAACGACAAGTCGGGCCTCGCCTCCCGGCGCTCGGCCTTCCCGAGCCCCGACGAGCACATGATCCTGCCCGAGACCATCTCGAAGGAGCCGCTCGGCCCCGTCGTGCGGCAGGGTGACGACGCCTGGGCAAACATCGTGCGCTGGGTGCTCTACGGCATCATCGAGGCCGAGGAGCTGGGTGTCAGCTCCGAGAACGTGCAGGAGATGCTCGAGTCCGACAACCCGAACATCCGCCGACTGCTGGGTGTCGAGGGCAATATCGGCGAGGAAATGGGTCTGGCCGCCGACTTCATGGTCAACGTGATCTCGAGCGTCGGCAACTACGGCGAGATGTACGAGCGGCACGTCGGCGAGAACACGCCGATCGGCATCCCGCGCGCGGGCACGCTGAACGCGCAGTGGTACGACGGCGGCATCGTCTACGCGATGCCGTTCCGGTGAGCCACGCCTGAGCACGTGACGAAGGCGCTGCCGTCGGGGGACGCGGTTCCCCGGCGGCACGCGCCGTGCCCATCATCGTTCGGTCCGATGACGCAACCGGTCCCCCATCGTCGTCACGCCAGGAGGGCGCCGCATGGCCATCACCCGTGACCAGAGGCGCGCGTCGCCCGCTTCGTTCTGGGCGTTCGTCAACGACGCCACCTTCCGCTCCGTCGTCTACCAGGCGCTGACCGGCCTCGGGCTGGTGCTGTTCTTCTGGTGGATCGTCGACAACACCATGGCCAACATGGCGCAGCGGAACATGTCGGCGGGCTTCGGCTTCCTCGGCTCGACGGCGGGCTTCGGTATCAGCTTCACGCTGATCCCCTACCGGGAAAACGACACCTACTGGCGGGTCTTCCAGGTCGGCATCGCCAACACGCTGTTGGTCGCCATCATCTCGATCGTGTTCGCCACGGTGCTGGGTCTGTTCGTCGGCCTCGCCCGGCTCTCCAACAACTGGCTGATCCGCACGTTGGCGCGCAGCTACGTCGAGGTCCTGCGCAACACACCGCTCCTGCTCCAGATCATCGCGTGGTTCTTCGGCGTCTTCAACCTGCTGCCGCGGCCGCGGGACAGCCTCGTCTGGTTCGACCTGTTCGCGCTCAACAATCGCGGCTTCTACCTGCCGGCGCCGATCCCGGAGCCGGGCTTCGATGCGGTCCTGGTCGCCCTCCTCGTCGGGCTCGCCGCAGCGGTCGCCGTGCGCGTCTGGGCCAAGCGGCGTCAGGACGCCACCGGGCAGATCTTCCCCTCGCTGAGCGTCGGGGCCGGGCTGCTCGTCGGCCTGCCGCTGCTCGCCTTCCTGGTGCTGGGCCGCCCGCTCGGCTGGGACGTGCCGGAACTCGCGGGCTTCAACTTCCGCGGCGGCTGGTCGGTGCCACCGAGCTTCTGCGCGCTGGTCATCGCGCTTTCGGTCTACACGTCCTGCTTCATCGCCGAGATCGTCCGCTCCGGCGTCCAGTCGGTCGGTCGCGGCCAGACCGAGGCGGCGAACTCGCTCAACCTGAAGCCCAACTGGACGATGCGGCTGATCGTGCTGCCGCAGGCGCTGCGCGTGATCGTGCCGCCCTTGATCAGCCAGTACCTGAACGTCACCAAGAACAGCTCGCTCGCCATCGCCATCGGCTTCCCCGACCTCGTCAGCGTGTGGATGAACACCTCGCTCAACCAGTCCGGGCGGGCGATCCCGATCGTGGCGATGACCATGGCGTTCTACTGCGCCGCCAGCCTGTTCGTTTCGATCATCATGAACGCCTACAACCGCCGCGTCTTGTTGAAGGAGCGCTGAGCCATGTCCGACATGCGCGCCATGGGCGGCGTTCCCTTCGAACCGAAGCCGCCCCGCCCCGCGCCGCCCGCCACCACCGGCGTGATCGGCTGGATGCGCCAGAACCTGTTCTCCAGTCCGTCGAACGCCCTGTTGACCCTGGTCGGCGCCTACATCGCCTACGTCGTCGTGGCGGCGCTCCTCGACTGGGCGATCTTCAACGCCGTTTGGGAGGCAGCGGACCGGCGTGAGTGCTTGGACCGGGTCGGCCGCGCCGGCGCCTGCTGGCCGGGCGTGATCGCCTGGTCGCGCCAGCTCATGTACGGGCTCTACCCCGCCGATCAGATCTGGCGCGTGAACATGGGCTTCCTCACCCTCTTGCTCTGGGTGGTGCCGCTCTGGATGCCACGCGTGCAGTCGAAGGTGGCGATCGGGCTTTCGGCCGTGCTGGTCTATCCGTTCCTCGCCTCCTACTGGTTCCTCGGCGGCGACAAGGGCTTTTTCTGGTCGCTCCTGATCTCCGGTGCCGTGGCTTGCTTCGTCTGGGTGTGGGCAACGGCTCTCGTGGAGACCTTCACCGGCGCCACCTTCGGCCGCTTCGCGCTCACCCTGCTCGGCGCGCACCGGCGCGACGACCGGGACCAGCGCCGCGTCCTCTGGGCGGTGGCGGCGGCGATGCTGCTGGCGGCCTTCGTCCTGGTCTACTTCTGGCACCTGCGGGAAGTGCCGACCACGCGCTGGGGCGGCTTCTTTCTGACGGTCGTCATTTCCGGCATCGGCATCGCCTTCTCGCTGCCGTCCGGCATCGTCCTCGCGCTCGGCCGGCGGTGCGACATGCCGGTGATCCGCACCTTCTGCGTGCTGTTCATCGAGCTGTTCCGCTCGGTGCCGCTGATCACCATCCTGTTCATGTTCAACACCATGCTGCCGTTGTTCCTGCCGGTCGGCGTGGAGGTGAACCAGCTCGTGCGTGCCATCGTCGCCGTCTGCCTGTTCGCCGCCGCCTACATGGCGGAGGTGATCCGCGGCGGGCTTCAGGCGATCCCGCGCGGCCAGTACGAGGCCGCGTCCGCCATGGGACTGGGCTACTGGCAATCGACCGCACTGATCATCATGCCGCAGGCCCTCAAGATCATGATTCCGACCATCGTCGGCAACTTCATCGGCCTGTTCAAGGACACCACGCTGGTCTCGATCATCGGCCTGTTCGACGTCTTGAACATGGCGCGGGCGGTGGGCGAGGACACGCGCTGGCTGGGGCTGTTCATCGAGCCGTTCTTCGCGGTGACGGTCCTCTACTTCATCTGCTGCTTCGCCATGTCGCAGTACAGCATCAACCTGGAGCGCAAGCTGGACACCGGCCACAGCGTTCGCCGCTGAGGCGTCCGCGCCATCGTCATCGAGGAGATCCGAGCCCCATGACCGAGATCACCGAACGCGAAGCCGCCGAGCGTGCGGCGATCGCTTCCTCACGCTCCAGCAACCGCATCATCGAGATCAACAAGCTCAACAAGTGGTTCGGACAGTTCCACGTCCTCAAGGACATCGACCTCACAGTCTATCAGGGCGAGCGCATCGTCGTCTGCGGCCCGTCGGGCTCCGGCAAGTCGACCCTGATCCGCTGCATCAACCACCTGGAGGAACACCAGGAAGGCGAGGTGATCGTCGATGGCACGCCCCTCAACAACAACGTCAAGAACATCGACGCCATCCGCTCCGAAGTCGGTATGGTGTTCCAACAGTTCAACCTGTTCCCGCACTTGTCGGTGCTCGAAAACTGCACCCTGGCGCCGATCTACGTGAAGAAGATGCCGAAGGCGGAGGCCGAGGAACTGGCGATGAGCCTGCTCGAGCGGGTGCGCATCCCGGAGCAGGCGTTGAAATATCCGCTCCAACTCTCCGGCGGTCAGCAACAGCGCGTGGCCATTGCCCGCGCCCTCTGCATGAAGCCCAAGATCATGCTGTTCGACGAGCCGACCTCGGCACTCGACCCGGAGATGATCAAGGAGGTGCTCGACGCCATGGTGCAGTTGGCGATGGAGGGCATGACCATGCTGGTGGTCACCCACGAGATGGGCTTCGCCCGCCGGGTCGCCGACCGCGTCATCTTCATGGACATGGGCGAGATCGTCGAGCAGGCGCCGCCCGAAGAGTTCTTCGGCGATCCGAAGTTCGACCGCACCAAGCTGTTCTTGAGCCAAATCCTGGCGCATTGAGTGCTGCCGTTGCGGACGCACGGGATGGCCGACGGTTTGCCGGTCGGGATCTACGGCCGGCGGCCGCGCACGATGGTGAGTTGAACGCGGCGGTTCGATGGCCCGGACGACGGATCGGCGGTCGGGGCACGCGCCCAAGTGGCGGCGTAGGACTCGACCCGCAGTCGTGATGCCGTAACCCCACGCTCGCGGAGCGCCGCCGCCACCACATCGGCGCGCGCCCGAGCGAGCCTGTCGCTGCCACCCTCCGCCGCCGTCGCCGACCCACCGACGACGATGTGGTCGGAGGCATGATCGCCCAGAGCGGTGGCCGTGGCATCGAGCACGCGGCCGGCCCCTGGTGGCAGCGCCGCGCTGCCACTCGCGAAGCCGTCGATCACGCGCCGATTGCCCCGTTTGTAGAAGTCGTCGAGCAGCGTTCGATGGTCGGGCGTGTGGCGCCCATCGCCGGGAGCGGCAGTGCGGCGGCAGGTCACCGGATGCACGCGCACGGTGCTGCCGTCATGCTCCACGGCCCAGAGCAGGCTCGCGAGAACCTCGCCCGTCGCCATCACCACCGCGGTGGTCTGAAACGATTTGCGTTGACCGGTGCGCACGTGCGGCGAATCGTTGATGACCGCGCTGTCGCGCCCCGGTCGATAGAAGTGGCTGCCGGGCTGCCCACCGCGTCGCTCGCAATCGGCAACCGCGGTGACTTCGTCCGCCCACATCCGATCGGCTTGGTTCCACATGGCACCGTAGAAGGGATCGGTCTCGTTGGGGTTGGCGTCGAGGAACGGCTGGTCGAAGGCGGTGCCGGACCGGCCGTCCGGAAGGGTCGTCGGCTCAGATTCCTGCACCGTCTGCACGAAGGCGATGGGCCGGTCGTCCGGCACGAAGCGCGCACCGACCGCCGGACTCAACGCACGGCCGCCGAGATGGAAGGGGACGATCCGGCCGGGGCGAAACTCCAGGTGCACGTCGAAGCACCCCCCGCGCCGCCCTTCGAAGCCCTGGATCGACCACCGCAGCAGTCCGGTTGGGAGCGGGCAGGAGTCGGTGACGGGCGAGCCTACCCGCCGCGGCGGCGTCGACCTTGCAGGCGCAGCACCCTGCCGTCGCGCCATGGCGTCGCGTTGCGGCAGAAGCCGCAGGCCGCCGAGGTCGAACAACGCCGCACCCGACGATGGCGGCACCGCCGTAGGCGTCGTCCAGTCGGGCCGTCGCGCGACCGCGTCGGAGCTTGCCGGGCCTCTCCTCGACCTGGCTGACGAACGCATGTGCACGGGCTCTCCGTCGGCCTGCCTCTCCGCTCCCACGACGGCACCTGTTGGCCGCCCGTGTCAAGGATCGGGCGTGATCGCCCGTGCGCTCAGCTTCGACCTTCCTGTCGGAACATGAGCCACACCACGGCCGACGACAGCACCACGATCAACAAAGCGTAGGGGGCAGCCTGGAGCAGCATGCCCTCGGAGGTGCGGCCGAACATGACGATGGCGAGCGAGCGGAAGCCGGTGGGCGCGAGCAGGAAGGCGATCGGCAGTTCCTTCATGGCGATGACGAAGACCATCACCGCCGCCACCACCATGCCGCGCCGCGTCAGCGGCAAGATGACGTGCCAGAAGACGCGCAAGGGGCCGTAGCCGAGGGTGCGCGCGGCGTCTTCCATCGACCTCGGCACTTGGTAGAGCGTCGCTCGCAGCGGGCCGAGGGCCAGCGGCAGGAAGTTGAGTGCGTAGGCGAGCACCAAGAGCACCAGCGTCTGGTAGAGGATCGGCAAGGACGACAGGGCGAGGAACACCATCGCCAAAGCGAAGGCCAAGGGCGGCACCGCGTAGCCGACGAAGGCGAGGCGGTCGACGGCGCGTGACATCGGCGACGGGTAGCGCACCGCCAGGACGGCGACCGGCAGGGCGAACACCACGGCGGCCAGCGCCGCCGGCAGGGCCGCCGAGAGCGAATGGCGGAAGCTCGTCAGCAGTTCCGGGATCACCGGTGCGACCGGCGCCAGGCTGATCCAAAAGCCCAGGACCAAAAGCGGTAGGCCGAGGGCCGCACCGACGACGCCACCGACGAACGTCCAGGCGGGGAACGCCCACCAGCCGAGCCGCACCGGCACGCGCGGGCGGGCCGTGCCGTGGGCCGTGCGCGCGTAGCGGCTCCGGTCGCGCACGTAGCCCTCGAGGACCACGAACACGAGCGCGATGGCGACCAGGATCAACGCCAGCCAAGCGGCGTAGACGCGGTCGAAGGCCGCCGCGTACTGGGTATAGATGACGTAGGAGAAGGCTTCGTAGCGCATCAGCGCCACGGCGCCGAAGTCGCCGATGACGTAGAGCCCGATGACCAGCCAACCGGCGAACAGCGCCGGCTTCAGGTGCGGCAGCGTGACCCGAAAAAAGGTCTGCCGCGGGGTGCAGCCGAGGGTGCGGGCGCTCTCGTCGAGCCCGGGGTCCATGCCGGCGAGCGCGGCACGCAGGTTCAAGAACAGGTACGGGTAAGTGTAGAGGCTGAGTGCCAACGTCGCGCCGACCAGGCCTTCCGGGCGCGGCAGCCGGATCCCGAAGATCTGATTCATGAAGCCGCTGTGGCCAGCCAATCCGAGCAGCGCAAAGGCCATCACGTAGCCGGGGACCGCGAGCGGCAGCGTGGCCACGATCGTGACGAGTTGCGGATAGCGAAGGTCGGTGCGGGTGACCAGCCAGGCGAGTGGCAGGGCGATGACCGTCGTGAGTGCGACAACACCGATCGTCAACCACGCGGTGTTGAGCAGGAGTTGCAGCGTCCGCCACCGCCACACCAGCTCGACGATCCGCGCCGGCTCCGCCTCCAGGGCGCGGATGCCGAGATAAACCAGAGGAACCAGCATGGCGCCGACGACGAGCAGCGCCGGGAGGAGAACGAGTAGGGGGGGCGCCGCCGCGCCGCCCCACAGCCTCGTCGGGCTCGTGGCGAGCCCGTCCCTCAAAGCAATCCGACTTCGCGCAGCAGCGCCAGCGTGCCGTCGAGATCGTCGAGGTCGTTGAGGTCGATGTCCGGCGCCGAAGCCTGGACGGACTCGAAGCTCGGCAACAACGGGTTCTCCACCACTTGGCCGATCACGGGATACTCGAACACCTGGCCGGTGAAGTACTGCTGGGCCTGCGGCGACAGCAGGAACTCGACGAAGCGCATGGCCGCCTCGTCTTCGCGCGCGGTATCCAGGACGCCGGCACCCGCGACCAGCAGCAGGTTGCCGATGTCGCCGTCCGCGAACAGCGCGCTGGCCACCGGGTAGTCCGGGTCGCCGGCGAGGAAGCGCAGCAGGTAGTAGTTGTTGTTGATCGAGAAGTCCGCCTCGCCATCGGCGATGCCGATGACCTGTGTGGTGTTGTTGCGGAAGGCGCGGGCGTCGTTGGCGGCCATGGCTTGCAGCCAGTCGCGGGTGACGTCCTCGCCGTGCGCGACGCGCATCGCAGTGACGAAGGCCTGGAACGAGCCGTTGGTCGGCGCCCAGGCGACGCGCCCGGCGTAGCGCTCGTCGGTCAGGTCGAAAACGCTTGCCGGCAACTCGTCCTCGCTCACCCGTTCCGTGGAGTAATAGAGGACGCGTCCGCGGCCCGACGTCGCGACCCAACGACCTTCACGGTCACGATACGCCGCCGGCACCTTTTCGAGCAATGCCGCAGGCAACGGCTGGAAGCGGTCGGCGAGGGCCCCGAGCGCGCCGGCGTCCTGCGCCCAGAACAGGTCGGCGGGGGAGGCCTCTCCTTCCTCCAGGATCAGCACGGCCAGTTCCGCCGTGCCGCCGTAGCGCACGTTGACGGTAATGCCGGTCTCTTTCTCGAACGCGCCGACCAGGGGCGCTACCAACGCCTCGCCACGCCCGGAGTACAGCGTGATCTCGGTCGCCAAGGCCGGCGTTGCGAACACCCCCAGCGCCGCCAAAGTGGCCAGCCGCTTAGCTATGCGCATGTCGTTTCTCCTTCGTGGGAACCACCGATGCGCGGAGGGGTTACACGACGTGTCGAAAAAGAAAATCCTTATCTTTTGGAATGACTTCAATTTGCGCGTAGTCGCGGAAAGTATATTGAAATTCGAATTGGAACGTTTCAAAAATACACGAGCGAGAGGGTAACGAGGGAAGTGGGCATGACGACGGGGATTTGGCGCCGCGCTGCCGCCACGGCGCGGTCGCTGCGCATCTATCATCTCGACCGGCAGCGGGCGCGGGCGATGCGGCGGCTGTACGGGCGGTTCGTCCGGCCGGGAGATCTCGTGTTCGACGTCGGCGCGCACGTCGGCGACCGCACGGCCGCCTTCCGGCGACTAGGCGCACGGGTGGTGGCGGTCGAGCCGCAGCCGGACATGGCGCGGGTGCTCCGGGTGCTGGTCGGCTGGCGCCGCGGCGTCGAGGTGGTGGAGGCGGCCGTCGGCAGCCGCGAGGGCCGCCTGACGCTTCGCCTCAACCGCGCCAACCCCACGGTCAGCACCGCGAGCGACGCCTTCGTCGCCGCCGCGGCGGGCGCCGAAGGCTGGGACGAGCAGCGCTGGGACGACCGGATCGAGGTGCCGGTAACCACCCTGGACGCGCTGATCGCCCGGTTCGGCCGGCCCGCTTTCGTCAAGATCGACGTCGAGGGCTTCGAGGCCGACGTGCTGGCGGGGCTGTCGCAGCCGCTACCGGCCCTCTCGTTCGAGTTCACCACCATCCAGCGCGACGTCGCCCATGCCGCCGTCGACCGACTCGAGGCGCTCGGCCGCTGGCGCTTCGACGCGGCGCTCGGCGAGAGCCAACAGCTCGTCTTCGGTACCCCGGTGGAAGCGCCCGCCCTGCGTGCCTGGCTCGACCAATTGCCGACGCAGGCGAACTCGGGCGACGTCTACGCTGTCCGCCAAGCGTGAGGGGGAGGCGCCGATGGCGCGCAAGGCGGCACCGCGGCGCGACGCCGGGGCGGAGCGATCGGGGCAGGTGCAGTCGCTGACGCGCGCCCTCTCGCTGCTCGATGCCATCGCCGAGAGCCACGACGGGCTCAACCTGTCGGACCTCGCCGAACTGACCGGCTTGGCACCCTCCACCGCGCACCGGCTGCTGACCACGCTCGAGGCCGTGCGCTTCGTCCGCTTCGAGCCGAGCCAGGCGCTCTGGCAGATCGGCATCCAGGCCTTCGTCGTCGGCAATGCCTTCGTCCGCACCCGCGACGTTGCCGCCATTGCCCGACCGCACATGCGCCGTCTACGCGACGAATGCGGCGAGACCGTCAACCTCTACATCGAGGACGACGGCGAGGCGGTCTGCATGATGCAGGTCGAGAGCCGCGAGATGATGCGCGCCATCGCCCGTCCCGGCGGACGCGTGCGGATGCACGTGTCGGGTGCCGGCAAGGCCATGCTGGCCCATCTCGACGAGCAGCGGTTGAGCGCGTTGATCCTGCGCTTCGGGCTCAAGCGCTATACCGCCAAGAGCGTCGACAGCCCGGCCAAGCTCAGGACCGAACTCGTCCGCATCCGCGAGCGCGGCTTCGCGGTGGACGACGAGGAGAACGCGGTCGGCCTGCGCTGCGTGGCCGCGCCGATCCTCGACGAGCACGGCCTGCCGGTCGCCGCCATCTCGCTGTCCGGACCGACGGCCCGGCTCGGCGACACGGACGTTGCTCGCTATGGCCGCCGAGTGCGCGCCGCCGCCCGCGACATCACCCTGCATTTCGGCGGTCGCACGGATTGGCATCCCAATCCAGTAACGTCCCAACCTATTGCATAGAAAAGAGTTTTTCTGAGTTTGCCACGATGCGGAAATCGTTCCGCATCGACCTTTTGTGTTGGACCTTGGTCGCATATCTTCTCGGGCAGGTCAGCCCGAGGGAGGTTTCGATGCCGCAGATGACTGCCGCCATGGCCGCCGTGCACGTGCTCGAGAAGGAGGGCATCACCGTCGGCTTCGGTGTGCCCGGCGCTGCCATCAATCCCTTCTACGCGGCCTTGCGCGAGCGGGGTTCGATCCGCCACGTGCTTGCCCGCCACGTCGAGGGCGCCTCGCACATGGCCGATGGCTACACCCGCGCCAAGGCGGGCAATATCGGCCTCTGCATCGGCACCTCCGGGCCGGCCGGCACCGACATGATCACCGGCCTCTACACGGCCCAGGCCGACAGCCTGCCGATCCTCTGCGTCACCGGCCAGGCACCCAGGGCGCGCCTCTACAAGGAGGACTTCCAGGCGGTCGACATCGAGAGCATCGCCCGGCCGGTGACGAAATGGGCGGTGACGGTGCGCGAACCGGGGCTCGTGCCGCGCGCGTTCCAGCAGGCGTTCCACCTGATGCGCTCCGGCCGGCCCGGGCCCGTCCTGATCGACCTGCCGGTCGACGTGCAGACGGCGCTGATCGAGTTCGACCCCGAGACCTACGAGCCCTTGCCGGTCTACAAGCCGACCGCCAGCCGCAGGCAGATCGAAAAGGCGATGGCGATGCTGAACGCGGCGGAACGGCCGCTGATCGTCGCCGGCGGCGGCATCATCAACGCCGATGGCGCCGACGAGCTGGTCGCCTTCGCCGAGACCACCGGCATCCCGGTCATCCCGACCTTGATGGGCTGGGGGTCGATCCCCGACGACCACCCGCTGATGGCCGGCATGGTGGGCCTGCAGACCAGCCATCGCTACGGCAACGCCACCTTCCTCAAGTCCGACTTCGTGCTCGGCATCGGCAATCGCTGGGCCAACCGGCACACCGGCTCGATCGACAAATACACCGAAGGCCGCACCTTCGTGCACGTCGACATCGAACCGACGCAGATCGGCCGGGTGTTCAACCCCGATCTCGGCATCGTCTCCGACGCCAAGGCGGCGTTGGAGTTGTTCGTCGAGGTGGCGAAGGACTGGCAGGCGGCCGGCAAGCTCGCCAACCGCAAGGCCTGGGCCGCCGAGTGCCTGCACCGCAAGGAGCACATGCTGCGCCGCTCGCACTACGACGAGGTGCCGCTGAAGCCGCAGCGCGTCTACGAGGAACTGATCGAGGCGATGGGCAAGGACGTCTGCTACGTCACCACCATCGGCCTGTCGCAGATCGCCGGTGCCCAGTTCCTCAAGGTCTACCAGCCGCGCAACTGGATCAACTGCGGCCAAGCCGGCCCGCTCGGCTGGACGCTGCCGGCGGCCCTGGGCGTGCGCGCCGCCGATCCGGAACGGCAGATCGTCGGCCTTTCGGGCGACTACGACTTCCAGTTCCTGATCGAGGAACTGGCGGTGGGCGCACAGCACAAGTTGCCGTTCCTGCAGGTGGTCGTGAACAACTCCTATCTCGGCCTGATCCGCCAGTCGCAGCGCGGCTTCCAGATGGACTTCGAGGTCAGCCTCGCCTTCGACAACATCAACTCCGAGGAGGTCGGCTCCTACGGTGTCGACCACGTCGCGGTGGCCGAGGGGCTGGGCTGCAAGGGCCTCAGGGTGAAGAGCCCGAACGAGTTCAAGGCGGCCTTCGCCAAGGCCAAGGAGCTGATGGAGGAACATCGGGTGCCGGTGGTGCTGGAGTTCATCACCGAGCGGGTGACCAACATCGCCATGGGCACCGAGATCGACAACGTCAACGAGTTCGAGGACATCCTCTGCCTCGACCCGGAACTGACCAAGGAGAACGGCTGGACGCCACGCGGCGTGCCCGAACTGGCGGGAACCTGACGACGCCCGCCTTCGGCGATCGAGCAACGCGAGCACACGGGCTATGAAGGCCGGGGTGGGGCGGGGTACAAGCCGCGGGCGGGGACCTCGCGACCGGCCTCGACCGGTGCGCCCCCATCGGGCCGCGCAGCGCGCGGCGGCCCGACCACGCGAAGCTGTTGGGAGAGACTACATGAACGTCGGTTTCATCGGCCTGGGCATCATGGGCAAGCCCATGGCGGGCCACCTGCTCGACGGCGGCCACACGCTCCACGCCTTCTCGCGCTCGGGCGTCGCCGCCGAGGTCAAGGACAAGGGTGCCATCGAGTGCGGCAGCCCGAAGGAGGTGGCGCAGAAGGCCGACGTCGTCATCCTCATGGTGCCGGACACGCCGGACGTGGAGAAGGCGCTGTTCGGCGAGAGTGGAGTGGCCGAGGGCTTGGCCTCGGGCAAGCTCGTCATCGACATGAGCTCGATCAGCCCGATCGAGACCAAGGCCTTTGCCGAGAAGGTCGAGGCCAAGGGCTGCCACTACCTGGATGCACCCGTCTCCGGCGGCGAGGTCGGCGCCAAGGCGGCGAGCCTCACCATCATGGTCGGCGGGCCGGAAGCGGCGTTCGAGCGGGCCAAGCCGCTGTTCGAGCTGATGGGCAAGAACGTGACGCTGATCGGCCCCAACGGTGCCGGGCAGACCTGCAAGGTCGCCAACCAGATCATCGTGGCGCTCACCATCGAGGCGGTCGCCGAGGGGCTCCTCTTCGCCTCGAAGGCCGGGGCCGATCCCGCCAAGGTGCGCCAGGCGCTGATGGGCGGGCTTGCCACCTCGCGCATCCTGGAGGTGCACGGCGAGCGCATGATCAAGCGGACCTTCGATCCGGGCTTCCGCATCGAGCTGCACCAAAAGGACCTGAATCTCGCCCTGCAAGGGGCGAAGGCGCTGGGCCTTTCCCTGCCCAACACCGCGACGGCGCAGGAGCTCTTCAACGCCTGCCGCGCCCATGGCGGCGCTGCCTGGGATCACTCCGGCATGGTCAAGGCGCTGGAAGCGATGGCCAACCACGAGGTTGCCAAGGGCTGAGGACGTCGCCAGCGGACGGCCCTCGGGGCCGTCCGTCGCCGGCAGGCACGCAACTTGCCGCAACGGCGAAAACTTGTTCACACGAGCTACCGCAGGTTATACGTGGCCGTCGTCGGCGCCCGCGACGACGAACGCCCATCTCGGCGTGGTTCGACCAGACGGGCTTTCGCAATCAGGCCCGGTAGCGGGGCGTGGACGACAGGCACGGTGGATGAATGGGCGCATGACGCCTGCCGACGCTGAGACGGAAACTCGCCTCCGCCAGTTGGTGGAGTCGCTCGACGGTATCGTCTGGGAGGCGGATGCCGAAACCTTCCGGTTCCTCGACGTCACCGGTCGCGCCGAAGCGATCCTGGGTTATCCGGCCGAGCAGTGGTTGGTCGAGCCGGACTTCTGGCAGAAACACCTCCATCCGGACGACGCCGAATGGGTGGTCGACTGCTGCGCCACCGCCAGCCGTCGCCGCGAATCCCATCGCATGACCTATCGGATGATCGCCGCCGACGGGCGTACCGTCTGGCTACGCGACCACGTCACCGTCTCGGTCGGCGGCGGCGGTGCCATACTGCACGGGCTGATGGTCGACGTCACCGAGGAACGACTCCGCGCCGATAGGCTCGCCGAGACGCGTCAGCGTCACGATCTGGCGGTGCAGGCGTCGCCCGACGGGCTCCACGGTCTCGACGCCGATGGGCGGATTACGTTCGAGAACCCGGCGGCGCTGCGGGTGCTCGGTTACGACGAGGGCGAGACGATCGGCCGGTCGTGGCACGCGCTGGTCCATCACCAGCGCGCCGATGGCGGGCCCGACCCGCTGCAGGAGTGCCCGGTCCACCTGACCCTACGCGACGGCCAGTCGCGCGAAGTCGAAGGCCAGGTGTTCTTCCGCAAGGACGGCAGTCCCTTTCCGGTCGAGTACACCGTCGGCGCCATCGTCGATCCGGTCAGCGGCCAGCCGACCGGCGCCGTCGTCAGTTTTCGCGACGTTACGCCGAAGCGGCGGCAGACGGACCTCCAGGCGCTGGAGACCGCCATCCTGGGCATGATCAGCGCCGACGCGCCGCTCGCCGACAGTCTCGAGCGCATCGTCACCACCGTCGACCGAATCCTGCCGGACGCGCGCTCGTCGATCCATCTGGTGGTCGACGGACGTCTGCGGCATGGGGCGGCGCCGGGCCTGCCCCCCGTCTACCGCGAGGCCACCGAGGGTATCGCCATCGGCGAAGCCGTCGGCTCCTGCGGCACCGCCGCCTGGCGGCGCCAGCCGGTCATCGTCGACGACGTCCTGGCCGATCCGCTCTGGGCGGCCTACCATTCTCTCGCCACGGCATCGGGCTTCCGCGCCTGCTGGTCGACCCCGGTCCTGGCTGGCGACGGCGAGGCCCTCGCCACCTACGCCCTGCACTACGCCACGCCGCGCGTGCCGACGGCCGACGATCTCGCGCTGATCGACCGGGTCTGCCACTTCATCCGAACGGCGATCGAGTCGACCCGCCGCAGCGAGCAGTTGAAGGCGAGCGAGGCGCACTATCGCTCGGTCTACGACCTCGTGCCGGTCGCCATCTGGGAGGAGGATTGGAGCGCCGTGACGGCTTGGCTCCGGGGTCTCCGGGCCGAGGGCGTGACCGACCTCGGCGCCCATTTCGAAGCCGACCCCGGCTGCCTCGACCACGCTGTCGGCCTCGTGCGAGTCCTCGACGTCAATCGGGCCGCGGTGCAGATGTTTCGTGCCGTCGGCAAGGACGACCTGATCGCCCGCGCGCTCGACGTCTTCGTTGCCGGCGATCCAGGCTCGATCTTCGCGTACGCGCTGGAGGCGCTGTGGGCCGGGCGGCGCGAGTTCGAGGGCGAGAACACGCTACGCCGGCTGGACGGCGAGACCGTGCACGTGCTGGTGCGGATCGCGCTGCCGGCGCTCGACGACCCGGACGGCCGCGTGGTGCTCAGCGAGATGGACGTCACCGAGACGCGGATCGCCAACGAGCGGCTGCAACTCGTCACCCAAGCCACGACCGACGTGATCTGGGACTTCGACGTGGTTCACGACAGGCTGGAGGCCAGCGACGGCCTAAAGACCACGTTCGGCCTCGATCCGGCCGAGATGGTCGACGGGCTGGAGCGATGGACGGCGAGAATCCACCCGGACGACCTGCCCGGTGTCATGCGGCACTTCGACCACGTCCTCGCCTCCGACCAGGCTGACTGGCTGCAGGAATACCGGTTCCGGCGAGCCGACGGCACCTACGCCACCGTGCGCGACCAGGGCTCCGTCATGCGCGACGTCCAGGGCAAGGCGGTGCGGATCGTCGGCAGTCTGGTCGACGTCTCCACCCAGAGAGAGTTCGAGCGGCAGCTCGTCCAGGCGCAGAAGCTGGACTCGGTCGGCAAGCTCACCGGCGGCATCGCCCACGACTTCAACAACCTCTTGACCGTGGTGTTGGGCAATCTCGACCTGCTGCAAGCGCACCTTGCCGCCGGCACTCCAGCGGCGCGCCTTGCCGACACGGCGCTTCTGGCCGCCGGACGCGCGGCCGAGCTGACGGCGCGCCTGCTCGCCTTTGCCCGCCGACAACCGCTGAACCCGCGCGTGGTCGACGTCGCAGCGCTGGTGCACGACATGCGCGACCTCGTGCAAAGCTCCGTGGGCGAGCGGATCGCCGTCGAACTCTCGGCACCGGCCGACGGCTGGTCGGCGCTGGTCGACCCCTCCCAGCTCGAGAACGCCATCTTGAACCTCTGCATCAATGCCCGCGATGCGATGCCGAACGGCGGGCGGCTCGCCCTCGACGTCGCCCGGGCCCGGACGGACGATCGGGATACCGATGCCGACGGTGCGCTGACGCCGGGCGATTACGTCGTTCTGACCGTCACCGACAGCGGCTGCGGTATGGATGCTGCGACCCGCGCGCGCGCCTTCGATCCCTTCTTCACCACGAAGGAAGTCGGCAAGGGTACGGGCCTCGGCCTCTCGATGGTGCACGGTTTCGTCGAGCAGTCGAAGGGCCACGTGAAGCTCGAGTCCGAGCCCGGCCAAGGCACCGCCGTCCGCATCTACTTGCCCCTTGCACGGGCAGCGGTCGAAACGCCAACGTCGAACTCCGCGTCCGTCGAGGTCGCCGTCGAGCCGATCCTGTTGGTCGAGGACGAGCCCCTGGTTCGCGAGCACATCGCGGCGCAACTGGGCAGCCTTGGCCACCCCGTGACCGCCGTGGCCACCGCCGCGGAAGCCTTGCACGAACTTCAGGGCGGCGGCGCCTTCGGCCTGCTCTACACCGACATCGGACTGCCCGGGGGCATGAACGGCGCCGACCTCGCCGTCGCGGCGCGCGCGCTGCGGCCGACGCTGCGCGTGCTCTTCATGTCCGGCGACCCCGCACCCGCCCTGGCCGCGGGCCACCGCCTAGTGGCGGGCGAGAACTTCCTGCAGAAGCCGTTCCGGCCGAGCGACCTGACGGCGGCCATCGACCGCGTCCTCGCTCACCCAGGCGCAAGCGCTTGACCGAGCGCGGGGCTCGGGCGCGTCGGCCTACGGATCCTAGTCTTCGGACTCCGAGAACTCCATCGATTCGATGTCCGACATCTCCGATTCGGAGTCGTCCTGACGTATGTATTCCGGCGACACGTCGAACTCGAGTCCGTCCTCGGTGTGTTCGTCGGCGATCTGCATTTTGAAGTAGTCGGGATCCTTGTCGAAGGCCTTGTAATAGCCGAGCGCCTTCTTGCGGCTCTGATGGCCGATATGCCGTTCGTAGTAGTCGCCGCTCACCCGCTTCACCTTGGCAACGAAGGGTACGTTCTGCCGCTCGATGCCCTTGGCGCCCGGCCGGACGAGCACCTCGCGATCGGCGACCGCCAAATCGCGGGCCTTCTCGTCGGGAAGTGCGGCGGCCTTGTTCGGTGTCGAGTAGTCTTCGGACGGATGCTCGTTCGCGCGAATGCCGCCGACATAGCCGATGTACTTGTCGTCACGGTGCTTGCGTCGCGACTCTTCCGAGTACGACTTCTCCTGCTTCCTGAAACCGCTGGAGCGCTTGGCAACGCCCAGCGGCCGGTTGGTGACCGGGTCGACGGGCTTGGGTGCGTATTTTCCCGCGCTGACCGCGAGACCGCCGCGTTCGAAGGAGAGGTACGGCGAGTCCTCGGCGTCGTCGACGATGTGCTCGACCGCCGTGGCCTTCCCCTCCGGCTGCTGCACGGTGAAGACCGGATCCGCGTCGGCGGCGGGGCCGTGCTGGAGGTTGGCGACGTTCTGCACGCTCATGCCCCGGTAGTCGAGGCTCGCCGTCTGCGGGAGCCCGCCACTGACGTCGACCACGCGGGGTGCCGCCATCTGCTTGCCGACGTTGCGCGGGTCGGGCCGATCCCGCCTGTAGAGGCGGCGGTGGCGCTCGGCGCGCTCGCGCCGCCGCTCCTCGTCCGCACGCCCGCGCGCCACCTCCTGCACCTCCGCCGCGCGGGCGCGAACCTCCTCCGGCAGCCCTTCCTCGGTCAGGTCGACGTCCAGGAAATCCGCGTCCTTGGCCAGCCGCTCCTTGGCCTTGTTCACCTTGTAGTCGTCGCTCTCGGCACGAATTCGTCTGACGCGCCCCTTCTTGGGGATGACGAACTTGAACCTCTGGACGACGCCGTCGCCGGGTGGCAACGCGCCGGTCGCAGCCCCATCGGCGAGCCGTTGCAGGGCCGTCAGTCGGGCCACCCCGGCGCTGGCGTCGGCCACCGCCTGGAGCGACATCGACACGGTGCGCCATTCGCCCGTTCGGCGCACCGTCTCCACCGCAGCTTGCCGCCGCAGCGCGGGCTCGATCTGCCGCATCCCCCTCACTCCGCCATCCGCCGTCATGTGGCGGCGAAGGCGGCGATCGGTCAATCCACCGCCGCACGCCGAGCCTTGCGCCCGAGACCGGCTGCAAGGCATGGTCCGACCGTCGGAACTCGGGGCGCGGAGGCCTTGGCTTGTCGGTCTTGAACCTGAAGCTGTTGAAGCTGCTGTGCGAGACGCCGGGCGTGCCGGGGCACGAGGACCGGGTGCGCGATCTGATCCGCGCCGAGGTGGAGGGCCTGTTCGACGACGTTCGTGTCGATGCGATGGGCTCGCTCTTGTGCCGGCGCGACGCGCGCAAGGGCAAGAAGCCGCAGAAGGTCATGCTGCTCTGCCATATGGACGAGATCGGCTTTCTCGTCAGCCATGTCACCGAGCAGGGCTTTCTCTACCTCCAGCCGGTCGGCGGCTTCGATCCGCGCAACCTGTTCGCCCGCCGCGTACTGGTCTGCACCGACACGGGCGATCTGCCGGGCGTGATGAACTCGGCCGGCAAGCCGATCCACATTTCTTCGCCGGAGGAGCGCAAGAAGATACCGGAGCCGAGCGAATTCTTCGTCGACCTCGGGCTCGGCAAGGCGGCCAAGGACGTGGTGAAGGTCGGCGACATGGTGGTGCTTGAGGCACCCTTCGTCGAGATGGGCGACAAGGTGGTTGCCAAGGCACTCGACAACCGCGTCGCCTGCTGGATCGGCATCGAGGCCATGCGCGGGCTGGGCAAGGCGAAGCACACGGCCGAGATCCACGTCGCCTTCACGGCGCAGGAGGAAGTGGGCTTGCGCGGGGCGCGGACGGCGGCCTATGCGGTGCGGCCCGACATCGGCATCGGCGTCGACACCACGCTCGCCTGCGACACCCCGGGCGTGCCGGAACAGGACCGCACCACGGTGCAGGGCGCGGGCTTCGGGCTGCATGTCCGCGACGGCGCGTTCATCGCCGACAAGGCGCTGGTCGCCGAGATCGAAGCGCTGGCGGTGGCGAGGAAGATCCCCTTCCAGCGGACCATGCTGCGCGCCGGCGGCACCGACGGGGCGGCTGCCCAGCAGGCGGCGGCGGGGGCGCGGGCCGTCGGCATCGTCGTCGGCACCCGCTACATCCACACCGTCACCGAGATGGTCCACAAGACCGACCTCGCCGCCGCGCGTGACATTCTGGTGGCCTATCTGGCGCAGATCTGACGGAACGACGGAGGGCGGCCGCCGTGGCCGCCGCCCTCGATACCTGCTAACCGCCGCGGCTCCAGCGGCTCCACCAGCCCTGGCGGCGCGGGGCCTCCTCGGGCGCGGCCTCGTCCGTCGTGTCGGTACGCGCCGCCATCGGTTCGGGCGCCGGCTCGGGGCTCGACGACGCGGAGTCGGCCTCGACGATCTGCACCACTACGCTCGCCTCGCCCGCAGCGTCGTCGCCGTCGATCTCGACGAGACTGGGCGCTGTCGCCGCCACGACCACCGCGGGCTCGGGGATGACCAGCGGCTCCGCCTCGGCGGTCGCGCCCGGTGCGGCCCCGTCCGTCTCCCCGGCGGGCCGCCGCCGCCGCCGCCGCCGCTTCGGCTTTTCCGCCTCGCCCTGGTCGGCCGCGTCCCGATCGGCCTCACCGGCGTCGGTCTGCGCCGGAGCCTCGGCGGCCACTGCCGGCGGCGCGTCCGCCACCGGCGATACGGCATCGTCGCCCGTCGGGGCCGTGACGGTCGGGGTCTCGGCGACGTCCGCTTCGATACCGTCGTCGTCGCGGGCACCCTCCTCGCCGACACCGTCGCCATCGCCCCGACCGCCGCGCCGCCGCCGCCGCCGCCGCCGCTTGCGCCGCCCGCCATCGTCCCCGTCGGCGGTCGCCCGCTCGGTGGCCGCCTCCGTGTCGTCGGCCTCGTCGTCGTCGACGGGCTCGTCGACGGCAGCGATGGGCTCGACCACGGTCGGCGCGGCCTCCGTCACGGGCGGCCGCTCGCTCGCCTCCTCCAGCACCTCGGCCTCGAACTGCGAGGCGATCATGGCGTCGTCGACCTTGACCAGCACGTCGAGACCGTAGCGGGCTTCGATGCGCTGCAACTCCTTGCGCTTCTGGTTCAACAGGTAGAGCGCGACTTCGACCGGCAAGGTCACCGCTACCCGCGCGGCCTTGCCCTGGACGCCGAGGGCTTCGATGCGGCGAAGCGCCTGCAGGGCGGCGCTGTCGGTCGAGCGGATGAAGCCCGTACCGTTGCACACCGTGCAGGGCTGCGAGCTGAGTTCCAAAAAGCTCGGCCGCAGGCGCTGACGAGACAGTTCCAACAGGCCGAAGGTGCTGATGCGGCCGACCTGAAGCCGCGCCCGGTCGACCTTGAGGGCCTCGCGGAAACGCTTTTCGACCTGCCGCTCGTGGCGGTGCTCGGCCATGTCGATGAAGTCGACGACGACCAGCCCGGCGATGTCGCGCAGGCGCATTTGCCGGGCGATCTCGTCGGCGGCCTCGAGGTTGGTCTTCAAGGCCGTGTCGTCGATGTGCCGCTCGCGGGTCGACTTGCCCGAGTTGACGTCGATGGCGGTCAGCGCCTCGGTCACGTTGATGACGATCGAACCGCCCGACTTCAGCCGCACGGTCGAATCGTGCATCAGGTCGAGCTGATCCTCGATCCGGTGGGCGAAGAAGATCGGCGTGTCGGCCTTGTACTGCCTGACCTTGCGCGCCCGCGACGGCATCAGCATGGTCATGAAGGCCTTGGCCGTCCGGTAGCCGGCCTCGCCCTCGACCAGAATCTCCTCGATGTCGCTCTGGTAGAGGTCGCGCATCGCGCGGCGGATGAGGTCTGCCTCCTCGTAGATGGCGCAAGGTGCGATGGATTGCAGCGTGCGGTCGCGGATGTCGCTCCAAAGGCGCAGCAGATAGTCGTAGTCGCGCCGGATCTCGGCCTTGGTCCGCTCCTGCCCGGCGGTGCGGATGATCAGTCCCATGCCCTCGGGCACGTCGAGGCCCTGGGCGATCTGCTTCAGGCGGCTGCGGTCGGCCTGGGTCGCGATCTTGCGCGAGATGCCGCCGCCCCGCGGGGTATTCGGCATCAGCACGCAGTAGCGCCCGGCGAGCGAGAGGTACGTCGTGAGCGCTGCGCCCTTGGTGCCGCGCTCTTCCTTGACGACCTGCACCAGCATGATCTGCCGGCGCTTGATCACCTCCTGGATCTTGTAGCTCCTGAGCAGCTTGGCGCGTTCGCGGCGCAACTGCGCCAGCATGTCCGACGACTCGCCCTCGCCCGAACCCTCCTCGGTGGCGGCGGCTTCGCCGTCGACCGTGGCATCGCCGTTGGCGTCGAGCGGATCCTCGTCCTCGTCGTTGCTGCGGCTGCCGATCTGGCCTTCCAGGGCCGCCAGCCGGTCGCGGTCCGCCTGCGGGATCTGGTAGTAGTCCGGGTGGATCTCGCTGAAGGCCAGAAAGCCGTGGCGGTTGCCGCCGTACTCGACGAAAGCGGCTTGCAGCGACGGCTCCACCCGCGTCACCTTGGCGAGGTAGATGTTGCCCTTGAGCTGTCGCTTGGCGGCGGATTCGAAGTCGAAATCGAGAAGCTGGTCGTTATCGGCGACGACGACGCGGGTCTCTTCCGGGTAGGCCGCGTCGACCAGCATGCGCTTGGTCATGATCGATGGTCTCCGTGGGCCCGGTGCGCGCACCCCGACGAGGGGGCGGCACGGGCCTTGAGCGCGCGCACGCGGCACCGGCACGCAGCATCGACGCCGACGAGCGGCGGGTCGATGACGGCAATGGGCACCCGACGGCGCGAGCGGTGTTCATCCAATGGATCCTTCGTCGACGCCCCACCGTCACCGGTTGCGGTCGCGCGGGGCAGCGAAGCGGGCGGGGTGGCACGGCAAACGCGCTCGGAACGCATCGCGACGGCCTTTTCCCCTCCCCCTCGTATAAAAGGGTGTGGCCGGGGATACAATCGCCGTCACCACTTTGCGGCCATGTGGATGCGCACGACGGTAGAAAACCTCGCTTTCTGTCTGAACCAAAAGACCTAACCTCTTGCATTAACGATACTTCGCGTTCAATACCTCGACCATGAGCGTGGCGATCTGGCGATTCTGGGCGTTGGTCCTGGCACTGCTGCTGCCGACCGCGGTCGGCGCGGCCGAACTGGAGCGCGTGCGCCTAGGCCTTCAAGAGCAGGCGACGCGCATGGTCGTCGAGACCACGCGCTCGCTCGCGGCCACCGTCGCCCGGCCCGCGCCCGACCGGCTGGAACTGACCGTGCCCGCCAGTCTGGCCGCGACGCCGTCCTTGCCGAGCGGCATGGGGCTGGTCCGCAGCGTCGTCGCCGAACCCCTGGCCAACGGCCGCACGCGGTTGCACGTCGAACTCGCGGTGCCCGGTCGCGTCGCCCGCGCTTTCGCGCTCGCGCCCGGGTCGACGGGCCTGCACCGCTACGTCATCGACATCGAGCGCGACCCTACGCCGCCCCCGACCGTGGCCGCGCCACAACCTCGACGCGAGACCGCCGCGCCGGCGGCACGGGTGGCGGCGGCCGCACCTCGCCGCCCACCCGTGCGCCGGCCGGGACCGGCCGCGGTGGTGGAAGCGGTGGCCGAACCGGCGCCGCGTCCGATCGTGGTGCTCGACCCCGGTCACGGCGGCGTCGATCCGGGCGCCATCGGCCCCTCGGGCTTGATGGAGAAGGACGTGGTCCTGGCGGTGGCGCGGCTGTTGCGCGATCGTCTCGTCGAGGCCGACCGTATCGACGTGGTGATGACGCGCGACGCCGACCGCGGCATGACCCTGGCTCGCCGCCTCGCCATCGCCGCCGAGGCGAAGGCGGACCTCCTGCTCTCGCTGCACGCCGACAGTCTGCCGCAGGAGCCGCGTCTGCTCGGCGCGTCGGTCTACACCCTCTCGCAGCAGCCCTCGGACCCGGAGGCGGCGCGCAAGGCGCGCGAGGAGAACGCGGCGGACGAGCGGTTGCAGGTGATCACCGGACAGGAAGACGAGACCGTCCGCGCCATCCTGACCTCGATCATGCGCACCAGCACCACGCACCGCTCGGTGCGGGCCGCCGACGAGGTGACGACCAACCTCCGCCGCGTCACGCCGATGATCAACCGCGAGCGGCGCTCGGCCAACTTCGTGGTCCTGCGTTCGCTGCACACGCCGTCGGTCCTGGTCGAGCTGGGCTATCTCTCCAACCGGGAGGACGAGGCCCGGCTCGCTGACGAGGCCCAGCGCGCCCGCCTGGCCGATGCCTTGTTTCACGCCGTGACTTCCTATTTCGGGATGGAGTAGACTACGGGGCTTCCCCGGGAGACGGATTTCATGCGCTTGCTTTCCCGCCTGCTCGGCTTCGGCTTGGCACTCGCCACTTTCGGCGTCGTCGCGCTCGGCGTCGGCGTCTGGGTGCTGTTCGAGCGCTACGAGGACACGCTTCCCGACTACGCGCACTTGGCGGAGTACGAACCGCCGATCGCCAGCCGCATCTACGCGGCGGACGGCCGGTTCCTCGCCGAATATGCCCGCGAGCAGCGCGTCTTCGTGCCCATCGGCGCGGTGCCGGAGCGGGTCAAGCAGGCGTTCGTTGCCGCCGAGGACCAGAACTTCTACCACCATTTCGGCATCGACCTGCGCGCGGTCGTGGCGGCCGCCGTCGACAACGTGCAGCGCTTTCGCGACAACCGCCGGCCGCGCGGTGCCTCGACCATCACCCAGCAGGTCGCGAAAAACTTCCTGCTCACCAACGAGGTGAGCTTCGAGCGCAAGATCCAAGAAGCGCTGTTGGCCGTGCGCATGGAGCGGGCGTTCACCAAGGACCGCATCCTCGAACTCTATCTCAACGAGATCTTCCTCGGTGCCCGGTCCTACGGCGTGGCCGCGGCGGCGCTCAACTATTTCGACAAGGGTCTGGACGAGTTGACCCTGGCCGAGACCGCGTTCATCGCCGGTCTGCCGCAGGCGCCCTCGCTCTACGACCCGCGCGTCAACCCGGAGCGTGCGCTGGCGCGCCGCGACTACGTACTCGATCGCATGCTGGCCGACGGCTACGTCACCGCCGAGGAGGTCGCGGCGGCCCGCGAGGAGGAGTTGCGCGTCCTCGGTCGCGACCGCACCCAGTTCGCCCAGGCGAGCTACTTCGCCGACGAGGTTCGCCGTCGACTGGAGGCGCAGTTCGGCACCGAGACGCTGTTCGAGGCGGGGCTGGTGGTGCGCACCACGGTCGACAACCGCCTCCAGGCGATTACCGACGAGGCGCTCCGCAACGGGCTCTTCGCCTTCGACCGCACGGCAGGCTTCCGCGGCGCCGTCGGCCGGCTGGAATGGGAAGGCGACTGGCGAGGCGAGTTGAGGCGGGCGCGCAAGCCGGTCGACCTCGGCGGCTCCTGGGGTTTCGCCGTGGTGCTGGAACTCGACGGACGCGACGCGACCATCGGCCTCGAGAACGGCGCCACCGCGAGCCTGCGCGGCAGCGACGTCGCCTGGGCGCGGCCGATCGGCGAGGACGGCCGGCGCGGGCCGCAGCCCAACGCGGTTGCCGACATCCTCGAGGTCGGCGACATGATCATCGTCGCCGAGGTCGAGCCCGGTACCTACGGCCTGCGTCACGTGCCGGAAGTCAACGGAGCGGTGGTGGCGCTCGATCCCAACACCGGCCGCGTGCTGGCGCTGTCCGGCGGCTTCGACTTCAAGGCCAGCAACTTCAACCGGGCGACGCAGGCGCTGCGCCAGCCGGGCTCGTCGTTCAAGCCCTTCATCTATCTGGCAGCCCTCGAACATGGCTTCGTGCCGACCACCGTCGTCGACGACGCGCCGATCAGCCTGCCGCAGGGACCGGGGTTGCCGATGTGGGAGCCGCGCAACTACGGCGGCGGCTTCATGGGGCCGAGCCCGCTGCGGCGCGGCCTGGAGCGCTCGAGCAACCTGATGACCGTGCGCATCGCCCAGACCGTGGGCATGGAAAGCGTCATGGAGGTGGCGCAACGCTTCGGTATCGAGCGCGGCCTCACGCCGTTCCTGGCGGCGGCACTCGGCTCGAACGAGGTCGACCTGCTCTCGATGACCGCCGCCTATGGCGCCTTCGCCAATGGCGGCAAGCGGATCACGCCGCACGTCATCGACCGCATCCAGGATCGCTACGGCCAGACCCAGGCGATCAGCGATCCGCGTCCCTGCGAGCCCTGCGCGCTCCAGGCCTATGACGGCAGCCTGCCGCCCGTGCTCGGCGACGGGCGGCAGCAGATCGCCGATCCGCGCAACGTCTACCAGCTCACCTCGATGATGCAGGGCGCCATCGAGCGCGGTACGGCGACCCGCGCGCGGGCGCTGGGCCGGCCGCTCGCCGGCAAGACCGGCACCACCAACGAGGCGCGCGACACGTGGTTCGTCGGCTTCAGCCCGGACCTCGTCGTCGGCGTCTATGTCGGGCACGACCAACCGCGCACCCTCGGCCAGGGTGCGACCGGCGGCAGCGTGGCCCTGCCGATCTGGGTCGACGTCATGCGCGAGGCGTTGCGCGACGTGCCGGTGCGCCCCTTCCCGGTTCCGTCCGGCCTGCGGCTGGTGTTCGTCGACAGCGGCGACGGCCGTATCCTGGAATCGTTCCTCGCCGGCACGGAGCCGGGCTCCGGCTACCGCTTCGCCGGCAGCCATCTCCTGACCGGCAGCGGCGATCTGGACCGGCCGGAAGTGCAGCGGGGCAGCAGCGTCGGCGTCTCGTCGGGCGGGCTCTACTGAGGCCCTTGACCGGACCCTGCCGAACGGGCACCACCCGGTGCCGATCTTCGAAGGAGTGTTGTCATGGGTGCTGAGTTCGACGCCAAGGTCGCCGAGGTCCGTCAGGCGGCCACCCTTCTCCGGAGGCGTCTTTGACTGGGACGAAGCCCTGCGTCGTCTCGACGAGCTGAACGCCCTTACCGAAGACCCGACACTTTGGAACGACGCCGAGCGTGCGCAGAGCCTGATGCGCGAGCGCCAGCAGCTTGCTGCGGCCATCGACCGGCAGCGCGACCTGGAACGGACGCTCGACGATACGGCCGAACTGGCCGCCCTCGCCGAGGCCGAGGGCGATACCGAAGCCTATCGCGAGGCGGAGGCCGACCTCGGTCGGCTGGCCGAGACCGCCCGGCGGCTCCAGCTCGAGAGCCTGCTCGCGGGCGAGACCGACCCGCTCGATTGCTTCCTCGAGATCAATGCGGGCGCCGGCGGTACGGAGAGCCAGGACTGGGCCGAGATGCTGCTCCGCATGTACACCCGCTGGGCCGAGGCCAAGGGCTACAAGCTGGAGTGGATCGAGGAGACGGCCGGCGAGGAGGCCGGGCTCAAGTCGGTGACGATCAAGATCGCGGGGCCCAACGCCTATGGCTGGCTCAAGACCGAGAACGGCGTGCATCGACTGGTGCGCATCTCGCCCTTCGACAGCCAGGCGCGGCGGCAGACCAGCTTCGCCAGCGTCTACGTCACGCCGGTGATCGACGATTCGATCGAGGTCGAGATCGACGACAAGGACCTGAGGATCGACACCTACCGGGCCTCGGGCGCCGGCGGCCAGCACGTCAACCGCACGGACAGTGCGGTGCGCATCACGCACAACCCGACCGGCACCGTCGTGCAGTGCCAGAACGACCGCTCGCAGCACAAGAACCGGGCGACGGCGATGAACATGTTGCGCGCCAAGCTCTACGAGTTGGAGCTGCAAAAGCGGCGCGAGGCGGCGGCGGTGACGGAGGCGGGCAAGACCGACATCGGGTGGGGCCACCAGATCCGCTCCTACGTTTTGCACCCCTACAAGATGGTGAAGGACCTCCGGACCGGTGTGGAGACCGGCAACAGCCAAGCGGTGCTCGACGGCGATCTCGATGCGTTCTTGGAGGCATCCCTGGCGCACGGGCTGGGTGAGGCACCGAAGCCCGGCGCCTGAGGCCCATGGGCAATTGCGCTTCGGCGCTCAGCCCCTACACTCCGCCGCGTCGTCGCCGGGCCGTTTCGCTCGGGGTCGCGCGGTGGAGGAGCGGACATGAAGACGGTGTTCATCACCGGCGCCAGCCGAGGCATCGGCCACGCGACCGCGAAGTACTTCGTGAACCAGGGCTGGCGCGCCATTACCTGTTCGCGCGACGAGGTGCCGGAGGGCTGCCCCGTGCGCGAGGAGCATCAGCACATCACCGCCGACCTCCGAAAGCGCGAGAACCTGGGTTTCGCCGCGGCCGAGCTCAACCGCATCCTGAACGGCGAACCGCTGCACGCGCTGGTCAACAACGCCGGTTATTCGCCCAAGGGGCCGGAGGGCTCGCGGCTCGGCTGCCTCGACGGCGACCTCGGCGTGTGGGACGACGTTTTCGCCATCAATCTGTTCGCCGCCGTCTACTTCTCCCGCGCCTTGGCCAAGTCGCTGGCGCGCGGCGAGGGCGCCATCGTCAACATCACCTCGATCGCCGGCCATCGGGTGCATCCCTTCGCCGGCTCGGCCTACAGTACCTCCAAGACGGCGCTGTTGGGCCTGACGCGCGAACTCGCGGCCGATCTCGCGCACATGGGCATTCGCGTCAACGCGGTCTGCCCGGGCGAGATCAACACCGCCATCCTGTCGCCCGGCACCGAGAAGCTGGTCGAGCGCATCCCGATGAAGCGGCTTGGCTCGCCCGAGGAGGTGGCCGCCGTGATCCACTACCTGTGCAGCCCGCAAAGCTCCTACATCACCGGCGCCGAGATCCCGGTGAACGGCGGCCAGGACGTTTACTGAGACGAAAGGACGCAGGCTGATGCGGTCAGTTCATTAACGAACGTCCAGCACCCTGGGCGGACCCGATTGCCGGGCCCGCTCATGAGGGTGCACGACCATGTCCGCCTCGACCACCGACAGTTCCGCCGTCCGCATCGCCGCCTTCGTCGGTCTCGACGAGGCGGTGAAGGCCGAGCTCCGCCGCATCAAGCCGGTCGTCACCAAGGCGATCCCCGCCATCCTGGAGAAGTTCTACGCCAGGGTGGAGGCGCAGCCGGAGCTGGTCCGGCACCTGCGCGGCAGCCGCGGCATCGCGCACCTGAAGCAGGTGCAGACCGAGCACTGGCACTACCTGCTCGACGCCCGCTTCGACGATGCCTATTCGGCGCGGGCGCGGGCGATCGGCGAAGCCCATCACCGCATCGGTCTCGCGCCGGACTGGTATCTCGCGAGCTACGCATTCGTGCTGGGCGAGCTGATCGCCAACACGGTGTGTGGTAGCTGGCAACGACGCCGGAGCCTCGCCCGCGCCGCCGACGCCCTCGTCAAGGCGGTCGTGTTCGACATGGAACGGGTGACATCGATCTACCTGGAGGCATCCGAGCAGACCCTGCAAAGCGAGTTGCACGCGCTGGCCGACCGGATCGAGCGCGACGTGAAGTCGGCCACCGACGTCACCCTCGGCCACGTCACCTCCATGCACGTTTCGGTCGATGCGCTGAGCGAGGCGGCAAGCCGCACCGGCGACACCTCCATCACCGTCGCCGCTGCATCGGAGGAAGCCCTCGTCAACTCGGCCAACGTGGCGAAGCGCGTCAGCGGCCTGTTCGCTGCGATCGACGGCATCGGCGACCGCCTCGGTCGCAGCGACGGCGGTGACGCCGACAAGGACACGGCCGTCGGTCTGATCCGCGAGCTCTCGCGTCACGCCGAGGAGATCGGCGAGATCGTCGGGCTCATCTCCGACATCGCGCGGCGTACCAACCTGCTCGCGCTGAACGCCACCATCGAGGCCGCCCGCGCCGGCGAGGCCGGCCGGGGTTTCGCCGTGGTGGCGCAGGAAGTCCAGACGCTCGCCCAGCAGACGGCCGAGGCCACCGACCGCGTTACCAGGCAGATCGACACGATCCAGGCGGCCAGCCGCAAGGTATTCGTCTCGATCGACGAGGTCAGCGCATCGCTCCAGGCGCAGAACGAGGCCGCCGACGACGTCGGCCACTATCTCAGGGATGCCGAGACGGGCAACCAGGAGGTCGCGCGCGGCATCCAGTCGGTCGCCAACGAGACGAAGGGGGTGGACGGGATCGCCAGCAAGGTGCGCGGCGAGGTGGAGCAGGTCAGCCGTTCGACCGAGAGCATCGTCGCCTCGCTCGACGACCTGCTCGGCCGGTTGCGCCATGCGCATCGAAACCCCGGCGAGGGCAGCGCCCGCCATGCCGGTTGAACGCGGCACCCGCCCATCGGCGGCTCAGCGCGGCCGAGCGGCGTCCGCGACCACCCGGCGGACGAACTCCAGCTTGGCGATGACCGGCTCGGTGAGGACGAACGGGTAGAGGTCGCCCAAGCCCATGGCGCGGTTGAGGCTGTTCACGGCGAAGCAGAGCGGCAGCCAGGCGTCGACCAGCGCCTTGGCCGACGGAGCGCGGTAGGGATCGTCCAAGCGCTCCGCGTCCATCTCGGGGGCCGCGTCCACTTCCGGATCGACGCGCAGCCCGAAGGCCTGCGCCACGTCCAGCGCATCGACGATGTGCAGGTGATGGGCGAAGGTCTCGGCCCAGTCCTCCCACGGGTGGGCGGCGGCGTAGGCGCTGATGTGCCGGCTCTGCCAATCGGCGGGCGGGCCGGCCTCGTAGTGCCGCTGCAACGCCGCTTCGTAGTCCTCGCGCTCGTCGCCGAACAGCTCCCTGAAGGACTGCTGTTCCGACCTTCCCTGGATCAGCCGCTCCCAATAGTAGTGCGCGACCTCGTGGCGGAAGTGGCCGAGCACGGTGCGGTAGGGCTCGTCGAGCTGCTCGCGCAGCCGCATGGTCTCGACCGGGTCGGCCTCGGCAACGTTGATGGTGACGACGCCTGCGGCATGGCCGGTCATGACCTTGGTGCCGTCGCCCGGGTCGGCGAGGAAGTCGAAGGCAAGGCCGCGGTCGGTATCGACGCTCTTGGGCACCACCGGCAGGCCGAGGCGGAGGAGCGTGTAGACCAGCCGGCGCTTGGCCCGTTCCAGCACCGCCCAACGCTCGCCGTTCCGCGCGACGCCGAGATCGGGGATGGTGCGGTTCAGCGAGTCCGCCGGACAGAAGGCCGTATCCGCCTCCGCCGGCACCAGCCAGTTGCAGCCGTTGTCCAGGGCGTTGGCGCACGCACGCCAGCGCGTTCCCGGCGCCGCCAGCGGCTCGACCCCGCCGTCGTCGAGCGGACGCAGCGCGCTCAACTCCAGCCGATCCGGCAGAAAGCCCAAGGGCGCTCCGCAGCGCTCGCAGCGCACGTTCTCGAAATACAGCGCATGGCCGCAAGCCTGACAGGTGAAGAGCCGCACGTGCCCACCTCGTTTCCGGTCTGGCGCGCACCATAGGCCGATGCGCGAACGGGTATAGCTCCGCACGGCGTACCTAACGGTCCCGCCCTGACCTCCCCGAGCCTTCCACGGCAACGCTGCCCTAACGGACGCCCAGCGCCTCCGCGAGGAAGTCGAGCCGATCCTGACCCCAGAACAGCTCGTCGCCGTAGACGAACGAGGGGGCGCCGAACACGCCCTTCTCGACCGCTTCCTCGCTCTCCCGCTTGCGCACCTCGGCCATCGCCGGTGCTGCGGCGAGCAGCGGTGCCGCGTCGAACCCTTGCTCGGCGAGAATCGCCTCGCGCGTGGCCGCATCGGCGACGTTGCGCTCGTCCTGCCAGATCGCTGCCATGAACGCCCGGCTCAACTGCCATGCGTCGAGCCCCCGCTCCCGTGCCGCCAGCACCAAAAGGGCTGCCTCGACGTCGCTCACCGGAAAGAACGCGGGCTCGATGGTGAGCGGGACACCCAGTCGGTCCCGCCAGCGGCGCAGTTCCATCAGCCGGTAGCGCTGCCGCGCCGGGGCCCGCTGCGGCAGCGGCAGCCCGCCCGTCGCCGGAAAGATGATGCCGTGGTCGACGACATGGTAGCGCACCTCCACGCCGCTCGCGTCGACCAGGTGCTTCAGCCGGTCCCAGCCGAGGAACGTCCAGGGCGAGGCA
>JBJHBG010000021.1:0-49349 GCA_050485385.1 Geminicoccaceae bacterium | reverse complement strand
CTCCAGGCCACGGGCGTTGCCTTCAACGTCTACGCCCGGCCCGACGACAAGAAGGCGGCCTGGGACCTCGACCTCCTGCCGATCATCCTCGACCAGCCGACCTGGCAACGGCTGGAGGCGGCGGTCACGCAGCGGGTGCGCCTGGTCGAGGCGACGCTCCGCGACCTCTACGGCCGCCAGCGGCTCCTGCGCGAGCGGGTGCTGCCGCCGGGCCTCGTCTTCGGCAGTCCCCAGTTCCTCTACCCCTGCATGCAGTGGCCGCGGCCGCCGGAGCCCTGGCTCAGCGTCTACGCCCTCGACGTGGCGCTCGATGCGACCGGCAATTGGGTGGTGCTTGCCGACCAGGTCGACGCCCCCACCGGCCATGGCTGGGTGCTCGGCAGCCGGATGGCGCTCGCCCAGGCGCTGGGCCCCCTTTACCTGGAGAGCGGCGTGCGCCGGCTCGCCGGCTACGTCGCGCGGCTCGGCGAAGTGCTGCGCACCACCAGCGACGAGGACGGGCGCTCGGTCCTGCTCTCGCCCGGCCCCGAAGATCCCAACTATTTCAGCCACGCCTTCCTCGCCCGCTATGTCGGGCTGCCGCTGGTCGAGAGCGTGGATCTGACGCAGCGGGGTGGCGACGTGTTCCTCAAGACCCTCGAGGGGCTGCAACGGGTCGACGTGATCCTGCGCAAGCGCGCCGGGCGCGAGCTGGACCCGTTGTACGTGCCGGGCTTCGGCGGCGCCGGCACGCCCGGCCTGATCGACGCCGCCCGGCTCGGCCGGGTCCGCCTCGCCAACGCCCTCGGTACCGGGCTTCTGCACAACCGCACCATCGGGCCGTTCGCCGAGCGCCTCTGCCGCACGCTGCTCGACGAGGAGCCGATCCTGCCGGACGCGCCGGTTCGTTGGCTCGGCGACGCCGAGACGCGGCGGGAAGTGCTGGGCGATGCAGGCTGGCGGCTCGGCCGGATGACGGCACGCCACGACCCCGGCGTCTTCAACCTGGACGCACCGGCCAACGATGCCAGCCCGGAACTGGCGCAGCGCCTCGCGCGCAGCGGCCACCGCTGGGTGGCCGAACGGCCGCTGGCGCTCGCCACCGCCCCCGCGTGGCGCGACGGCCGCCTGGAGCCGGTGCATTGGGCGATGCGGCTCTTCGCCTGCGTCGACGGGGAGCGGGTGCACGTACTGCCCGGCGGGCTCGGCCGGCTCGCCGGCACGTCGGCGGCGACCGGCCTGCCTTCGGGCTTCGGCAGCAAGGAGGTCTGGGTGGCCTCGGCCGAGCACGAACCGCCGCTACCGGCTCTGCTGAGCCAGCGGATGGCTCGGGTGGAGCTCCACCGCAGTGCCCGGGACTTGTTGAGCGGGACGGCGGAGGCCCTGTTCTGGCTCGGCCGCTACACCGAACGCGCGGAGAGTGCGCTGCGCACGCTCAGGGCCGTGCTGGTGCGCCTCGTCGAAGCCGGGCCGGCGGCCGAGACGGCCAGCTTGATGCTGCATCTGGTGCGCGTGCATCTGGATGCCGATCCCGAGGGCGACACACCGGCGGAACGTCTCGCCAATGCCATCGAGAGCCTGCTGCACGGCACGGAGACGACACATGGCCTCGTTGCCAGTCTCGAAGCGGTGCATCGTAACGCCACCCTCGCCCGTGGCATCCTCAGCCAGGACAGTTGGACCGCCCTCACCGCGCTGCGCACCGACCGGCGCTGGCAGCGGCACGCGGGGCCGGTGTTGAAGCAGCCGCCGTTGGCGCTGGTCGACGACGCCATCCGCCTGCTCGTGGCCTTCAGCGGTACCGCCGCCGAGCACATGACCCGGAACGACGGCTGGCGTTTTCTCGACATGGGCAAGCGGCTGGAGCGCGCGCTCCAGGTGGCCGATCTGGTGGAGATGGGCGTGCAGCCGCCGGCCGACGTCGACCCCGAAGGCGCGCTCGCAGCCCTGCTCGAGATTTGTGACAGCTACATGACCTATCGTGCCCGCTACGTGACGCTGCCGATGCCCGTGCCCGTGCTCGACCTCCTGCTGCTCGACGAGACCAACCCGCGCGGCCTCGTCTTCCAGGTTGCTCGGCTGGAGGAGGTCATGGCCGATCTGCCGGAGGAGGGCCCCTATCGGTCGCCCGCGCGGCGGACGGCGCTCGACCTGCTCACCCGGCTGCGCCTGCTCGACGCCCGCGAGTTGCTGCCACCCGGCACGCCACCGGAGGTCTCGCCCGTCGAGGCGCAAATCCAGGCCGTCAAGGCGGCACTGGAAACCACGTCCGATCAACTCGCCCGCGCCTATTTCGTCTTGGCCGAAACCCCCACGACCACCTTCAGCACCCGCCGCGCGGTGCCCTGAGCGATGATCTACGAGGTCCGCCACCGCACCGACTACAGCTACTCGGCTCCGGTCGCCCTGTCGCATCACCTCCTGCACCTGGAGCCGCGGACCACCTACCGCCAACAGGTCCACGCGCAGTCGCTCCAGGTCGAGCCGGTGCCGGCCTGGGGCGACCGCCGTCAGGACGCGTTCGGCAATCCGTCGCGGGCGATCACCATCGACCGCGAGCACCGCCACCTGGCCGTCGATGCGCGCGCGACGGTCGAGGTCACCGCCCCCACCTCGCCCGCGCCCGCCTTGACGACGCCGTGGGAACGGGTGGTGGCCGCCTGCCGCGGTGCGAGCGAGGCCGGGGCACTCGGCGCCGCCCGCTTCGCCTACGCCTCGCCCTTCACGCCGACCGACGGCGCGCTCGAAGACTACGCGCTCGCGAGTTTTCGGGCGGGACGGCCGGTGCTGGAGGCGGCCATCGACCTCAACGGCCGCATCTTCCGGGACTTCGAGTTCGATCCCGAAGCCACGACGCTGGCGACGCCGGTGGCTGACGTCTTTCGCCTGCGCCGGGGCGTCTGTCAGGACTTCGCGCACCTGATGCTGGCCGGGCTCCGCGCCCTCGGCCTGCCCGCCCGCTACGTCAGCGGCTATCTGCTCACCCGCCCACCGGAGGGCCAGGAACGGCTGGTCGGGGCGGACGTCAGTCACGCCTGGATCAGCCTTTGGATCGGCGGTGCCGGCTGGGTCGACCTCGATCCGACCAACGACCTGCTGCCGGCCGACGGCCACATTACGCTGGCTTGGGGTCGCGATTACGGTGACGTCAGTCCCATCGTCGGCGTCGTCTACGGCGGCGGCGGTCACGAGCTCACGGTCGCCGTGGACGTCGTGCCGCACGACCTCGGGAGCGCGGCGCCTGCGGTGGTCCCCACACTCGGCGCCCCGGACTGACGTCGTGGTCCGCGCCCGGGCAGGCGCCGGGCCGCGGCTTCCGCAACTGCTGAGTTGCGTCGCTTCGCGAAGCCCGTCACCATGATCGACGAGGGGGCGATCAGGGGAGGACGTTCGGCATGCCAGCACCTCGACGCGGGCTGCACTACCGTGGATTCACCGCGCGCGTCTACTACGACGAAGAGGAAGGCGAGATCATCGGGCATGTGCCGACCAAGCACGGCGGACTGGACTTCCGCTGCGGTTCGTTCGGCGCGGTCGAGCCCCAATTCAAGGCGCTGATCGACCGCTACCTGGAGCAATATCCCGACACCGAGCCGGCCGAACGCAAGCGCTGAGCCAGCGGCCCGTGCGGGAACCGTCGTTCCGGCACAGAATGGGACGCGCTTGCGGTGCCGCCGGTGCTGGCGAAGGCCGTTCGCTCGCGCGCCATCGCGGCCGCGCCAGCGCTTCTCGGGAAGGGTGCCTCCGTTGAACGTCCTCCATGTCGACCGCGACCGTCTCTGGTCCACGCTCATGGCCTCGGCCCGCATCGGCCCCGGCCGGGCCGGCGGCCTGTCGCGCCTGGCACTGGGCGACGCGGACAAGGAGATGCGCGACCTCTTCGCCCGCTGGTGCGGCGAAACGGGTCTCGCCGTCCGCATCGACCGGGCGGGCAACATGTTCGCCCGCTATGCCGGACGCGAGGCGTTGCCCCCGGTGCTCGTCGGCAGCCACCTCGACACCCAGATCACAGGTGGCCGCTTCGACGGCATCCTCGGCGTGCTCGCCGGGCTGGAAGCGGTGCGCCGGCTCGCCGAGGCGGGGATCGTGCCGCGCCGGCCGATCGAGGTGGTCAACTGGACCAACGAGGAGGGTGCGCGCTTCTCGCCGCCGATGATGGCCTCCGCCGTGTTCGCCGGGCTGAAGGACCTGGAGTGGCTTCACGGCCGGCTCGATGCGGCAGGCCGCAGCGTCGGCGACGAACTGCGCCGTATCGGCTATCTCGGCGAGCACGCGGTGGGCTTTCCCGTCGATGCCTATTTCGAGTTGCACATCGAGCAGGGACCGGAACTGGATGCGGCCGGCGAGAGGGTCGGCATCGTCACCGGCGGCTACACGGCCTTGGGGATGAACCTCGCCTTCACCGGCGAGACGGCCCACACCGGGCCGACGCCGATGGACCGCAGGCGGGATGCCGCCGTCGCCGCCGCCCACCTCGCCGTTGCCGTCAACGAGATCGGTTGGCTCCAGGCGCCGCTCGGCAAGTCCACCACCAGCCGCATCGACCTCTGGCCCAACCTGCCCGGCCTGATCTCCGCGCGGGCCGAGGTGACGCTCGACGTGCGTCACCCCGACCGCGCCGTGGCGGCGTCGATGTTCGAAGCGGCCCGGATCGCGGCGGGCGTTGCCGCTGCCCGCGGCCGCTGCGAGCTGGAGGTCAAGGAGACGTGGCGCTTCGGCGACGAGGTGTTCGATGCCGAGCTGATCGCCACGCTCCGCGCCAGCGCCGAAGCCCTCGGCATCCGCCCGGTCGAGATGCTGAGCCAAGCGGGGCACGACGCCTACTACCTGTCGCGGGTCGCGCCGACAGCGATGCTGTTCTGCCCCTGCAAGGACGGCATCACGCACAACGAGGCGGAAAGCTGCACCCTCGACGACGTCGCTCCCGCCGCCGACGTGCTGCTGAACGCCGTCCTCGCCCGCGCCGATCGAGGCTGATGGCGTTGCTGGGGCGGTGCCGGAGGCACCCTCCCCCAGCGTCGTCGACTACGGACAGACGTGGATCTCGACGGGCACCTTCGCCCGGTCGAAGAGCGCGCGCAGGGGCGAGACGTCACCATCGAGCGCACGCGTCAGGGCTGCCCGCTCGGCCGTCCCCTGCCCCAGCACCAAGATCAGGCCGGCATCGGCGAGGGCATTCAGCGTCAAGGTGAGGTGCGGGATGCCCGCCTCCGGCGAATCGACCGCAGCGACCGTCGCCGGCGTCTCGGGGGCCAGCAAGCGGTCGAGCCCATCGGTCCCGGGCCGCAACCCGGCAATGCCGCCGTCGGGCTCGACCGCCAGCACCACCGCATCGAACGGGCGTGCCAGCCGGGCCACGTCGTGTGCCGCCGCGTGGGCGTCGTCGCCGGCGCTTTCGCTGCCGCGGAACAGCGGAATCAGCCCCGCACGCGCCGCCGGTCCAGCGGCCAGCACCCTCTCCAACGCGCGCTGCCGGCTGCGCGGATCGGTGGGCGGCACCCAGAGGTCGTCGCTCGGTACCACCTGGACCCGGCGCCAGTCGACCACGGCGTCGGCGAGGTTGCGATAGGCCTGCAGCGGCAGATCGCCGGCACCGAGGACGAGGCTGGCGCCGCGGTCGGCCTGCACGCCCCAGCGCAAGGCCTGGGCCAAGCGTTGCGCCGCCCCCCAGGCCAGCGCCGAGCCGCCGTCGTGTTCGATCCAGTAAGGCTCGGCACTCACGCGGGCTTGGCCTCCCCGTCGGTCGCGCCGGACGCAGGGTCGGCGGCGGCCTTGCGGGCGGCGGCCCGTTTCGGCTTGGCCGGCGGCTCCTCCGTCGCCGTCCCGTCGCCCTCTGCCGCAGCGTCGGCCGGCGCCGGCTCCGCCGCCGCGACGGGTCCGGCGACCGCGAAGGGCACGCGGCGCGCGTTCCGCATCAGGCGGACGAAGTCCGCGCCGTCGAGCCGCAGGACGTGCCGATGATCGCCCGCTTCGACATAGACCTCGTCGAGGTCGTCGAGCGCCGGGTCCATCACCTCCTCGACGCCGTAGGTGGCGCCCGTCGGCGGCAGCGCCCCCACGGCGCAGTCGAAGAAGACGTTGCGAATGTCGGCTTCGGGCACGAGGTCGAGCTTGCGGCCCAGCGCTTCGTTGATGCGGGCGAGATCGACGTGCTGCGTGCTGGAGAGCACCGCCAGGACCGGCGCGCCGTCGCCACCGAGCAGGACGCTCTTCACCAGCTTGCGGCCGGGGACGTGCGCGGCCTCGGCGGTCTCGCTGGCGGTCGCGGTCGGCCGGTGGCGCCGCACGGTGTAGCCGACGTCGGTGGCTTCGAGGTTCATCCGGAGGCGTGGTGCGATCTTGCGCATGGCTCTAGGCCCTCTCCTCGTTCGTTGCAGTCCCATCCGGGACCGTCGTTCGCCCCTCCGCCGGCCACCATAGGCGGGGCCGCTCGGCTTGGCGAGCCACGCAGGCCGGCCGTGACGCGGGCACAGCTTGACAACGACCGTGCCGCACGACCAAACCAAAACGATCAGGGAGGGCGTCCGTTCCATCGGACATCCCTCGGAGAAACGCGCCGGAACGGCACGCAACGGGGGCCAACGCCATGCAACTCAGCCGCGAGGACCTCCTCGCCGCCTACCAGAAGATGTGCACCATCCGGACCTTCGAGGAGGCGGTGCAGGAAGAGTTCGCCCAGGGCAACATTCCGGGCTTCGTCCACCTTTACGCCGGCGAGGAGGCATCCGCCGTCGGCGTCTGCCAGCATCTGGGCGACCGCGACGTCATCGCCTCGACCCATCGCGGCCACGGCCACTGCATCGCCAAGGACTGCGACACCGAAGCCATGATGAAGGAGATATTCGGGCGTGCGGACGGCCTTTGCGGCGGCAAGGGCGGCTCGATGCACATCGCCGATCTCTCCAAGGGCATGCTGGGGGCGAACGGCATCGTCGGCGGCGGCCCGCCGCTGATCTGCGGTGCGGCACTGACCGCCAAGACCCTGAAAACCGGCGGTGTGGCCATCGCCTTCGTCGGCGACGGTGGCTCCAACCAAGGCACGACCTTCGAGAGCTACAATCTCGCCAAGGTCTGGAACCTGCCGGTGGTCTTCGTCGTCGAGGACAACGGCTACGCCGAGAGCACGGCGAGCGCCTGGTCGGTCGGCGGCTCGCAGGTGGGCCGCGGCCAGGGCTTCGGCATGCCGGCGGTCGAGGTCGACGGCCACGACTTCTTCGCTGTCTGGGAGGCCGCGCGCGAGGCGATCGAGCGCGCGCGCAGCGGCGAGGGGCCCTCGCTCCTGCACGTCAAGCTCTACCGCTATTTCGGCCACTTCGAGGGCGACGCGCAGACCTACAAGGGCGCAGGCGAGGTGGAGCAGGTCAAGACGCAGAGGGATTGCTTGATGCTCTTCCGCCAACGGGTGACCGAGGCTTCGCTGCTGGAGGCGGCCGACCTCGATGCCATCGAGCAGGACGTGCGGGCGCACATCGACCGGTGCGTCGCCGCCGCCAAGTCGGCCCCGGCGCCGACCGAGGCGAACCTCATGACCGACGTCTACCTCTCCTACTGAGCGAGGGCCGAACGATGCCGACCAAGAGCTACCGTCAGGCGATCAACGAGGCGCTCCGCCAGGAGATGGAGCGCGACCACCGCGTCGTCCTCATGGGCGAGGACGTGGCGGGCGGCATGGGCGCACCCGGCGAGGACGACGCGTGGGGCGGGCCGCTCGGCGTCACCAAGGGTCTCATGCCGCTCTTCGGCCGCGACCGCGTGCTCGACACGCCGATCAGCGAAAGCGCCTTCGTCGGCGCCGCAGCGGGTGCGGCCGCTACCGGCCTCCGCCCCGTTGCCGAGTTGATGTTCGTCGACTTCATGGGGGTCTGCTTCGACCAGATCTTCAACCAGGCCGCCAAGTTCCGCTACATGTTCGGCGGCAAGGCGGTGACGCCGCTGGTCATCCGCACCATGTACGGCGCCGGTTTTCGGGCCGCGTCTCAGCACAGCCAGTGCCTCTATCCGATCTTCACCCACATTCCGGGGCTGAAGGTGGTCCTGCCGTCGAACGCGTACGAGGCGAAGGGGCTCTTGATCCAGGCGATCCGCGACGACGACCCGGTGATCTTCTTCGAGCACAAGGCGATGTACGACGAGGAGGCGGAGGTGCCGGACGAGCCCTACACCATCCCCTTCGGCGAGGCGAACGTGACCCGCGAGGGCGACGACGTCACCATCGTCGCCTTCGGCCGGATGGTGAACTTCGCCAACACCGCCGCCGACAACCTCGCCAAGGCGGGCATCTCCTGCACCGTGGTCGACCCGCGCACCACCTCGCCGCTCGACAAGGACACCATCCTGGAGACCGTCGAGGAGACGGGACGGCTGGTCGTCGTCGACGAGGCGCATCCCCGCTGCTCGATGGCGACCGACATCACCGCCCTGGTCACCGAGAACGTGTTCGGGGCGCTCAAGGCGGCGCCGAAGCAGGTGACCGCACCGCACGCACCCGTGCCGTTCGCGGCCGAACTGGAAGACCTCTACATCCCCTCGGTCGCCAAGATCGAGGCGGCGGTGCAGGCGGTGATGAACGGTAAGGGTGCGAAGGCGGCATGAGCGATATCCAGCCCATCGTCATGCCGAAATGGGGCCTCGCCATGCAGGAGGGCATGGTGGCGGCGTGGCACGTCGAGGCCGGCGCCGTGGTCGAGGCCGGTCAGGAGCTGTGCGACATCGAGACCTCGAAGATCGCCAACGTCTTCGAGAGCCCGGTCGGCGGCAAGCTCCGCCGGCTGGTGGCGGCGCCGGGCGCCACCCTGCCGGTGGGAGCCCTCCTGGCGGTGGTGGCCGGCGACGATGCGGACGACGCCGCCATCGACGCCTTCGTTGCCGACTTCCAGTCGCGCTTCGAGAGCGAGAGCCACGAAGAGGCGGCCCCGGAGCCGGTCGCCGTCGCCACGCCCGCCGGCCGTATCCGCTATCTGAAGCTGGGCGAAGCCGATGGCCCGCCCGTCATCTTCGTCCACGGCTTCGGCGGCGACTATCTGGGCTGGATGTTCAATCAGGAGGCCATCGCCGCCCACGCCACGACCTACGCTCTCGACCTGCCCGGCCACGGCGGCTCCAGCAAGGACGTGGGCGACGGCTCGCTCGCCAGGCTGGTCGAGGCCGTGCTCGGGCTGATGGATGCGCTCGCGATCCCGAAGGCGCATCTCGTCGGTCATTCCATGGGCGGTGCGGTGGCGCTCGAGGTGGCGACCGAGGCGCCGGATCGGGTGGCCTCCCTGGTGCTGCTGGCACCGGCCGATCTCGGCCCCGAGATCAACCGCGACTTCATCGAGGGCTTCATCAAGCACACCCGGCCGAAGAAGCTGAAGGAAGTGCTGGAACAGCTCGTTGCCCATCCCGAGCAGATCACCGGGGAAATGGTCGAGGAGGTCGTCAAGTACAAGCGGCTCGATGGGGTCGTAGCGGCTTTGGAGAAGCTGCGCGACGGCTTTCTCTTCGTGCCGCCGGACGTGGCCAAGGTGCACGAAAAGTTCCGCGCCCTCACCTGCCCCGTCCACGTCGTCTGGGGTGGCGAGGATCGCATTCTCGCACCCGGCCACGCCCAGGGCCTGCCGCCGAACGTGAACGTTCTGCACCTCGAAGGCACGGGCCACCTGCCGCACATGGAGCGCGCGGCCGAGGTCAACGGGCTGATCGAGCGCGTCGTTACCGGCGTTACCTGAAGGCCACTTGCGTGCAGGGCGGGCTCCGCGCAGCTTGCGCGCATGACCGTCGAGCAGGGCACGATCCTCGTCATTCTGGGTGCGACCGTTGCCATGTTCCTGTGGGGACGGTGGCGTCACGACATCGTCGCGATCACGGCCTTGATTGCCTGCGTGGTGGTCGGCCTCGTGCCGAGCGAGGACGCTTTCGGCGGGCTCGGCCATCCGGCCGTGGTGACGGTGGCTTGCGTCCTGGTCCTCAGCCGCACGCTCCAGCTCTCGGGTGCGGTCGACGTGCTGGCCGAGCGGTGCCTGCCGAGCGACGCCGGCCCCACCCTGACGGTGGCGGCGCTGGCCGGGCTCGCCGCCTTTCTCTCCGCGTTCATGAACAACGTCGGTGCCCTGGCCCTCTTGATGCCGGTGGCGATCCAGATCGCGGGCAAGCAGGGCATGGCGCCGGGCAGGCTACTGATGCCGCTGTCCTTCGGCTCGATTCTCGGCGGCATGACGACCCTCATCGGCACGCCGCCCAACCTCATCGTCGCCGGCTTCCGCAGCCGGGCCGAGGGGTCGCCGTTCGGCATGTTCGACTTCACGCCGGTGGGCGCCGCCATCGCCCTGGTCGGCGTCGCCTTCGTGGCGCTGGTCGGCTGGCGGCTGGTGCCGGCGCGGCAACGCACCGGCATCGACGACTTCGACACGGGCGCCTATCTGACCGAAGCCCGCGTACCGAAGCGTGCCAAGGCCGTCGGCATGACGGTCCAAGAGGTCGAGAAGCGCCTCGAAGAAGAGCATGCCCAACTCGTCGGCCTCGTGCGCAACGAGGTGCGGATCGGCGTGCCGCGTCCGAGCGACACCATCCGCGCCAACGACATCCTCGTCGTCGAGGCCGAGCCGGAAGGCATTGCCGCCGTACTCTCGGCGCTAGGGCTGGAACTGGAGGAAGCGGTCGAGCCGAGAAAGGACGAGGTCGAGGCGTCGGCGCAAAGCGGCGAGGCGAAGGCCGAGGACGACGAGCGAGGGAACAACCACGAAGCTCTCGACGTCGTGCTGATCGAGTTGGCGGTCCTGCCCAATGCCCCGCTGGCCGGACGGTCGGCCTCTCAAGCCCGTATCCGCTCGCGCTTCGGCATCAACCTCTTGGCGGTGTCGCGCCAAGGCCGGCGCTCGATCAAGCGTCTCCGCACCATGCCATTGCGGGCCGGCGACGTGTTGCTGATGCAGGGCTCGAGCGAGGCCATCGCCGAATTCGCCAGCCAGTTCGCCTGCGTACCGCTGGCCGAGCGGTCGCTGCGCATCCCCGACGCGAGGCGGGCGATCATGGCGGTGTCGGTCCTTGCGGCCGCCGTTGCCGTCACCGCTTCGGGCCTCGTCTCGGCGGCGGTCGCCTTCGCCGGCGGCGTGCTCGGCGTGGTCCTGCTGCGCCTCATCTCGCCGCGCCGCCTCTACGATGCCGTGGACTGGCCGGTGATCGTGCTGCTCGCGGCATTGTTGCCGGTTGCGGCGGCGATGGAGGCGACCGGCACGGCCGACCTCTTGGCCCGCGCCCTCCTGGACGAGGTTGCCCGAGGCCACGCCATCGTCGCACTCGTCCTCATCCTGATCGTCACCATGACCCTGTCGGATCTCGTGAACAACGCCGCCACCGCCGCCGTGATGTGCCCGATCGCGATCAGTACGGCCGGCGCGCTCGATGCCAACCCCGATGCCTTTTTGATGGCCGTCGCCGTGGGCGCGTCCTGTGCGTTCCTCACCCCCATCGGCCACCAGAACAATACGCTCATCCTCGGACCGGGCGGGTTTCGTTTCACCGACTACTGGCGTTTGGGCTTGCCGATGGAGGTCATCGTCATCGCCGTCGGGGTGCCGATGATCCTCCTGGTTTGGCCGCTCTGAGGACGCTCAGTGCGCGTGATGATGGGGGATGCCACCGGCCAAGCTCTCGACGTGGAACTCGACCTCGACCGGGCCTGCCCGCTCGAAGACCAAGGTCGCCACGTGCCGGTCGCCTTCGACCAGGGGCTCGCGGAGTTGTATGAACATCATGTGCAGGCCGCCGGGCTCCAGCGCGACCGTGGCGCCCGGCGGCAGCTCGATGCCGTCCGCCAGCTCGCGCATGCGCATGACGTCGTCGACCATGGTCATCTCGTGCAGTTCCACCCGTCCGGCGAACGGCACCCTGGCCGCCACCAGTCGGTCCGCCGCCTCGCCGTCGTTGGCGATGGTAAGGTAGCCAGCGCCGACCCGCGCTGCGCCGGGTGTCGCCCGCGCCCAGGGATGGCCGATGACGAGGTCGCCGTGGCGGTAGTCGTGGGCCTCGGCACCGATCGCGAGGAACAGGGCAAGACCGCCGACGAGGGCGTACAGGGTGCGGGTCATGGATCGTGCTTTCGTTGGCGCGGCCGGATCGGGCGATGCCTCGCGGCCGGCGGGATCGGGCGACGGGCGGGGACTCAGTAGCGCCGAGGCGGCGCCCTTGGCCGAGCTGCGACGCGCCGGAGGCCCGTCCGCCGATCCTTACGCCCCGTTCCAGCCGGCGGCGAGCCGCGCCGCCGCGCCGCAACCGTCCACCCGCCGCCAAGCCCCGCGGGTGCAGCGGCGGCGAGGAGGCAGAGATCGCAGGCCGCCGACGGCTGACTTGGTTCGCCGCCGTCCCAGGCGAGGCACAAGGCCGGCACCACGGCATCCGGCAGCGCATAAGCCGCCAGATCGACCTCGCCGCCCGGCATCGCTACCCGGTGGCCGAAACCTGCGAGCAACAGCGCCAGGGCGCAGACGCCGATCAGGACGCGACCGTTCCATGACCGTGCTTGCCACCGCATCGAACTATCGAGCCCGAACGATATCGCGCGGTCAAGCCTCGCCCGTTGGCTTGGTCGCGGCGATCAGGAATTCGCGATTGCCCTTCGGGCCGAGGATCGGGCTCGGCGTGACACCGAGCACCTGGCAACCGGCCTCATCGGCCAGCCAGGCTTCGACAGCTTGGCAGACGTCTCGATGCTGCACCGGATCGCGCACCACCCCGCCCTTGCCGACCGCGCCTCTGCCGACCTCGAACTGCGGCTTGATCAGGGCGATCAGGCTGGCACCGGGGGCGGCGAGCGCCAAGGCTGCCGGCAGCACCTGGCGCAGCGCGATGAAGCTCGCGTCGCACACCACCAGCGTCGGGGCCTCGGGCACCGCCTCCGCCGTCAGGTAGCGGGCGTTGGTGCGCTCCAGCACGACCACGCGCGGGTCGGCCCGCAGCTTCGCGTGGAGTTGGCCGTAGCCGACGTCGACAGCGTAGACGCGCGCGGCTCCCCTTGCCAGCAGCACCTCGGTGAAGCCGCCGGTCGACGCGCCCACGTCCAATGCGATGCTGCCGGTGGGATCGACGGCGAAGTGGTCGAGGCCGTGCAGGAGTTTGAAGGCGCCACGCGAGACCCAGGCCGGCTGGCGGCTGCGCACCTCGAGCGGCGTCGTCGGGTCGAGCGCGGTACCGGGCTTCTCCAACCTTCTCTCGCCGGAGTAGACCTCGCCCGCCAGCACCATCGCCTGCGCCCGCGTGCGGCTGTCGGCGAGCCCGCGCTCGACCAGAAGCTGGTCCAGCCGCTCGCGCTTCACGCCGCTGCCGCTTGGACGATGGCCCGGGCGCGCGCCGCCACCTCCGCCGGCGGTGTCCCCGGCCGGAAGAGCCAGCTCCCGAAGCCGGCGCCGCTGGCGCCCGCCGTCAGCCACTCGCCTAGATTGTCGGCCGTCACGCCGCCGACGGCGACGACCGGCCAGCCCGGCGGCAGCACGGCCTTGAACGCCTTGAGACCGGCGATGCCCAGGACCTCCATCGGGAACAGTTTGATGCCGTCGGCCCCGACGCGCCAAGCGGCGAACGCCTCGCTCGGCGTCATCGCCCCCGGCACCGCGACGAGGCCCCGCAGCTTGGCGGCGGCGATCACCTCGGGGCAGGTGTCGGGCGAGACGCACAGCCCCGCTCCGGTCGCCGCCAGGGTCTCCACCTGCTGGGGCGTGACGACGGTGCCGGCACCGATCAGCGCGTGGTGGCCGAACGCCTCCTGCAAACGCCGGATCGAGGTGAAGGGATCGGGCGAGTTGGTCGGCACCTCGATGCAGCCGATGCCCGCATCGACCAGCGCCTCGCCGACGGCCAGCACCTCGTCCGGTTCCACGCCGCGCAGAATGGCAATCAACGGGCGTTCGGGCAGCCGCGTCATCGTCCCCTCTCCTCCAGCCGCGCGGCCAGATGTGCGAGCGCTCGCGGCACCAGCGCCTCGCCGTCGAAAAGCCGCGGCGCCGGACGCCCGAGTGCGTCGAAGGCCTGGAGATAGGGCGCGGTCAAGGCACCGCTGCCGACGAGTGCCACCGGCCCCGCTGGATCGACGAGGCCCAGCTCCGCGCCGATCAGGAGGCCCGACAGCCGCCCGCGCAGCACCTCGGCGCCGGGCTCGCCGAGCAGCGAGCGGGCACGCAGGTTGAAGAGCGCCGAGATCAACTCGCCGGCCCGCATCGCAGCGCCCTCGACCACGGCCGCCGCGAAGGCGCTCTCGTCCACGCCCTCCGCCCCCTCCAGGCTCAAGCGCAGGATCGAGTGCCGCCCCAGGACGTCGAACAACTCGCCCGTGAAGACGCTGCGAAAGCCGCGCACCCGCCCGTCTTCGAGCGCGGCGTGCTTGGCATGCGTGCCCGGCAGGACGGCAACGCCGGACCGGGCGATCTCCGGTGCCTCCAGCGCCAGGCCGGCGAGCTTGGTTTCCTCGCCGCGCATGACGTCGGCGGGCTCCGCCTGGGCGAGGCCGGGCAGGATCGAGAGACGGCGTCCGGCGGCACTCGTCGCCCTCACCGCATGGCGGGCGAGGTCGTCGAGGGCGGTCGGCACGGGCACGTAGGCGGCTTCCCGCCAGCCCTGCCGCGCCCCCACCATGCCGCAGGCGAGCGCCGGCAGGTCCGGCCAGCCGACGACCAGCTCGTCATAGGCACGGGCGAACGCCTCGGGCTGGCCCGCCAGCCGGCCCATGCCGCGGTCGTCGCGCCGGGTCTCGATGACGCTGCCGTCGTCGGCGAGCAGCCAAGCCCGCACGTGGGTGGTGCCCCAGTCGATACCGATCCGCGTCGCGCCCTCGCTCATGCCCCAAGCACTCCCAGCCCCAGCTTCGTCCTGGCCGCTCGATACTCGCCCACGAGCCGCTCGACCAGGGTGTGGGTCGCCACCACGTCGCGCACGGCGCCGATCCCCTGCCCCGCACTCCACACGTCGCGCCATGCCTTCGCGTCGCCGCCCTCGCCTTCGAGGTCCAGCGTCCGCCCGCTCGGTAGGCGGTCCACGTCGAACCCGGCGGCGCGGACCGACGCCAGCAGATAGTTGGCGGCGATACCACTGAAGGCGGGCGTATAGACGAGATCCATGGCCGTACCTTCGACCACCATGCGCTTGTAGGCGTCGCTCGCGGCGGCCTCGATGGTGGCGATGAAGGGCGAGCCGACATAGGCGAGGTCGGCCCCCATCGCCTCCGCCGCCAGCACGGCCCGGCCCGTGGCGATGGCGCCGGCCAGCAGCAGGGGGCCGTCGAACCAGGCGCGGATTTCCTGCACCAGGGCGAAGGGCGACAACGTGCCCGCATGGCCGCCGGCTCCGGCGGCGACGGCGATCAGCCCGTCGGCCCCCTTCTCGATGGCCTTGCGGGCGAACCGGTCGTCGATCACGTCGTGCAGCACGAGACCGCCATAACCGTGCACCGCGTCGTTCACCTCGGACCGCGCGCCGAGCGAGGTGACGACGATGGGCACCCGCCAGCGGACGCAGGCCGCGAGGTCGGCATCCAGCCGCGGGTTGCTGCGGTGGACGATCAGGTTGACGGCGAAGGGGGCGGCCGGCCACGGGCCCGCCCAGGCGTCGAGTTCGTGGACGATGCGCTCCAGCCAACGGTCGAGTTCCGCCACGGGCCTCGCGTTCAGGGCCGGGAAGGCCCCGACGACGCCGGCCGTACACTGCGCGATCACCAGTTCCGGCGACGAGACGAGGAACATCGGGGCGCCCATCACCGGCACCCGCAAGCCCGCCTTCAGTCCGTGCCCGTCCATCGTCCCTCCCGCTCGGCCGGACCTTAACCCCTTGCGCCCCGACCGAAAGCCCGCTTCCTCAGGGCCAAGTGCAGCCCTGCGGAACCTGAGCCTTGCCCGACGACGTCGCCCCGCCCCTCACCCGCGCCAAATCCGCCGACCGTCTGGCGCACAGCCGGCCGGCCATGGCGGAGGAGGCGATACACGCGGTGATCCGCGAGCGGGCCGAGCCGGGCTTGCCCGAGTGCGACGTGGTCGCCGCGGTCTGCCGTCGAGCCGTCGTCGGTGCCGACGGCCGCGGTGGGGACTACCCGGCCAGGGTGCGGCGGCCCATGGCGGTCGAGCCATGACCCTCGAGCACACCATCGAGCTGTTGGACCGGCTGGTCGCCTTCGAGAGCGTTTCCGGCCGCAGCAATCTGGACATCCTGGGATTCGTTGCCGCCTATCTCGAGCGACACGGCATCGAGGCCCGCCTCCTGCCCGACGGCTCCGGCGAACAGGCCAACCTCTTTGCCACCGTCGGCCCGGCCACGGACGGCGGCGTCGCCCTTTCGGGCCATACCGACGTCGTCCCCGCCGAGGGCCAGCCCTGGACCCTGCCGCCCTTCCAGGTCACGCGGCAGGACTCGCGGCTCTATGGCCGTGGCACCGCCGACATGAAGGGCTTTCTTGCCTGCTGCCTCGCCATGGTCCCGCGATGGCAGGCGCTGCCCCTCGTCCGCCCGATCCACCTCGCCTTCACCCACGACGAGGAACCCGGCTCGCTCGGCGCCCCTGCCCTCGGTGCCTTCATGGCGGGGCTGCCCTTCGCCATCGAGGCGGTCGTGATCGGCGAGCCGACCGATATGATGCTGGTGGCGGGACACAAGGGCGGGGTGGAGTTGACCACCACCGTGACCGGTGCGGCGTGCCATTCCTCCGACCCGAGAAAAGGCGTCAGCGCACTTGCCTACGCAGCCCGATTCGTTGCCGCCATCGAAGCACTCGCCGACCGGCTGGAGGCCGCACCGGTCGCCGGCTCGCCCTTCGATCCGCCCTTCAGCACCCTCAACGTCGGCACACTGGTCGCCGGCACCGCCCGCAACGTCGTCGCCGGCGAGGCCACCTTCGACTGGGAACTGCGCCTGCATCCGGGGGACGATCCAGACCCGCATCTCGCCCAACTCGACGGCGTCCGCGCCGAGTTGGAGCGGAAGATGCGAGCCCGCGACCCGGCTGCCGCCATCCGAACCCGCATCGCCGCCACCTATCCGGGTCTCGCCGTCGACGCCGCCTCTCCGGCAATCGCCCTCGCCAAGGAACTGACGGGCGCCAACGCACTCGCGGTCGTGCCCTTCGGCACCGACGCCGGCTGCTTCCAAGCGGCGGGTCTGCCCACGGTCGTCCTCGGCCCCGGCTCGATCGACCAAGCCCACAAACCGGACGAGTTCGTCGACGCGGCCGACCTGGAGCGCTGTCTGGCGTTGCTCGAACGGCTCGGGGAGCGGCAGGCACGGGCGTTAACCGGACCTTAGTGCGGCTGGGGTAGGACTTCGGGAGCCGGTCGACGCCCACGGCGCCTCCACGGGGCCGGCTCCTCACGTTCGGAGCACCGCCATGGTTCCCCTCCCGCAGCCACTCCGGATCGGCCAGAAGGCCACGCTTGCCAAGGTGCTCACCGAGGCCGACATCGTCGCCTTCGCCGGTGCCTCCGGCGACTGCAACCCGATCCACCTCGACGAGGCCTACGCCATCGCCACCCCCTTCGGCGGGCGCATCGCGCACGGCATGTTGACGGCTGGCGTGCTCTCGGCCCTGCTCGGCACGCGCCTGCCCGGACCCGGCTGCGTCTATCTCTCCCAGACGCTCCGCTTCCGCGCGCCGGTCCGCCCGGACGACCAGGTGGTGGCCGAAGCGGTCGTCGAGGAACTCGACGCGGCGCGCCGCCGCGTGACCCTGGCCACGACCTGCCGCGTCGGCACGACGGTGGTGCTCGACGGCGAAGCCAGGCTCCTCCTGCCCACCGCCATCGAGCCGGCCGTCGCCGCCTTTTGAGCAACGTGCCGGAAGCGTGCTTCGGGCCACTCGGCCCGGCGCTTTTCCCTAACCCGCCGTCTCGCCTTCCAGGCAGGCGTCGAGACGGGCGAGCAGTGCCCGCTTCGAGGCGTCGTCGGGCATGCGGTCGAGCTGCGCTTCCAGGCGGACGAGGAAGCGCGCCTGGGCGTTGGCCGCATCCCAGCGCCGCACCGTAGCGGCGAGCCGCGGCGCTGCCGGCTCGGGCCGCACCGGTTGGCCGGCGATCAGATCGAAGGTGGCGTCCAGGTCCGGAACACGCACCGAGGTCACGCCTGCCGCCTCGAGCTTCGCCGCCAGGGCGGCCCGCGCCTCGTCCTCCCCATGATTGAGCAGCACTGCCTGGCCGATCGGCTGGCGGGCTTGCACCCAGTGCACCAGTTCGGTCTGGTCGGCGTGCGCCGAGTAGTGCGGCAAGCTGCGCAACCGCGCCCGCACCGCGATCACCGTGCCGTGGATGCGCACCGTCTCGGCGCCGCCCTGGAGGATGGCACCGAGCGTGCCGGGGGCTTGGTAGCCGACGAACAGCACGGTCGCCTCGGGACGCCAAAGGTTGTGCTTGAGGTGGTGACGGATACGCCCCGCATCGCACATGCCGGACGCCGCGACGACGATGGTCCCGCCGTGGAGGCGGTTGAGCGCCTGGCTCTCCGCCACGGTCGCGACGACGCGAAGCTGGGGATGGCGGAACAGCGCGTGCGCGTCGGGCAGGTCCTCGAAATCGGCCGCGTGCGACGCGAACACGGCGGTGGCGCGACTGGCCAGGGGCGAATCGAGGTGGATGGGCCAAGCGGCGATGGCGTCTCGGCGCATCAGTGCCAGGAGGTCGGTCAACAGTTCCTGCGTCCGCTCGACGGCGAAGGCCGGGATCAGGATGTTGCCCCCGGCGGCCTGTGCGGCGCGCACCTCTTCGGCCAAGCGTTCGCGGCGCTCGGCCAGCGTCACGTCCTCCCGGTCCCGGTCGCCATAGGTGCTCTCGCACACCACCACGTCGAACCCCGAAGGCGCCTCCGGCGGCGGATGGAACATCTTCTCCTCGGGCCCGAGGTCGCCCGAGAACAGGAGTCGGAGCGGGGCCATGCCACCCACCTCGACCTCGATCGAGGCGGAACCGAGGATGTGGCCCGCGTTCCACCAACGCGCCCGCACCGTAGGCGCCACGTCCACCCACTCGCCGAAGCCGACCGGCCGCATCAGCGCCAAGGCCGCCTCGGCATCGGCGCCGGTGTAGATCGGCGGCAGCGCCCGTTGCCCGCGCCGCCGCCGCCGGTTGGCGTAGCGCTCGGCCTCGGCCTCCTGGATGGCAGCGCTGTCGGCGAGCACGAAGTCGAGCAGGTCGACGCTCGCTTGCGTCGCGTAGATCGCGCCGGCGAACCCCTCCTTGGTGAGCTTCGGCAACAGCCCGACATGGTCGACGTGGGCGTGGGTGACGAGCACCGCGTCGATCGCTTCGGGCGGGAAGCGGAACGGTTCGCGATTGAGGGCGGCAACCGCGCGCGGTCCCTGGAACAGCCCGCAGTCGACGAGCACGCGCGCCCGCTCGGTCTCGATCTCCATGCACGAGCCGGTCACCGTGCCCGCACCGCCGTGAAAGCGTAGCCGCGCCTCGTTCTCAGCCATGGTCGTCGAGCCCGTAATGCTCGGCGATGACGGCCCAGGCGGCGTCGGCGCTGTCGACGAAGGTGCAGTGACGACAGTCGCCGGCACTCACCAGTCCGGCCTCCATCAGCAGGTCGAAGTCGACCAGCCGACGCCAGAAGGCGCTGTCGAACAGGACCACCGGAATGGGCTCCATCTTGCCGGTCTGAATCAGCGTCAGCGTCTCGAACAGCTCGTCGAGCGTGCCGAAACCGCCGGGAAAGCAGACGACGGCCCGCGCCCGCATCAACAGATGCATCTTCCGCGCGGCAAAGTAGTGGAAGCGAAAGCAAAGCTCCGGTGTGATGTGCGCGTTGGGATGCTGCTCGTGCGGCAAAACGATGTTGAAGCCGATACTCTTGGCGCCGACGTCGGCGGCCCCCTGGTTCGCCGCCGCCATCATGCCACCGCCGCCGCCGGTAACGACGACGAACTCCGACGGTCCGGGCCGGCCCTGGCCGTAGCTGGAGATGAGCCGGCCCAGCCGTCGCGCCTCGGCCTTCGCCCGTGGTAGGTCGATGCCCCCGCGCACCGCTTCGCCCTGGCGGGCGCTGCCGAACACGACCACGGTCGAGGCGACGTCGTGCTCGTCGAGGGTGAGGTCCGGCTTCACGAGTTCGAGCTGGAAGCGCACGCCCCGCAGCTCGTCGCGCAGCAGGAAGTCGGGGTCGGCGTAGGCCAAGCGGTAGGCGGCGCTCCGCGTCTGCGGCGTATCCGGCCCTGGCGCCGGCCGCTCCAGGTCCTCGCCCGCCGTAGGGAATGGGTGGGGATGGTCGGGCTTGGTCGTCATCGGTTCCTCGTCGGTTCAGGCAGCGGCGCGGCAAGGCGGCGGCAGGTCGCCGGCGGTCAGGGTCTCGCGTTCCAGGAGCAGCCGCGCGTAGCGCTCCAGGTCGTCGTGGCGCTCGTCGAGGATCGCCCTCGCTTGCGCATAGGCGTCGTCGATCAGCCGCTTCACCGCGAGGTCGATCTCGCGCGCCGTGGTCTCGCTGAACCGCCGACCGCCACCCTCGACCGGCGCACCCAGAAAGCCGCCCGTCTCGGTCTCCAGCGCGGCTTGGCCGAGTTCCCGCACCATGCCGTAGCGAGTGACCATGGCCCGTGCGATCTCCGTGGCGCGTTGCAGGTCGTCGGCGGCACCCGTCGAGATCTCACCGAACACCAGGTCCTCGGCGGCGCGCCCGGCCAGCAGCACGGCCATCTTGTTCTCGAGTTCCGCCGTGTGCATCAAGAAGCGATCCTCGGTCGGCCGTTGCAGGGTGTAGCCCAAGGCACCGATGCCGCGCGGGATGATCGAGACCTTCTGGACCGGATCGACGCCGGTGAGCGTGAGGGCGACCAGCGCGTGGCCCATCTCGTGGTAGGCCACGGTCTTGCGCTCGAGCGGGTTCAAGAGGCGGTTCCGCTTCTCCAGCCCGGCGACGATGCGTTCCACCGCCTGCTCGAAGTCGACGTAGGTTACGGCCGCGCGCTCGGCGCGGGTCGCCAGGAGGGCGGCCTCGTTGACGAGGTTGGCGAGATCGGCGCCGGTAAAGCCGGGGGTCAATGCCGCCACGTCGTCGATGGTCACGGCCGGGTCGAGGCGGACCTTCTTGACGTGGACCCGAAGAATTGCGATCCGGCCGGTGCGGTCGGGCCGGTCGACCAGCACCTGGCGGTCGAAGCGGCCGGCGCGCAAGAGCGCCGGGTCGAGAAGCTCCGGGCGGTTGGTCGCCGCCAGCAGCACGATGCCCTGGCCCGTGTCGAAGCCGTCGAGTTCGACCAGGAGCTGGTTCAACGTCTGCTCCTTCTCGTCGTGCCCGCCGGTGATCGGGCCGGCGCCGCGGGCGCGACCGAGGGCGTCCAGCTCGTCGATGAAGATGATGCACGGCGCATGTTCGCGCGCCCGCTCGAACAGGTCGCGGACGCGCGCAGCACCGACGCCCACGAACATCTCGACGAATTCGGAGCCGGAGATCGAGAGGAAGGTGACGCCCGCCTCGCCGGCCATGGCGCGGGCGAGCAGGGTCTTGCCGGTGCCGGGCGGGCCGACCAGGAGCACGCCCTTGGGCAGCCGCGCGCCGAGCCGGGCATAGCGCTCCGGGTCCTTCAGAAAGTCGACGATCTCGCGTACCTCGGCCTTGGCCTCGTCGACGCCGGCAACGTCGTCGAACGTGACCTTGGTGTCGCGCTCGACGTAGACCTTGGCCCGGCTCTTGCCGACCGACATCAGCCCCCCACCGCCGAAGCCGCCACTCGCCATACGCCGGATGAGGACCATCCAAATCGCGACGAAGGCGAGCATCGGCAGCACCCAGCTGGCGATGGCGCCGATGGTGCTCGTGTCGCTGCTGCCGCGGAACTCCACCCCCGCCGCCTCCAGCTTGGCCGCGAGTTCGGGCTCGACGCGTACGGTCGCGAAATACTCCGGATGGCCGGTATCCGGGTCGACGATGCGGCCGGTGATGCGGCTCTCGCTCACCACCAGCTCGTCGATGCGGCCGTCGGCGAGGTAGCGCTCGAACGTGGAATAGGCAATCTGCTCGTAGCGCCGCTGCTCCTCGAGCAGCGACTGGAACGCCAGCAGCAGGATCAGCGCCGCGGCGATGTACCAGAAGTTGAAGTTTTGCTGGCGTTCCATGACGGGCCTCCACGCGGAGCCTAGCACGTCCCGAAGCCGGTTGGGGCGTTCAAGGCAGTGCCGGAAAGTCGGCCCGTCGGAAGCCTTCGCACAAGTGACGCAGGCGCTCGGGGGCCACCACCTCGACCTGATCGCCCCAGGCGTAGAGGTACCAGCACATCTCGAGGTAGCCGGCGGCGACGAAGCGGACGAGGAGCGAGCCGTCCGGCTCGGTCTCGACCACTTGGTCCGGATGGAAGTCGAAGCCTGCCGCGTGCGCTGCGGCGGCGGGCCTGAACCGCCAGACCACCTCGCCGAACTCGGCCTCGTTCTGGAACACGCCGAAGGCGCGATTGGCGAAGGCCTGAAGGTCGAAGCCGGGATCGAACACGAAGCTCTCGTCGGTGACGAGAGCGGCTTCGAGGGCGTCGAGACGGTACAGCTTCATCGGCTCCAAGAGATCGCCGCGGTCCTTCGCGACGACGTAGCGGCGCACGCCCGTCAGCACCCCGTGCGGCGCGATGAGACGCTTGCGCGGCGCTTCGTCCTGGCGCGAGCGGTAGAGCACCTCCAGGATGCGGCAGGCCTTGATCGCCTCGCCCACGGCCCGCATCACCTCGCCGCGCACCCGCCGCCGCGGCCCCGGTCGCGCAACGAACCCCTGCGCTGCCAAGAGCGCCTCCTCGTCGGCGGCAATGCGGCGGGCCTGGGTCGGCGGTACCAGCGCCTTGATCTTGTCGCGCAGCCCGATCAGCCGGGCCGCCTCGACCGTCTGCCCCTCGCGTTCGAGCGTGCGGATGGCGAGATCGAAATCGGCCATCTCCTCGGCGGAGACGGTCATCAGGTGGTCGAGCGGGCCGCGCGCGAGCCGCCACCGCTTGCGCCCGTCCTCGTCCACGCCGGCGGCGACGTCGGGAAACACGTCTTCCAGCGCGCGCAGCATCCGCCGCGCCGTGCGGATCGAGCAGCCGAAGCGTGCCGCCACGTCGTCGAGCGTGATGCCGTAGCGGTGGCTCACCGCCAGTAGCGCCAAGTGCAGCAAGTCCGCAGCCTTGGTGAACGCCATGCCCGCTCCCGATCCCGATGCCGTGAGCCTAGCGGGCGGGCGCCACGCCGCTCAGGCGAACGAAGGTCGACATCGATCGGCGGGCGGACAGGTTTCGACCGCACGACCGGCTAGGCTCCGCCCGATCAAGCACAACCGGGGTCGGATGGAGCCCGCGATGCAGCCGAGCGACGACGAGGGACGTGACCAGCGCGAGGATCGGGGCTCGTCGGCGCCGCCCGACGCGCCCCAACCGCGCCCACATCGGCGGCGGCCAGCCGGCCGTCGCGTGCGGCCGGGCCTCCTCGTGGGGCCCGGTTTCGCGATCGTCAGCGACCCGGAGGCGGAGCGTTAAGGGCGGCAGAGGGACACCGCTCGCAGCGGCTCGTCCGGCGCGGCCAGCGAGCGCGACTGCGCCACCGCCGCACCGACCGCGCCCATGGTCAACGCCATGGCGCCGGCTTGACGGCGGCAGCACGCCCCGAGCTCGCGGGCGCGGCGAGCCAGCTCGGCGGGGGGTACTTGCGGTTCCGGCTGCATGGTCCGTATCGTCCTCGACATCGCTCGCGAGCGACGATGCCCGTGCTTTCCTAAACTCGGGTTAGCTTCCGTCCGCCCTAGGCAGGCGGCGTCGCGCGGTCTACTCGGAACCGACACCCTGCCTTTCCCCACGAGACGAGGACCGAAGCCCCATGCACGACGCGACGCGCCTGGTCACCGGCGGCCGCAGCCATCCGGACGAACCGCATCTGGTCAATCCGCCGGTGTGCCGCGGCTCGACCGTGCTGTTTCCGACCCTGGCCGCTCTCGAGGGCCGCGGTACGTCGGGTGGGATGAGCTACGGCCGCCAGGGCACGCCGACCACCTTCGCCCTGCAGGGCGCCTTCGCCGAGCTAGAAGACGCGGACGGCTGCCGCGTCGCCGCGAGCGGCAAGGCGGCGGTGGTGCTCGCGCTGACCGCCTTGGTCGAGACTGGCGACCATGTGCTCGTGACCGACAACGTCTACGGTCCCACCCGTCAGTTCTGCGACCGCGTGCTGGCCCGCTTCGGCGTCGAGACGACCTATTTCGATCCGATGATCGGCGCCGACATCGAGCGGCTGTTCCGACCGCGGACGCGCGTGGTCTTTACCGAGGCACCGGGCTCGCAGACGTTCGAAGTCCAGGACGTGCCGGCGATGGCCGCCGTCGCCAAGGCGCACGGTGCCTGGACGCTGATGGACAACACCTGGGCGACGCCGCTCTTCTTCCGCCCCTACGACAAGGGCGTCGACGTCACCGTGCACGCCGCCACCAAATACGTCGTCGGCCATTCCGACGCGATGATGGGGCTCGTCACCTGGAAGGGCGACGTCGGCGACCGGCTGGAGGCGGGCCTGCGCGACTTCGGCGCGCCGGCCGGGCCGGACGACTGCTACCTCGCCTTGCGTGGCCTCCGGACCATGGGCGTGCGCCTGCGCCAGCACGAGAAATCGGCGCTGGCAGTGGCACGTTGGCTCGAGGGCCGGCCGGAGGTGCGACGGCTGTTGCATCCGGCCCTGCCGTCCTGTCCGGGACACGAGGTCTTCCGCCGCGACTTCCAGGGCAGCTCGGGCCTGTTCGGCGCCGTCCTGGAGCCGGTCGGCGCGGCGGCGCTGGCGGCCATGTTCGACGGTCTGCGGCTGTTCGGCATGGGCTACAGCTGGGGCGGCTACGAGAGCCTGATGATCCCGGCGCATCCCAAGCGCACCGCCTCCGCCGCCCCCGAGGACGGCGTGCTCGTCCGGCTGCACGTCGGCCTGGAAGCGGTCCCCGACCTGATCGCCGATCTCGAGGCCGGCTTCGAGCGACTGCACGCCGCGGCTTAAGTCAGCCTTAACCAAGGCGTGCGAGCGTCGGGCCATGTCCGTTGCCCGACGCTCGACCCGCTGTCTTCTCCTCGGTCTGCTCGCGATCGCCTTGCCGGTCGCCGCGGCTCTGGCCTCGCCGTGCGACGATGCCATCCGCGTCGTCGAGCGCGAGCGCGATCTGCCCAAGGGCCTCCTGCGCGCGATCGGTCTGGTCGAGAGCGGGCGCACCGCCAATGGCGGTTTCGCACCCTGGCCGTGGACCGTGAACTCGCCCGAAGGCGGCCGGTATCTGGAAAGTCCCAGCGCGGTCATCCAGCACATCGAGGGCCTGCGCAGCCGTGGCCATCGCAACATCGACGTCGGCTGCATGCAGATCAACCTGCGCCACCACCCCGACGCCTTCACCAGCCTCCAGGCGGCGGTCGATCCCTTGACCAACGTCCGCTACGCCGCGTCCTTCCTGGTGGGGCTGCGGCGGGAGACCGGCAGCTGGGAGCAGGCCATCGGCCGCTACCACAGCGCCACGCCGCACCTCGCCAGCGCCTACCGCGAGCGGGTGGCGGCGCGTTGGGACCCGAATGCGCCGATACCGGCGGCGAGCCCCACCGTGGTCGCCGCTGTCGCACCCGAGGTCGAGCCCGCCGTCGATCCGGTCGAGCGCGTTCCCGTGCATCACGCCGCCGCGGCCAACCCCGTCCGCTTGGCGGCCAACGTGCCGACCCGCGCCGGTCACGGCGCCATCGCGGTGGTGGTCCCGCGCGCGCAACCGGTGGCCGAGCCGGCGCCGCGCGCGCAGCCGGTGGCCTACGCGCCGATGGAGCGGCTACGGGGGCAGGCGTCCGGCGCCTTGCGGCCACGCTGACCCCTCGCTCGTCGGCACGCGATCAATCGCCCGCGGGTCGCGGCCGGTCGCCGACCGCGTGGGTGGCGACGGTGGCCGCGCGCAAGGCTTCGACTTCGGCCCGCAGCGCCTTCAACTCCACCATCACCTCGTGATGGTCGATACTCTTCTGCGTCTCGTCCTCTTCGTGCACCTCGGTCATCGCATTGACGATGATGGCGATGAACAAGTTGAGCACGGCAAAGGTGGTCAGCAGGATGAACGGCACGAAGAACGCCCAGGCCCAGTCGTAGACTTCCATGACCGGGCGGACGATGCCCATCGACCAGCTTTCCAGCGTCATGATCTGGAAGAGCGAGTAGAAGGAGGCGCCGATGTTGCCGAACCAGTCGGGAAAGCTGGCACCGAACAGTTTGGTCGCCATGACGGCGAAGACGTAGAAGACGAGCGTCAACAACGCCACGACCGAGCCCATGCCGGGGATGGCATGGAGCAAGGCCATCACCACCATGCGCATCTTCGGCACGATCGAGATCAAGCGCAGCACGCGCAGGATGCGGAAGGCGCGGAGCACCGAGAAGCCCTCCTGCGCCGGCACCAAGGCCACGCCGACGATGATCGCGTCGAACCAGTTCCACGGCCGCCGGAAGAACTCCGCCCGGTAGACGACGAGTTTCGTCGAGAGTTCGACGACGAAGATCGCCAAGCACACCTGGTCAACGGCCAGCAGCAAAGGGCCGAAGGCATTCATCGCCGCCGGGACCGTTTCGAGCCCCAGGGTGATGCCGTTGACCACGATCACGGCGATGATGAGCTTCTCGAACCACGGCGTCTCCAAGATCGCGCGCACGCGGCCCATGGGGCTCAGCCGTTCCGTTCCGATCGTCGCCATGCCCACCCCATCCGCTCACCGGGGGGGTAGGTAGGGGTGCCCGGGGTTCGAGGCAAGCACCCCCGATCAGGCACGCTTCTGTACGACCAGCGTGATCAAGGCGGCCTCGACCTCGCGCACCACCACCTCGTGGCCGCCGGCCTCGCAGAACGCGTCGACGTCCGCGGGCGTCGCCGGATCGGTGGCCAGCAGGCACACCCTGGCGCCCGCATCGACCACCATCAGCGCCTGGCGGAGCTTCACCAGCGGTAGCGGACAGGCGAGCCCCCGCGCATCGATTACCGCCACCACGCTCGCCGTCGCCACCGCCATCGTCCACCGTATCCCACGCGCGCCTCGCCGTGGGGCTATCGCCGTCGCGCGCACCGGTCAAGCGCGCCACCCCCTGGCCGACCGGGCGCCGAACGGCTATGCCCGGCCGGCCATGCCCCTCTCGACCCTGTTCGACACGGCGGCCGCCCAGGCGGCCGCGTTCGCCGCGGCCAATCCGGCGCTGGTCTGGCCGTTGCTCCTGGCCGCGGCCCTCGCCTGCCTCGTCAAGTCGGCCGACGTCTTCACCGCGGCCGCCGAGCGGGTGGGCGTGGCGATGGGCCTTTCCCCCTTCGTCGTCGGCATCCTGATCGTGTCGGTCGGGACCTCGCTGCCGGAGATGGTAGCGTCCGTGTTCGCCGTCCTGCGCGGGGCGAGCGAGATGGTGGTCGCCAACGTCGCCGGCTCGAACATCGCCAATCTCGGGCTGGTGCTGGGGCTTGCCGCCGTCATGCGCGGCACGGTCGCCATCCGTCGCCGCCTCACCCACGTCGACCTGCCCTTCCTCGCGGGCTCGACCATGCTCTTGGCCCTGATGGCGTGGAGCGGGCAGGTGGTGGCGCTCGAAGGGGTGATCCTGCTGCTCGGCCTCGCCCTCTACCTGCATTTCGGCCTGCACCCGCCGGCGCACGTCGAAGGTCCGGCCGGACCCGCGGCGGTGGTCTCGGGGCCGCTTTGGCGCGCCTGCCTCCTGCTGGTCCCGGCGGTTCTGGTCCTTTTGGTCGCGGCCGACCTGACGGTGGTCGCCGTCCTGGAGATCGCGGAGTTGTTCGAGGTGCCGACCGAAACCCTGGCGGCAACCGTGATCGCGCTCGGCACCTCGCTGCCCGAGGTGGTCGTGACGGTGGTCGCCGCCCGCAAGGGCCAAGCCGAGATGGCCGTCGGCAACATCGTCGGCAGCAACGTGTTCAACGCCTTCGCGGTCACCGGTGTCGCCGCGCTGGTCGGTCCCCTGGCGGTGCCGGCGAGCCTGATCGGCCTCGCCCTGCCCCTGATGGTGGGCCTCACGGCACTGGTGATCGTCATGCTGCACGAGAACTCGATGAGCCGCTGGGAGGGCTCGCTCCTGCTCCTCGTCTACGCCTACTTCGTCCTGGCCATCACCGGCGTGATCGCCTGAAGGCCGGCGCGGAAGGCGGGAGCCGCAGGCCCCCGACGTTGCGTTAGCCCCGCCCACGGCCCTCCAGCCAGCGGCCGAGCGCCGGGTCCAGGCCGATGCTCGGCACCGGCGGGGTCGGCGCGCGGGCGCCGGTCGCTGCCTTGGCGGGTCGCAGCCGAGCGAGCGAGAGCGCCGCCTCCACGGCGACCGCCGTCGAGCACAGGACCGGAACCGGCGCGGCGACGCGCGGAGCGAGACCGGCGAGGCCGGCGCCGGCCAGGATCACCACGTCGGCACCCGTCTGCACACATTCCCGGCAGGCTGCCTCCAACATGGCCAGCGAGCCTTCCGGATCGCGGGCGATGTCGGCCCCGCTCGGCGCCACGGTGGCGACGTGTGCCAGTCGCTCGCCGAGCCCGATGCCGGCCACGAAGCGGCGCAGCATCGGCCCCCAGCGCTCGCCGCCGGTGACGATGCCGAAGCGCGGCCCGACGAGGCAGGCGGCGTGGCAGGCGGCGTCCGCCATACCCACCACCGGCACCGGCGACAGCTCCTGCAATGCCGCCAGCCCCGGATCGCCAAAGCAGGCGAGCAGCACGGCATCGTGGCCGTCATAGGCCCGTACGAAGGCGTCGAGCGCGGCGTGCCCGGCGATGGCCGAGGCCGCCTCGCTGGCGATGTAGGCGGCGCCGAACCGCCCGGTCGCGGGCGTGAAGGCGACGTCGGCGGCACGTTCGGCGACGACTTGGCGAGCGACCGCATGCACCCGTTCGGTGATGCTCGCCGTGGTGTTGGGATTGAGCAGGAGAATCCGCATCGGCTCGACGTCCTGACTGCCTTCGGGGTTGGCACGAAGCCTGCTGTGTAGCAAAGCACATTAAGTGTCGTTCAAAAAAGCGGCAGTTCCAGGCAAGCCGCAGGAGGAGAACCGACCATGGCAGGACCATCGTTGCGTCGTCTGGCGTTGGCCTTCGTGGCCACGACCGCCCTCACCGCCTTCGCCATCGCCCCGGCGGCCGCGGAGAAGGTGCTCACCATCGGCATGACCGCCGCCGACATTCCGCGCACCAACGGCCAGCCCGATCAGGGCTTCGAGGGCAACCGCTTCACCGGCATCCCGATGTTCGATGCGCTGACGCATTGGGATCTGTCCAAGGCTGACGAGGCCAGCGTGATCATCCCGGGCCTCGCCACCTCGTGGGAGGTCGATCCCGACGACACGACGAAGTGGATCTTCACGCTGCGCGAGGGCGTGACCTTCCACGACGGCTCGCCCTTCGACGCCGAGGCCGTGGTGTGGAACGTGCAGAAGGTGCTGGACGAGAACGCCCCGCACTACGCGCCGGACCAGATCGGCGTGACCGTCTCGCGCATGCCGAACCTGCGCTCCGCCCGCGCGATCGACACCTACACGGTGGAACTCACCACCGCCGAGCCCGACAGCTTCCTGCCGATCAACCTCACCAATCTGTTCATGGCCTCGCCCGCGCACTGGCAGGCGAAGTACGACGCGGTGCCGGCGAGCGTGAGCGATCCGGCCGAGCGCGCCTCGCAGGCTTGGTCGGCGTTCTCCGCCGAGCCCTCGGGCACCGGCCCCTTCCAGGGCGTACGGCTGGTCCCGCGCGAGCGCTTCGAGATGGTCAGGAACGAGAACTACTGGGATCCCGATCGCACGCCGACCATCGACCGCGTCGTGCTGATCCCGCTGCCCGATGCGAATGCCCGCACGGCGGCCCTGCTCTCGGGTCAGGTCGACTGGATCGAGGCCCCGGCGCCCGACGCCATCCCGGCCATCGAGGGTCGCGGCTTCGTCATGTACTCGAACCCGCAGCCGCACGTCTGGCCCTGGCAGTTCTCCTTCGCCGAGGGCTCGCCCTGGCTCGACCAGCGGGTGCGCCACGCGGCCAATCTCTGCGTCAACCGCGAGGAGCTGCAGGCGCTGTTGGGCGGCTACATGGGCATCCCCAAGGGCACGGTGCCGCCCGGCCATCCCTGGTGGGGCGATCCGGAGTTCGACATCCGCTACGACCTGGAAGCCGCCCAAGCCCTGATGACGGAGGCTGGCCATTCGGCGTCGAACCCGCTCCAGGTCAAGGTTCAGACCTCGGCCTCGGGCTCCGGCCAGATGCAGCCGATCCCGATGAACGAGTACCTCCAGCAGGCGCTGCGCGAGTGCTACTTCGACGTCGAACTCGACGTCATCGAGTGGAACACGCTGTTCACCAACTGGCGGCGCGGCGCCACCGACGAGACGGCGCGCGGCGCGCACGCCATCAACGTCACCTTCGCCACCATGGACCCGTTCTTCGCCATGGTGCGCTTCACCTCGACGCAGACCTTCCCGCCGGTGTCGAACAATTGGGGCTATTTCGGCAACGACGAGTTCGACGCGCTGATCGCCGATGCGCGCACCACCTTCGACGACGCAGGACGCGACGCGGCCCTCGCCCGCCTGCACAAGCGGATCGTCGAGGAGGCGCCGTTCCTCTGGGTCGCCCACGACGTCGGCCCGCGCGCCATGTCGACGCGCGTCGGCAACGTGGTCCAGCCGCGGAGCTGGTTCATCGACATCGCCCCCATGACCGTCGACTGACGGGAAAGGGCCGCTCGCCGCAAGGCGGGCGGCCCGCATCGGCGCGATGCTGATCTATACCGCCCGTCGCATCCTCTACACGCTGCCGATCATGCTCGGGGTGGCGGTCGTCTGTTTCGCGCTGGTCCACATCTCGCCCGGCGATCCGCTGGTCTCGGTGCTGCCGCCGGACGCCTCGATGGAACTCAGGGCGCAGATGATGGCGCTCTACGGCTTCGACCGCAGCTATCCCGAGCAGTTCCTCATCTGGCTCGGCCGGGCGCTCCAGGGCGATCTCGGCACCTCCATCGCCACGAGCCGGTCGGTCGCCGCCGAAGTGTGGGGGGCGGTCGGCAATACCTTCATGCTGGCCGTGGTCGCCACCGTCATCGGCTTTACCTTCGGCTGCCTGTTCGGCTTCGTTGCCGGGTATTTCCGCGACACCTGGGTCGACAAGGCGGCCTCGTTCGTCTCGGTAATCGGCGTGTCGGTGCCGCACTATTGGCTGGGCATGGTGCTGGTGATCATCTTCTCGGTGCAGCTCAACTGGCTGCCGGCCACCGGCGCCGGCCCCGGCGGCTCGTCCTCCTGGACCTGGGACTGGGCGCATGTCCGCCATCTGATCCTGCCTGCCGTCACCATGTCGGTGATCCCCATGGGCATCGTCGCCCGCACCGTCCGCGCCCTCGTCGCCGACATCCTCAGCCAGGAGTTCGTCTCCGGCCTAAGGGCCAAGGGCCTGCTGGATCGCGGCGTGCTCACCCACGTCATCAAGAATGCGGCGCCGACGGCGCTCGCCGTCATGGGCCTCCAGCTCGGCTATCTCCTCGGCGGCTCGATCCTGATCGAGACCGTGTTCTCCTGGCCGGGCACGGGCTACCTGTTGGGCCAGGCCATCTTCCAGCGTGACCTGCCGCTGTTGCAGGGGACGATCCTGGTGCTGGCGCTCTTCTTCGTCGTCCTCAACCTCATGGTCGACGTCGTGCAGACGGCCCTCGACCCGCGCGTGCAGCGGAGCTGAACCATGGCCGTCACCGCCGATCGGCTCCAGGCCATCGCTCGCATCGAGAAATCGCCCGGCTACTGGCGCACCGTCGCGATCCGGCTGCGCCGCGATCCCGTCGCCATGGGCGCCGGCCTCGTCATTTTGGTGCTCTTCACCCTGGCCGCGTTCGCGCCGTGGATCGCCCCGGCCGACCCCTACCAGGGAACCATGCTGCGGCGTCTCGCGCCGATGGGCACGCCGGGCTACCCGCTCGGCGCCGACGAACTCGGCCGCGACATGCTGAGCCGGCTGATCCATGGTGGCCGCCTGTCCTTGTTCATGGGCATCACCCCCGTGTTCATCGCCTTCTTCGTCGGCTCCACCATCGGCATCGCCGCCGGCTATATCGGCGGCATCTTCAACTCCATCGTCATGCGCACGCTCGACGTGCTCTTCGCCTTCCCGTCCGTGTTGCTCGCCATCGCCCTCTCGGGCGCGCTCGGTGCCGGCATCGTCAACGGCCTGATCGCCTTGACGGTGGTGTTCATCCCGCCCATCGCCCGCATTGCCGAGAGCGTGACCACGGGCGTGCGCAAGCTGGAATACGTGGAAGCGGCGCGGGCCTCGGGCGCAGGGGCCTTCACCGTCGTCCGCGTGCACGTGCTCGGCAACGTGCTGGGGCCGATCTTCGTCTACGCGACGAGCCTCATCTCGGTCTCGATGATCCTCGCCGCCGGCCTCTCCTTCCTGGGTCTCGGCGTGCGCCCGCCGGAGCCGGAATGGGGTCTGATGCTGAACACGCTCAGGAACGCCATCTACGTCCAGCCATGGCTCGCAGCCTTGCCCGGCGTGATGATCTTCCTCACCTCCATCTCCTTCAACCTGCTCTCGGACGGGCTGCGTTCCGCCATGGACATCAAGACATGACGGCCCGGCCCATCCTCCGTATCGAGGGGCTGGTGAAGCACTTTCCCGTCAAGGGCGGTCTGTTCGGCAAGCGCCAGGTGGTGCGCGCGGTCGACGGCGTGAGTTTCGACGTCGGCGCCGGCGAAACGCTCGGCATCGTCGGCGAGAGCGGCTGCGGCAAGTCCACCACCGCTCGCCTCCTGGTCCAACTCATCGAGCCCGACAGCGGGCAGATCGAGTTCCAGGGCAAGCTTCTCGGCCGCGACCTCTCGTTACGCGAGTTGCGCCGCCACGTGCAGATGGTGTTCCAGGACAGCTACGCGTCGTTGAACCCGCGCCTCACCATGGAGGACGCCATCGCGTTCGGCCCCCAGGTCCACGGCATTGCCGAGAGCAAGGCGAGGAAGCTCGCCCGCGACCTGCTCGACCGGGTGGGACTCGATCCGCAGCGCTTCGCCGGGCGCTATCCCCACGAGCTGTCCGGCGGCCAGCGGCAGCGCGTCAACATCGCGCGGGCGCTCGCCTTCGAGCCCGAGGTGATCGTCCTCGACGAGGCGGTTTCCGCCCTCGACAAGTCGGTCGAGGCGCAGGTGCTCAATCTTCTGGTCGACCTCCGCCAGGAGCGCAACCTGACCTACGTGTTCATCTCGCACGACCTCAACGTGGTCCGCTTCATCAGCGATCGCGTGATGGTGATGTATCTGGGCGAGGTGGCCGAGATCGGCCCGGTGAAGCAAATCTACGAGCGGCCGGGGCATCCCTACACCCAGGCCCTCCTGGCCGCGATGCCGTCGATGGACCCGGACAACCGGACCGAGAAGGTGCCCCTGAGCGGCGATCCGCCGAACCCGATCGACCCGCCGGCCGGCTGTCGCTTCCATACCCGCTGCGCCCACGCCTTTTCGCCCTGCGACCGGACGGCGCCGCCGCCGCACGAGCTGTCGCCCGGTCACCGCGCCGCTTGCCATCTGTTGAATGAGGGGGCCAAGGCCGCATGAACGCCAAGCCCCCGCTCGTCGAAGTCGAGGACCTTACCGTCCGCTTCCGGGGCGCACGCGACGTGTTCGCGGTCAACGGCGTCAGCTTCACCCTCGACGAGGGGGAAGTCCTGACGATTCTGGGCGAGAGCGGCTCCGGCAAGAGCGTCACCCTCAAGACGCTGCTGCGACTGCTGCCGGAGGGACGTACCGACATCGGCGGTAGGGTGCGGGTCGGCGGCGACGACGTCCTGGCCATGCAGGGACGCCGGCTGGCCGACCATCGCGGCGGCACGGTCTCGATGATATTCCAGGACCCGATGCTGGCACTCGATCCGGTCTACACCATCGGCGACCAGATCGCGGAGGCCATCGTCCGCCACGAGACCGTGTCGCAGAAGGCGGCCATGGCCCGTGCGCTGGAGATGCTGGAGCGGGTCCGCATTCCCTCCGCCGCGCGCCGGCTCAAGGCCTATCCGCACGAGATGTCGGGCGGCATGCGGCAGCGGGCGATGATCGCCCTGGCGCTGGCCTGCAATCCGAAGCTGCTGCTCGCCGACGAGCCGACCACGGCCCTCGATGCCACCGTGCAGATCCAAATCCTGCTCCTCCTGCGCGAGTTGCAGCAGGAGTTCGGCATGTCGGTCATCTTCGTCACCCACGACATCGGTGTCGCCGTCGAGGTTTCCGACCGCATCGCCGTGATGTACGCGGGCGCCTTCGTCGAGACCGGCACCACCCGCGAGATCATCCGCGAGGCCCAGCACCCCTACACCCACGGTCTGCTCGCCGCGAACCTCGTCGGCGCCAAACCCGGGCAGCGGCTGGATGCCATCCCCGGCGCCCCGCCGGCGCTGGAAACGCGGCCCACCTCCTGCGCCTTCGCCCCCCGCTGCAAACATGCCATGGACGTCTGCCGCGAAGCCCTGCCCCCGGTCCGCCGTTGGCACGACCGCCGCTGGGTGAGCTGCGTACTCGCCGCACCAAAGCCCACGTCAATGGGCACGGCGGACGGCACGCACGGTGTGTCGCCTTGACCTTGCAGGGGCATTAGACCTGCACCCCCAAGCGGCTGAGGCGGCCATTCGAGCGGCGCACAGGCTCTCCGGAAGCGCGTTCAGGTGAGCCGGGCGAGGCTCGCCAGCAGCAGGTCGAAGAAGGCCTCGTCGTCGACCGTGTCGATGACCCGCGCGTTGGGCGGGCGGCCGGTGCGGGCGCGCCAGTCGACTACGGTGCGGCCGGCGCAAGGGCCTTCGGTCACGATCTCGACGAAGCAGTCGCGGCCGGTAAAGAGATTGGGCTCCAGGATGTAGCCCACGGCAACCGGATCGTGCAGGGCACCGCCATCGACAGCGCGCTCGGCGTAGAAGCCCAACAGGTCGGCGACGATCTCGCCGATACCGTTGCCGATCCGGCGGATGCGGTCCCGCCGCTCGGGCGTGGGTCGTACCTGTTCGGTCACGTCGAGCCCCACCATGACGATGGGCACGCCGCTTTCGAAGACCACCCGCGCCGCGTGCGGGTCGACGTAGATGTTGAACTCGGCCGACGGCGTGACGTTGCCGTGGCCGATGGCTCCGCCCATCAGGACGATGCGGCTGAGCTTGGGGGCGACGGCAGGGTCCTTGACCAACGCCATGGCGATGTTGGTCAACGGCCCCGTGGCGCAGATGGTGAGCCCATCCTCCGCGTGCGCCAGTTCGATCAGCCGGTCGACGGCGTGGCCGGAAGCAAGGTCCACGTCGGCCGGCGGCAGCTCGGCGCCGTCGAGGCCGCTCTCGCCGTGGACGTGCTCGGCGGTGACCAAGGGGTTGACCAGCGGCCGCCCGCAGCCGGCGTAGAGCGGGACGTCTCGGCAACCGCCGAGGGTGGCGACGCGGCGGGCATTGGTGGTGGTCCAGGCGAGCGGCACGTTGCCGGCGACGACGGTGACGGCGCGCAGGTCCAGCCGTTCCGCTTCGCCGAACGCCAGGAGGAGCGCTATCGCGTCGTCCTGGCCCGGATCGCAGTCGATCACCACCTTGCGCCGCATGCCGGCTTTCTCCACGCTCGCGTCGGCCCCTCGACCGGGGCCACCATCACCCTAGCTTTGCCCGAGACCGGAAGGAACGCCCATGAGCCCGATCGAACGCCGTCTCGCCGATGCCGGCATCACGCTGCCGGAGGCACCGCTGCCGGCCGCGAACTACGTCCCAGCCACGGTGGCGAACGGGCTTCTGTTCGTCTCCGGTCAGGTACCCATGGCCGGCGGCAAGGTCGCCTACGTCGGCAAGGTCGGCAGCGACGTGAGCCTGGAGGACGGCATCGCCGCCGCCCGGCTCTGCGCCATCAACATCCTGGCCCAGGCCAAGGCCGCCCTCGACGGCGACCTCGAACGCATCGTCCGCTGCATGAAGGTGCAGGGCTTCGTCAACTGCGCGCCGGACTTCGCCGACCACCCGAAGGTGATCAACGGTGCCTCCGATCTGCTCGTGCTGGCGCTGGGCGACGCCGGCCGTCATGCGCGGTTCGCCGTCGGCGCGCCGAGCCTGCCGCTGGGCTCGTCGGTCGAAGTCGACGCCACCTTCGCGCTCTGATGGACGAGGCGCCGACCGTCCATCTGGTGCGCGGCGTGGCGGGCCTCGAGGCCGCCGCCTGGGACCGGTTGGCGCCCGCCTCCAACCCGTTCGTCCGGCACGGCTATCTGGAGGCGCTCGAGACCTCCGCCTCGGCCGTGCCGGAGACCGGCTGGGCCGCCGTGCCGGTGGTGGCGGGCGAGCCCGCCGAGCCCACCGCCATCGCGCCGGCCTACGTCAAGTCGCACTCCTCCGGCGAGTACGTTTTCGACCACGGCTGGGCGCATGCCTACGAGCGTGCCGGCGGCCGCTACTACCCGAAGCTCCAAGTGGCCGTGCCCTTCACCCCGGTGCCGGGGCCGCGCCTGCTCGCGACCGACGACGGTGCGAAGCGCATCCTGATCGCAGGCCTGGAGGCGGCCGCCGAGCGGCTCGACGTGTCCTCGGTGCATGTCACCTTCTGCACGGCAGCCGAGGCCGATCTTTTCCGCGATGCCGGATGGGGCATCCGCCTCGGCGTGCAGTACCACTGGACCGACCGGAGCTACGGCGATTTCGACGGCTTTCTGGGCGCCCTGAAATCGGCCAAGCGCAAGGCCATCCGCAAAGAACGGCGGCGCGTCGCCGAGAGCGGCATCGCGGTGGTGGTGCATCGCGGTAGCGACATCACGCCGGCCGACATGGAGGCGTTCTACCCCTTCTACCTCGCCACGGTGGAGAAGCGCACCTGGGGGCAAGGCTACCTCAAGCGCGACTTCTTCCGGCTGCTGGCCGAACGGCTGGGCGACGCCCTGGTCCTCGCCCTCGCCTACAAGGACGGCCGGTGCGTCGCCGCCGCCATGCACCTGATCGGCGGCGACACGCTCTACGGCCGCCTCTGGGGTGCGCTCGAAGAGTTCAAGTTCCTGCACTTCGAGCTTTGCTACTACCGCGCCATCGACTTGGCCCTCGGCTGGGGACTGACCCGCGTCGAGGCCGGCGCGCAGGGCGAGCACAAGCTCCAGCGCGGCTACGCGCCCACCCTCACCTACTCCGCACACCTGATCCGCGACCCGGCGCTGCGTACGCCGGTCGAAGCGTTCCTCGCCCGCGAGCGCCAGCAGGTCGAGGCGGAATTGCCGATGCTCGCCTCCTACCTGCCTTACCGCGACGGCGCGTGAGCGACGGCGATGCCGCGAGCTTCCAGGGTCCGTGCAGCCTGCAGGCAACGATACTCCCGCCAGGGGGCGGCGATGAGTTGCACGCCGATCGGCAGCACGCCCGCTTCGGCCACGGGTGCCGTGCAGACCGGCAGCCCGGCGCAGGAGATGGGCTGGGTGTAGAGGCCGAGCGACGGCCGCAACAGCACCTCCCTACCGTCGAGCACCAGCGTGCGCTGGCCGATGGGCGGCGCCTGGCACGGCGTCGCCGGAGCGATCAACAGATCGACCTCGCGAAACGTGGCGGCGAGTTGGCGGGTCCACCAGCGTCGCACCTCCTGCGCGCGCACGTACCAGCTGGCCGGCAGCAGGGCACCCGCGAGGAGGCGCTCGCGGGTCAGCGGGTCGAAGTCCGGGCCGCGCCGTCGCAAACGGTCGAGATGCAGCCGCGCACTCTCGACGTTGGTCACGAGGAAGGCGGCGGCGCGGGCCGCTTCCACACCGTCGATCTCGACCTCGTGGGCGGCACCGAGCGCCGTCGCCGCACGGTCGACCGCAGCCCGCACCGCGTCCGTCAGCCCTTGCGCGAAATAGCCGCCGAGGACGCCGATCCGCAGCCCCGCCACGCCCGCATCGAGGCGCCCCGCCGCCGGAGCCGGTGCCGGCGGGCGGCAGGCGGGGTCGCGCGCATCCGCTCCCTGCACGACGTCGTAGGCCAGCGCCAGGTCCAGCGTGCAGCGGGCGAGGGGACCGACATGGTCGAGGCTGTCGCAGAAGGGAAAGCTACCACCGCGGCTGAGCCGGCCATAAGTCGGCTTGAGGCCGAACACGCCGCAGAGGCCCGCCGGCACGCGGATCGAGCCGTTGGTGTCGGAGCCGAGGCTCAGCGGCACCATTCCCGCCGCCACCGCCGCCGCCGAGCCGGAGGAGGAACCGCCGGTCATGCGGCTCGGATCGTGCGGGTTGCGGCAGGCGCCGTCGTGAACGTTCTCGCCGGTGAAGTCGTAGGCATACTCGCCCATGTTGAGAGCGCCGACCAGGACGGCCCCCGCCGCCTCCAACCGTTGGACCAAGGTGGCGTCGGCCGCGGCGGGCGGCCGGTCGCGGTTGATCTTGGAGCCTGCCCTCGTCGCGAGGCCCGCCACGTCGAACAGGTTCTTGACGGCGAAAGGCACGCCCGCGAGCGGTCCCACCGCCACCCCCCGCGCCCTAGCCGTATCGATGCGATCCGCCGTCGCCAGCGCGCGCTCGGCCAGGATATCGGTAAAGGCGGCAAGGCCCGGATCGAGGGCCCGGATACGCTCCAAGGCCGCGGTCGTCACCTCCGCCGCGCGGATCTCGCCCGTGCGCACGGCGGCGGCGGTGCGGTAGGCGAAGGTGAAGGGGCTCAACCCTGGTCCTCCGGCGTGAAGACCGGTGCTAACTGCAGCTCGTCGTCGGGCAACGCGACGGTGTCGAGCCCGTCGGCCATGGACTTGGCGAGGGCCAGGAAGGTGCGAACACCCGGCCGCTGCTCGTCGCCGATCGTCACCCCCACCACCGGTGCCATCGCGTCGATCCAGGCGTCGGGATCGAACGTCTCGTCGTGCATCGTCGTACCTCCGGCGTTGCCCAACGCCATCTAGCATCGCCATGCAGGAAAGGTGGAGGGGGCAGCACCCCTTCGCGACGCCGCCCCGCGCTTCGGTCAGGCCGTCAGGCGCGGCATGGTGAACCGGTCGCGGATCGTCGCGTAGTCGGCACCGCCCAGCCGGGCCACGGCGTCGAGCGCCCGCGCGTCGATCCGCTCCGTGGTCGGATCGATGACGTCGGCGCGCACCGCGATGTGGACGACCTCGCCGATCATGATGACGCGGCGGGGGCCGATCTCCAGGGCCTGGTAGCGGCGGCATTCGAGCACCGCCGGCACGCCGTCGATCCGCGGCACGTCGACCTTCGTTGCCGGCACCGTTCGGAGGCCCGCGTCGGCCAGCTCGTCGACCTCCGGCGGATGGTCGATGGCCGTGCGATTCATCGCCTCCGCGTGCGCCCGGTCGACGATGTGGACGACGAACTCGCCCGTTGCCTGGATGTTGGCGGTGGTGTCCTTGGGCGTGCGTTCGCCCAGGCGGCCGTCGAGGCCCATGACGACGAGCGGCGGGTCCTCCGCCATCACGTTGAAGAAGCTGAACGGTGCCGCGTTGGGCCGGCCCTCGGCGTCGCGGGTGGTGACCCAAGCGATCGGCCGCGGCACGACGAGGCCGATCAAGAGCCGGTAGACGTCACGCGGCGCGCGCGCCGCGAGATCGAGTTCGTGCATGGTCACGCTCACGACCGCGCCTCCGCCACCGGCCGCGCACCTCTGCGCTGCCAGGCGAGCAGCAGACCGAACAGCGCGAGGCTCGGCAGCGAGACCAGGAGGCTCGGCCAGAACAGGCCGACGGCGGCGACGAAAAAGCCGACGCGCACGATCGCGCCGGTGCGCCGCACGAGGTAACCCTCGAAGACCACCGCTGCGCAGAACAGGCCGAAGGCGGCAAAGACGGTGGTGATCAACGCGTCGACGTAGCTGCCGGTGAAGAGGATCGGCGAATAGACGAACAGCAGCGGAATGAAATAGAGCCCCTTCGCGTACTTCCAGGCGGTGAACGAGGTGGCCATGGGCTTCGATCCGGCGATGCCCGAGGCGGCGTAGGCGGCAAGCGCGATGGGTGGTGTCACGTTGGAGTCCTGACTGTACCAGAAGATGAGCATGTGCGCGGCGATCAGCGCCACGCCCATCTGCGTCAGCGCCGGGGCGGCGAGGATCGCCAGCATCACATAGGCGGCACTGACCGGCAGGCCCATGCCGAGGATCAACGAGGCGAAGGCGATGAGCACCACCGCGAGGAACAAGTTGTCGCCGGCAAGGCCGACGATCATGCCGGAGAAGGTGATGCCGATGCCGGTGAGCCCGGCGATGCCCACCACCACGCCGGCGGTGAGCAGGACCACGGCGGTGGCGGCGGCGTTGCGAGCGCCGGTCGCGAGCGCGTCCAGGATGGCCTTCGGCCCCATCCGGTAGGACTTGGTGAACCAACTCGCGACGACGACGGCGACGATGCCGACGAGACCGGCGAAGAGCGGTGTGTAGCCGTAGATCAGCGTGCCGATGACGCAGCCGATGGGAACGAAGAAGACCGCCCCCTCGCGCAGCACGCGGCCGAGCTTGGGGGTGTCGTCGAGTTCCAGCTTGCCGATGCCGTCGCGGTGCGCCGAGAGGTAGATGAAGAAGCTGACCGAGAGGAAGTAGAGGATCGCCGGCAACAGGGCGACAGCGACGATCTCGATGTACGGGATGCCGGTGAACTGCGACATGATGAAGGCGCCGGCGCCCATGATCGGCGGCATGATCTGACCGCCGGTGGAGGCCGCCGCCTCGATGCCGGCGGCTTGGCGCGGCGCGTAGCCGATCCGTTTCATCAAGGGAATGGTGAAGGCGCCGGAGGTCACCGTGTTGGCAACCGCACTGCCGGTGATGGAGCCGATCATGCCGCTCGCCAGCACCGCCGCATGCGCCGGGCCGCCGCGCACGCGGCCCGCCACCGCAAGTGCCAGGTCGATGACGAAGGCGCCCGCCCCCGACTTGATGAGGAAGGCGCCGAACAGGATGAAGGTGAACACGTAAGTCGAGGAAATGTTGGCGACGATGCCGAAAATCGCCTCGTCGGTCAGCGCGAGACGGAACAACAGGCGCTCGTACGACGTGGGCGAATAGTAGAACGGGCCGGGGATGAACTGTCCGAACCAGATGGCGTAAAGGATGAAGAACAGTGCGATTGCCGGGATCATCCAGCCGGCGGCCCGTCGCGCCGCCTCGAGCAGCAGCACGACCGTGAAGGCCGCGAAGACGAGATCGCGGGTCGAGGGAATGCTGAACTGCTGGCGGTGGATGAGGAGGTAGTGGGTGAAGATGTACCAGCCGCAGACGCACACGGCGATGCCGAGGGCGACGTCGACCACGCTGAAGCGATGCTGCGGGCTCCCGCCGCGGGCCGGGATGGTGAGGAAAACCAACAGCGCCATGGTCGCCATGTGCAGCGCGTTGCGCGGCACCGAGCCCAACAGGCCATAGCTGTTGTAGTACATGTGGCCGAGTGCGATCACGATGGCGATCACGTAGACCGCGAGCGCGTAAAGCCCCGTCAGTTGCCGGGCGACGCCGCCCTCGTCGTTCGCCTCGCCCGAGGGCGTCGTCGTCCCGCCTGCCGCCCGCACCGTCGAGCCCTTCCTTCCCCGAACGACGGCGCGGGGCCGAGCCCCGCGCCGCTCAACCACGATCAATTGGTCTGGGCCTAGGAGCGGCGCTCCGGCGGCACCAGGGCGTCCGGAATGTCGAGGCCCTGCTCCGAGTAGTAGTCGTAGGCACCAGGATGCAGCGGCGCCGGCAGCCCGTCGAGCGCCGTCTCCAGGGTGATGCCCTCCATGATCCTGTGAATGTTCGTGAGATAGTCGTTGTTCTCGAACACCGCCTTGGTCATGGCGTAGACCACCTCGTCCTCGACGCCCGCATGCACCGCCAACAGCGTCACCTGGGCGATGATGTCGACCGGCTCGGTCTGACCCGGATAGGTGTCGGCCGCGAGCGTGTAGCGGTACATCGGCATCGGGCTGTCGGCCTGGATCGCCTCCAGCTGCTCGTCGGTGAACTCGAGCATGGTAATGCGATCGGCGCCGAGCGACGAATAGGCCTCGGTCAAGGCCGCGATCGGCGGTCCGCCACCCAGATTGGCACCGTCGATGCGGCCGTCGCGCAACAGGTCGACCGCCTCGCTGAAACCCACGTACTCGAACTGCAGGTCGGCGTCCGGGTCGATGCCCAGGCCGCGCAGGATGTGCAGGCTGTAGAGTTCGGTGCCGCTGCCGGGCCGGCCGACGTTGATCCTGTGGCCGACCACGTCCTCGATGGTGCCGGTGGGTGCCTTGTCGGCGAGCATGATCCACTGCTCGGCGTTGGGCCAAAGGCTGGTGATCGTGCGCAACTCGTCCAGCCGGCCGAGCCGCTCGAACTCCTCGATGCCCTCGTAGGCGATGCGGCCGAAATACCCGCCGATGATGGCGAACTCGGCCTCGCCCTGGTGCATCATGGCGATGTTCTCGGCCGACCCCGCCGACGAGATGGCCGAGGCGCGGACGTTCAGGTCGCGCAGCCGCTCGGTCCACAACGACGCCATGCCGACGCCGACGGGATAGAAGGTGCCACCCGTGCTGGCGGTGGTGACGACGTAGCTCCTGATCTGCTGCGCCGCGGCGTCGCCGGCAAAAAGTACCAACGACAGCGCCGCACCGGCAAGGAGACCGTATCTGGCCGTGGTGGACATCCTTCCCTCCCTCGGACGATCGCGAAACGAAGTCGACTACGCTAACGGCGCGGGCGAGGAGGACAAGTCCCGGCCGGCCGATCAGGCACCGACGAAGCGGGGTTTACGCTTTTCCATGAACGCGCGGCGGCCCTCGATGTAGTCCTGGCTGGCGAAGCAGCGGTCGACCATCGCCTGATAGGCGTCGAGGTCGCGGTCGGCCGGATCCTTCGAGACGCCGTCGATGATCGCCTTCACCGAGGTGACGGTCAAAGGCGCGTTCTCGGCGATGGCCTGGGCGTAGCCGGCAACGTAGCCGGCAACCTCGCCGTCGGGGAGGACGCGGTTGACGAGGCCCATGATGCGCGCCTCCTCCGCGGAGAACAGCCTGCCGGTGAAGAACAACTCCTTGGCGAAGGCCGGGCCGACCACGTGAACGAGGCGCCTGAGGCCGGCATAGCCGTAGCCGAGACCGAGCTTGGCGGCGGGAATCGAGAAGCGCGACGTCTCGCCCGCAATGCGCAGGTCGCAGCAGACCGCGAGCGCCACGCCGCCGCCGACGCACACGCCGGTGATCTCGGCGATGGTCGGCTTGGCGAAATCGTACAGCTTGCCGTAGGCCCGGGCGGTGGCGGCGTTGTAGTGGGCGACCGCCTCCGCGCTGGAGCGCTCACTCTCGAACTTCGAGATGTCGGCGCCGGAGACGAACGCCTTTTCCCCCGCGCCGGAGACGACCACCACGCGGACCTCGGGATCGGCGGCGAAGCGGTCGAGTGCCGCCTCGCACGCCTCCCACATCTCCAAGGACACGGCGTTGCGCCGTTCCGGGTTGTTGAAGACGATGCGGCCGATGCCGTCCGCGACCTCGGTCAAGAGCTTGTCGGTCATGATCGTGCGTTCCCGTGGCTGGGCTCAGACGGCGCCGGCGTCGCGCAGCGCCCGGATGGCGGCCGCGTCGTAGCCGAGATCGCCCAGGATCTCGTCGGTGTGCTGGCCGATGGTGGGCGGCGGTGCGGCGATGGCGCTGGGCGTGCGCTCCAGGCGCACGGGCTGGCCGACGATCTGGGTCGGCCCCCGCTCGGTCGACACCACGTCGCGCGCGATGCCGAGATGCTGCACCTGCGGATCGGCGAACACCTCGTCGATCCGGTAGATCGGACCGGTCGGCACGCCCGCTGCGTTGAACGCCTCGACCCACGCCGCCGAGGCGCGCGTCTTGGTGATGGCCTCGATTTCGGCGTTCAAGGCATCCCGGTGCGTCGAGCGCGCCTGCGGCGTGGCGAAGCGCTCGTCCTCGCCGAGGTCGAGCCGGTCGATGGCCTCGAGGAACCGCCGCCAGATGACCTGCCCCGCCACGGCGATGTTGATGTGGCCGTCGCTCGTCTGGAACACGCCGGTCGGGATGCTGGTCGGATGGTTGTTGCCCGCCTGCTTGGGCACGTCACCGTCCATCAGCCAGCGAGCGGCCTGGAAGTCGAGCATGAAGATCTGCGCCTCGAGGAGCGAGGTTTGCAGCCATTGGCCCTTGCCCGAGCTTTCCCGCTCCAACAGCGCCACCAGAATGCCCTGGGCCGCCATCAGGCCGGCGGTAAGGTCGGCGATGGGAATGCCCGCGCGCACCGGCCCCTGCCCCGGTAGGCCGGTGATCGACATCAACCCGCCCATGCCCTGGGCGATCTGGTCGAAGCCCGGCCGCTGCGCGTAGGGGCCGTCCTGGCCGAAGCCGGAGATGCTGGCGAGCACGATGCCGGGGTTGATCGCCTCCAGGCTGGCATAGTCGAGACCGAGCCGGCCCTTCACGTCCGGGCGGAAATTCTCCACCACCACGTCGGCCCAGGCGACGAGCCGGCGAAACACGGCTTGGCCCTCGGGCTTCTTCAGGTCGAGCGTGAGGCTCCGCTTGTTCCGGTGCAGGTTCTGGAAATCGGCGCCGGCGCGCGGTCCGCCCAAGGCGCCCACGTCGTCCGTCGCGGGCGGCTCGACCTTGACCACGTCGGCGCCCCAGTCGGCGAGCTGGCGCACGCAGGTGGGGCCGGACCGCACCCGGGTGAGGTCGAGCACCTTGAAACGCGCCAACGCGGAGCTTGCCGGCCGATGCGGCATGAACCTCCTCCCTTCCCTTGCGCGCCGATCACGCGCCTGAATTGTCGACAGTTGGCAGGATAGATCCACCATCCCGCCGCGTGGGTCAAGCCGAACCCACGCCGGTCAGCCGTGGCCGCAGCCAGCGAAAGGTCAACGGCACCAGGAGCACGATCAGGCCGATCCGGACCACGTGATGCGTGGCAACGAAGCCCGGATCGACGTCCATCGCCAGGGCCACGAGGCTCATCTCGGCGACGCCGCCGGGCGCATAGGCGAGCAGCAGGGCCAGTCGGTCGAGCCCGGTGAGCGGGCCGAGGCCGGCGACGAACGCGATCGCCAGCCCTGCCAGCAGCACGGTGAGACCAGCCGAGACGCAGGCCATGCGCAGGACGAACGCCGGACGCACCCCACCGAAGCGCATGCCGATGGCGGCGCCGATCACGACCTGGGCCGCGGCGACCAGGGCTGCCGGTGGCGCACTGTCGGTCCAACCGAGGAGGTGGACCGCGGCCGACAGGAGCATTGGGCCGGTGAGGTGCGCCGCCGGAAGCCGTAGACGCCGCGCCAACGGCAGGCCCAGCGCGCACGCGGTGAGCAGCGCCAGATCGAGCGGGCCGATTCCGGCGGCCGCACTCGCCAGCGAGGCGCGGGCGCCGGGCACGTAGCCCCAGGCGAGTTGCAGCCAGAACGGCAGGATCATCACCACCAGCATGATGCGGATGCTGTGCGCGAGGGCGATGCGCCGCTCGTCGCCGCCGGCGGCAGCGCCCACGAAGGTCAGTTCGGCAAGGCCGCCCGGTGCCGCCGTGAAGTAGGCCGTGATCGGATCGAAGCCGACCGCCCGGCGGAGGTAGACGAAGCCCATGACGAGCGCCAAGGGCACGTAGAGCGCGAGGCCGAGAAGGCTCACCAGCCAGGCACCCGGCGCGCCGGCGACGCCGGGATCGAAGGCTCCGCCGAGCATGATGCCGACGATCACCAGCATGGCGTTGCGCAGCTTCAGCGGTACCCGAAGCAGGGGCCGCGCCGGCGGCGGATACACGACTCCATGAGCGATCGCCGTGGCGGTGGTCGCGACGAGCGCGCCGATCATCCAGGGCAGCGGCAAATTCCAATGGGCGAACAGGCCACCGCCCGCACCGCCGATGGCGAGCGCCACCGCCAGCGCACGCCAATCGATGTCCAAGGCCGAGCGCAGGCGAGCGAGCATCGCCGCATCATCGAAGCCACCCGGTTCGTGTCAACGGACGACTGTTGACAATCAGCCATGCGTCCGCGCCTCATGCCGAAGCGGGCCGGCACGCCGCCCCGCCGATCCGCGACTTGGAGAGCCTGACGATGCGCACCTCGGAACCGGCCGGGCTGGTGGCCCGCGGTCCATCCTTTACCAGCACGACCACTGACTTCGGCGACGGTGCCACCTCGCCCCGCGCCGTTCTGGAGTGGCACCTGGAGCGCATCGCGCTGGCGGAGCCGGACGTGCGGGCGTTCGTTGTCTACGACCTGGATGCCGCCCGCACGGCCGCGGATGCGGCGAGTGCCCGGTGGCGGGCCGGCCGGCCGCTGTCGCCCATCGACGGCATGGCGATCGGCGTGAAGGACATCGTCGCCACCGCCGCCTTTCCCACCCGCATGAACAGCCCGCTCTTCGCCGACGCCGAGCCCGACATCGATGCCGCCTGCGTCCGCGCGGTACGCGACGGCGGCGGCATCGTCGTCGGCAAGACGGTCACCACCGAGTTCGCCACCGGCGCCTCCGGGCCGACGGTGAACCCGAACGATCCCGCGCGCACGCCCGGTGGCTCGTCGTCGGGTGCGGCGGCCGCTGCCGCCGCGGGCATGGTCGCCGCCGGCTTCGGCACCCAGACGCTCGGCTCGATCCTGCGGCCGGCGGCGTTCTGCGGCGTGGTCGGCTACAAGCCCAGCTTCGGCGCCCTCTCCCTCGGCGGCATCCACCCGGTGTCGGCCAGTCTCGACCATCTGGGCGTGATCGCCCCGCACGTCGAGGATGCCTGGCGGCTCGCCCGCTGGGTCGCGGAGCGGGCGCCGGGCCATGCCGGCGGCAGCCTCGGCGGCGCCGTCGATGGACCGTTGCAGCCGCTGCCGCCGCGCCGGCTCACGGTGCTGCGGCTCGACGGCTGGATGCGGGAGTTGGAGCCCTCTGCGCTCCAGGCTTTCGAGGATGGTCTCGACCGACTGCGGCAGCGCGGCGTGACGATCGTCGAGCCCGCAGCGGACCCCTTGCTGACGGCGCTCACCAGCGCACTCGAGCCGGTAGCGGAGCGCGCCTTGGACCTCATGGCCTTCGACATGCGCTGGCCCTATCTGGGCTATCGCGAACGTCAGCCGGACGGCCTTTCCCGCCATATCCTGGATCTGCTGGAGCGCGGGCTCGGCCTGGACCTCGCAGCCTATGCCGCCATCCACGAGGAGCGGCGGCTCCTGCGGTCGCGCGTGACCGCACTCGCCGGCCGCTACGACGGCTTCCTGCTGCCGGCGGGCTCGGGGCCGGCGCCGATCGGGCTGGCGAACACCGGCAGCCGGACCACCCTGACCTACTGGACCTTCCTCGGCCTGCCGGCGATTTCCCTTCCGCTCCTCGAGGTCGACGGTCTGCCCATGGGCCTCCAACTCGCGGGCTTCGCCAGCATGGATCGGACGCTGGTGCGACAGGCGGCGTGGCTGCTGGGCGAGCCGGCACGATGACCGTCCGCCCGCTCGCAGACGCCTTGGCCTTTCGCTTCGGCGAGGTCCCGGACGTGCCGCCGGCCCTCGACCACGTCGCCCTGGCCGGCACCCTCGCCGCGCGTGCGTCCTGCCGCCGCTTCGCCGAGCGGCCGGTCGAGCCGGCGCTCGTGCGCACCCTCGCGGCTCTCGCCCTCGCCGCGCCCACCAAGAGCGACCTGCAACAGGCAGACGTCGTCCTGGTAACCGACCCCGCCTTGCTCGCCGCCTTGGCGGCCACGGTCGACGACCAGCCTTGGGTGGCCCAAGCCCCCGCGCTCGCCGTCCTCTGCGGCAACGCCCGGCGGCAGCGCCAACTCCACGCCTGGCGCGGCCACGCCTTCGTCAACGACCATCTGGACGCCTTCTTCAACGCCACGGTGGATGGTGCCATCGTGCTGGCCACGTTCGTGCTCGTCGCAGAAGCGTCAGGCCTTGGTTGCTGTTGCATCAGTGGGTTACGAAGTAAACCTGAAGCGGTGAGCGAGCTTTTGGGGCTGCCGGACTTGGTGATCCCCATCGCCGGACTCGCGCTCGGCTATCCGGCGCACGACCCCAAGCCTTCGCCACGCCTGCCGCTCGCCGTGACAGTGCACGAGAACGGCTGGTCGGAGAACGGCGTCGAGGCGCACGTTCGAGCCTACGACGCTCGCCGGCAGGCACTCCGCCCCTACGCCCGGCAGCGCGACGAGGATCGCTTCGGCCGCGTCGACGACTACGGGTGGTCCGAGGACAAGGCGCGGCAGTACGCAACGCCGCAGCGCGCGGACTTCGGCGCCTTCGTTCGGCGCAAGGGCTTCGATCTCGGCTGAGGCCCTGGTCAGCGGCGCCCGGCGCGGCTAAGCCGAAGGCGCCAATGGCGAGGGGGGTCAAGGCCATGCTCGATCGCATCACCGAGGGCTCGGTCCGGTTGGTGGACCGTTATCTGCCCGATCCGTTCGTCCTCGCCATCCTCCTCTCGCTCGTCGTCTTCGCCGGCGGCCTCGGCCTTGGCTCCACGCCCCTGCAGATGGTGGAGTACTGGGGCAACGGCTTTTGGAATCTGCTCACCTTCTCGATGCAGATGGTGCTGATCCTGGTGACGGGCTTCGTCCTCGCCACCACGCCGGTCTTTCGCCGCATCCTGGCGGGCGTCGCCACGCTCGCTCGCACGCCGGGCCAAGCGATCGTGCTGGTCACGCTGGTGGCGCTGGTCGCGAGTTGGATCAACTGGGGCTTCGGCCTCGTCATCGGCGCCCTGTTCGCCCGCCAGCTCGCGCAGCGCGGGCCGACGGTGGACTATCGCCTCCTGATCGCCAGCGCCTATTCCGGCTTCGTCGTCTGGCACGGCGGATTGGCGGGCTCGGTGCCGCTGACCGTTGCCACCGAGGGTCACTTCGCCGCCGATCTGGTGGGCGTCATCTCCACCGACCAGACCATCTTCGCGACCTACAACCTGGTCCTGGTGGCAGCGCTCTTCGTGGTCATCCCGCTGGTGAACTACCTGATGGTCGGCCGCGGCGGCCCGGCGGTGCACGTCGACCCAGCGAAGCTGCGCGAGAGCGACCTCATCCCCGACACCGGCAGCACCGACCGGCCCGCCGACAAGCTGGAAACCAGCCGCGTGCTGTCCATCCTGGTCGGCGCCGCCGGCATGGCCTACCTCGTCCACTATTTTTTCGTGCGGGGCGCGGACCTCAACCTCAACATCGTCAACTTCCTGTTCTTGATGCTGGGCATTCTCCTCCACGGCACGCCGCGCCGCCTGCTGGCGGCGGTGACCGAGGCGGTGAAGGGTGCCGCCGGCATCATCGTGCAGTTTCCCTTCTACGCCGGCATCATGGGCATGATGGCGGGCTCGGGCATGGCCGAGGCGCTGAGCCGCGCCTTCGTCGCCATCGCCTCGGCCGAGACGCTGCCGCTCTGGACCTTCCTTTCCGCCGGGCTGGTCAACGTCTTCGTGCCCTCCGGCGGCGGCCAATGGGCGGTGCAGGCACCGATCATGCTGCCGGCCGCGCTCGATCTCGGCGCCGACGTCGGCCGCGTCGCCATGGCCGTCGCCTGGGGCGATGCCTGGACCAACCTGATCC